>DASRYI010000227.1:0-2694 GCA_035687255.1 Candidatus Krumholzibacteriia bacterium | reverse complement strand
GCAGGTGCTCGACGATTCCACCGATGCCACGGCGGAGGTCGTGCAGCAGACAGCCGCATGGTTGCGGGCGCGCGGCGCCGTTGTCGACGTGCTGCGCCGCGACGATCGCCGCGGATTCAAGGCGGGCGCGCTGGCGGCCGGGCTGGAACGCGTGGACAGCGATCTGGTCGCCGTCTTTGACGCCGACTTTGTTCCTCCCGTCGATTTCCTGGAGCAGACGGTTCCGCAGTTCAGCGATCCGCGTGTGGGCATGGTGCAGACGCGCTGGGGATACCTCAACCGCGACTACTCCTTGCTCACGCGTGTGCAGGCGCTCTTGCTCGATGGACATTTCATGCTCGAACACACCGCGCGCAGTTATTCGGGACGGTTCTTCAATTTCAACGGCACCGGCGGCGTGTGGCGCCGACGCACCATCCTGGACGCCGGCGGCTGGCAGGGCGATACCCTCACGGAAGACCTCGATCTTTCGTATCGCGCGCAGCTGCGCGGCTGGCGGTTTGTGTTCCTTCCCGGCGTGGAGGTGCCCAGCGAACTGCCCGTCGACATCTTCGGGTTCAAGAATCAACAGCATCGCTGGACCAAGGGGTCCATCCAGGTGGGGAAGAAACTGCTGCCACGGTTGTGGAGAAGCGACATTCCGTTGCACGTGAAGCTGGAGGCGACGTTTCATCTCAGCGCCAATCTCAGTTATCCGCTGCTGGTGCTGCTTTCGCTCATGATGCCGTTCGCGGTGATCATGCGGGCGAGGACACTGGCGCGCGGTCCCTTCGCCGTCGAGGCGGTTGTGTTCGGACTCACCACCGCGTCGGTGTTTGTGTTCTACGGCATGGCACAGCGCGAACTGGCGCGCAACTGGAAACCCCGCCTGCGCGACCTTCCGTTCATTCTCGCGATCGGTGTGGGGATGTGCATCAACAACGCCGGCGCGGTTATGGAGGCGCTGGTCGGTCACGAGACCCCGTTTGTGCGCACCGCCAAGTACCGCATCGAATCGTTCCGTGACCGCTGGAAGGGAAAACTCTACCGCTCCGCGCGCAAACCCACGTTGTTCGTCGAACTCCTTCTCAGCGCCTACATGGTGGCCGGCTTCGGCATGATCGCCTGGATCGGCGAATGGGCAGCGCTGCCGTACCTCGGCCTGTTCGTGACCGGCTACGTGTACGTCTTCGGGTTGTCCGTGGCGCACACGCGTCGCTGACATGACGCGCGGCCGCCTCGTGCTCGCCGCCGCCGCGGTGCTGCTGCTGATTTCCACGGCAGCCATCGGCCTGCTCCCGTCTCCGCATGCGCATGTGGCGCGTTTTCTCCTCTGCTACGGAGTGGCTTTCGCCGCCTATCTGGTATCGGTGCGCGTGGTACTGCACGCCCGCGCGGCGGTGGTATCGCCGGTGCTGTTGCTGGCAGTGTGCGCCGTCGCCCACGCGCTGCTGATTCCGGCGCGGCCCGATCTTTCCACTGATGTGTACCGTTACGCGTGGGAAGGCCACGTCATTCTCCACGGATACAACCCGTTTGCCGTGGCTCCCAACGACACCACCCTGGCCGGACTGCGCAATTCCGACTACCCGTTCGTGAGCCACCCGCACATGCCCACCATCTATCCGCCGCTGGCGCAGGGCGTGTTTGCGCTGGGCGCATGGCTTCACCCCGGGGTGACGACGCTCAAGGTTCTGTTCTCGCTCTTCAACCTGGCAACGGTGCTGGTCCTGTTTCGTCTGTTGAAGCGGCGGAATCTGCCCGCAGCGTACGCCGCGATGTTTGCGTGGAATCCGCTGGTGATCGTGGAGACGGCGCATTCCGGACACGTGGATGCGCTGGTGGCGTTGCTGCTGGTGCTGGGACTGGATCTGTGGGAAGGCAAGCGGCGTGTTTCCGCGGGTGTGCTGCTGGGTGCCGCCGTGTTGTCCAAGTATTTTGCCGCATCCATGATGCCGTGGCTGGCGCGACGGCGTCAGCTGCTGATTCTGGCGGTGATCGCCGCGGTGGTGGTCGCGGGTTATCTTCCCTTCGCGCACGCGGGCGGACGCCTCTTCTACAGCCTGCGCGAATACTCGGAGAACTGGCGGTTCAACGGACCGCCCTTTCTGGCGCTCTCGCGGTTTCTCGGCGATCAGATGATGGTGCGACGGCTGCTGGCCGGCGCCGGGATCGCATTCGCCGTGGCGGCCGCGTTTCGCGAACGCGACCTGGCGCGCTATCTGTATCTGGTGACCGCGTGCATGTTGCTGGTGTCGCCCACGGTGTATCCGTGGTACATGATATCGCTCATGCCGCTGCTGTGCCTGTTTCGCAACCGCGCGTGGATTGCCTTCAGCGGACTGGTGATGCTCTCGTACCTGGTGTGGAATACGTACAATGCGACGGGCGCCTGGATGCTGCCCTCGGGGTGGCTGGCGCTCGAATACGTTCCGTTCTATGCATTGCTGCTCGCGGGAGTCGCGCGCGGCCGGGAGACCGCGTGAGCCGTTTGCGCGTGAGCATTGTGATGCCGGCGCGCAACGAGGAGGCGTCCATCGGTCTCGTGCTCGACGAGATTCCGCGCGCCCACGTGGATGAAATCATCGTTGTGGACAACGGAAGCCGCGATCACACCGCCGCGGTGGCGCGCGAGCGCGGCGCCATCGTGGTGGACGAGCGGCAACCCGGTTACGGCCGGGCGTGCCTGGCGGGCATCGCGCGCGCGCATCCCGC
>DASRYI010000226.1:0-1692 GCA_035687255.1 Candidatus Krumholzibacteriia bacterium | reverse complement strand
TCGTTGCTGCTGCCGCGCATTGCCATGGTGGTGTTCGGCCTGCTGGTGATTGCGTTCGTGGTGTGGTGGTTCCTCCAGGACCACTCGCTGCCGGGCCTCACGGATACGGGAGAGAAGGGGGGACACCCGGCCGCCGCCGACTCGGTGCAGCGCGCGTCGGCCACGACCCCCGATACCCTGGCCGCGTCTTCCGCGAGCGGGTCGACCATGGTGATGCTCCAGGACACCTCGACGGTTCCGACCACGGACACCACCATGGCGTCGGCGCCGCCCCGGCGCCCCCTTCCCGCGCCCGCCAATCCGGCCGATACCGCCGGGCGGACGGGCGGGACCATGCTTGTCAATTCGAGCGACATTCAGGTCATGGAAGATCTCGACCACCGCTTCCACGGGTGGTACGTGATCCACATCAGTTCCTTTCAGACCTCGGTGCGCGCCCGCGACGAGGTTGCCTTCCTCGAAAGCCACGAGTTTCCGGTCTTCATCGTGTTTCTGGACCTGGGCGTAAAGGGCAAGTGGTACCGCGTTTACGCGGGGCCGTTCCAGACGCGTGAGGAGGCCCAGGAAGTCAAAAAAAATCTGGACGCCATTCCGCAGGTACGATTTACTCGCATCGCGTCAATTCCGGATTAAGTCAGAAATATCGCGTGGCGACGCCACGTTTTCCGCATCGGAGGCCGCTTGCAACTGCGCAAGCTCGAGATTTCCGGGTTCAAATCCTTCATGTCCCGCCTGGAGCTGGACTTTTCCGGTGGTGTCACGGCCATCATCGGTCCCAACGGGTGCGGCAAGTCGAACGTGGTGGATTCCATTCGCTGGGTGCTGGGTGAGCAGCGCACGCGCATGCTGCGCAACACCAAGATGGAGAACGTGCTGTTCAACGGCACACGCCTGCGCAAGCCCCTGGGCATGGCGGAAGTCTTCCTGACCCTCGACAACCGCGACCGCTCCCTCAATCTCGAATACGAACAGGTGAAGATCGGCCGCCGCCTCTACCGCAGCGGCGTCAGCGAGTACCTCGTCAACGGCCAGCCGGTGCGCCTCAAGGATGTGCGCGGGCTGCTGGTCGATACCGGTCTGGGGAACAGCGCCTACGCCATCATCGAGCGCGACATGATCGACAAGGTGCTCTCCGAGAAGGAAGACGAGAAACGCAACCTGCTGGAAGAGGCCGCGGGTGTCATGCGCTATCGCATCCAGCGCGAAGAGGCGGAGCGCAAGATCAAGGCCACCGAACAGGACCTGCTGCGCCTGGTCGACATCCTGAACGAACTCGACAAGGAGCTGCGTTCGCTCAAGTACCAGATGGGGAAGGCGCGCCGCTATCAGGCCCTGAAAGAAGAGGCCGACAAACTCGAGATCGCGCTGCTCAAGGCGACGCTGTTCGAGATGCTGGGCAAACGCGACCAGCTGGTATCGGAACGCGAGACGCACGAAAACGTCCGCCTGGTGGGCGACAACGACATCGCGATCGCCGAGAACCGCCTGCAGGAGATGCGCGTCGAATCGGCCGAGCTGGAGAAATCGCTGCAGGATCTGAACGAGTCCCGTTTCGCCACCAGCACGGCGCTGCAGCAGCACGACGAGCGCGTGGCCATTCACACCGAGCGTGTGAGCGCCAGCCGCGCGCGCATCGAGGACGACGCCGCGGAGATCACGCGTGCACAGACGCGCCTGCAGGAAATCGGTGCC
>DASRYI010000225.1:0-6276 GCA_035687255.1 Candidatus Krumholzibacteriia bacterium | reverse complement strand
GCCGGCATCATGACGTTCTCCAGCGCGGTAAAGTCCGGCAGGAGAAAGTGGAACTGGAACACGAAGCCCAGCGTGTGGCTGCGCAGGCGGTCCAGGTTCCGGCCCGAGAGCGCGTGCACGTCCTGACCCCGGATGGCAACCGTCCCCGTGTCGGGGCGGTCCAGCGAGCCCAGGATGTGCAGCAGGGTGCTTTTTCCGGCCCCCGACGCACCGATAATGCAAACCACTTGCCCTTCTGCCACCTCCAGCGACACATCTTTGAGAACATCGACCCCGGTCTCCGCACCGCGGTAGGACCGGGAGACGCCGTGGGCCGTGAGAATCGGCGACGTGTTCATAATCTAGCGCCTGCGGGCCCGGGAGACAACCGGGCAGTCGTTTATTAACATCCGTATTTCCAATCGGTTAGTCATTACATGTCGCGAATCGCGTCAACCGGATAGAGCCGGCTGGCCTCCCAGCTCGGGTAAACGGTTGCCAGGAAACAAATGACCACCGAGATGGCGCAGATGGTCACCAGGTCGCTCCACTGAACCAGGACCGGCAGGGTTTTCACGAAGTAGACGTCGCCGGGGAGGTTGAGCTTGATCCGATCCAGCACCCAGCATGCAATTAGCCCGGTGACCAGCCCCCCGAAGGTTCCGACCACCCCGATCGCGGTTCCCTCCAGCATGAAGATGGACATCACCCCCCGGCCCGACGCGCCCATCGAGCGCAGGATGCCGATTTCCCGGCGCTTCTCCATGATCACCATGGTGAGCATGCCCACCAGGTTGAAGGCGGCCACCAGGATGATCAATGTCAGCATCAGGAACATCAGGATCTTCTCGATTTTCATGTAGCTGAACAGGTTCGCGTTGAGGTTGATCCAGTTGTTGGTGCCGTAGTCCTTCATGGAGAGCATGCTCTGAATTTTCCGGTCCACCTGTTCGGCACGGTACATGTCGCTGATCTTGAGGCTCGCGCCGCGCAGCGCGGTTTCGAAGTCGAACATCTTTTCGGCGTCATGGATATCCACGTACACGAAGCGCGAGTCGAATTCATACATGCCGCTGTTGAAGAATCCGAGCACGCGGCAGTGGAACTGCTTGGGATCGACGTGACCGCCCTTGAGCGTCGATGGCGCCGTAACGATGTCGACCTCTTCGCCCAGCCCCACCCCCAGGTCGACGGCGAGGTCGAGTCCCATCACCGCCCCGATGGTCGGCTCTTCGTCCTCGAACGATGACGTGTCGAATGAATCGATGCGCGGATGGATGCTGTCGATCACCGCCGACACACGCATCTCCTGCGCGAGGTCGATTCCCTTCACCATCACGCCGCGCAGTTTGGTGCGCCGGCCCGGCACGATCTGGTACGCGCACAGCGCCTCCGAGCGCACGAAGGGCGCCGACTCCAGGATCTCGGGGTCCTGCTTGATGCGCACCAGCGCCGTATCCATGTGCGCCCACGCTTCCGGGCTGCGCGCGAATACCAGCACGTGGGTGTTGAAGCCCACGATGCGGCTGCGCAGTTCGGTTTCGAATCCGTTGATCACGGAGAGCACGATGACCAGCGTCATCACACCCACCCACACACCGCCGATGGCGATGCTGGTGATGCGCGAGACCAGCGCCGAGCGCTTCTTGGTTTGCAGGTAGCGCCGGGCGATGAACAGCGGATACTTCATCGACCTTCCTCGGGTCGCATGTGCGGAAAGAAGATCACGTCGCGGATCGAGTGACTGTCGGTGAGCACCATGGTGAGGCGGTCGATGCCCACGCCCAGGCCGGCCGCCGGAGGCATGCCGTACTCGAGGGCGCGAATGTAGTCCTCGTCGAGCTGCTGGGCCTCCTCGTCACCGCGCGCGCGCAGTTCCGCCTGCGCCTCGAAGCGGCGGCGCTGCTCGAGCGGGTCATTGAGTTCGCTGAACGCGTTGCATACTTCCATGCACGCCACGTATCCCTCGAACCGCTCCACCAGCCCGGGAAGGCTGCGGTGGTCCTTGGCCAGCGGCGAGAGCTCCTTGGGGTAGTCGTAGATGAAGGTCGGCTCCTGCAGTCCCGGTTCCACCTTCTCGCTGAATACCGCGTCGATGATCTGGGCGGCCGGCAGCCCGTTGTCGACATGGACACCGGCCTTCGCAGCGAGCGAAGCGAGCTCACTTTCACTCTTGCCGTACAGGTCGAGTCCGGTCTTTTCGCGAATAGCATCAAAGAACCTGATGCGTTTCCATGGCTTCGTAAAGTCGAGTTTCGTCTCGCCGAAGGTCACCACGCCGTCCGGGGTCATCGCTGTCGCGATGGTTCTGAACATCTCCTCCACCATGTCCATGTAGTCCATGTAGTCGAGGTAGGCCGCGTAACACTCCATCATCGTGAACTCGGGGTTGTGCGATCGGTCGATGCCTTCGTTGCGGAAGTCCTTGGAGAATTCGAACACGCGCTCGAACCCGCCGACCAGCAGCCGTTTCAGATACAGCTCGTTGGCGATGCGCAGGAACAGCGTCATGTCGAGGGCGTTGTGATGCGTGGTGAAGGGCCGCGCGCTGGCTCCGCCGTAGAGCGGCTGCAGCACCGGCGTCTCCACTTCCAGAAATCCCCTCCCGCGCAGGAACTGGCGCATGGTCTCGACAATGAGCGAGCGCTTCTTGAACACCTCGCGCACCTCGGGGTTGACGACCAGGTCCACGTAACGCTGCCGGTAACGGATCTCCTTGTCGGTGAGGCCGTGCCATTTCTCCGGAAGCGGGCGCACTGCTTTGGCCAGCAGCTCGACGGACTGCACACGCACGGTGACCTCGTTGGTCTTGGTGCGAAACACGGTGCCGACAATGCCCACGATGTCGCCCATCTCCAGGAATTCGAAACGCTCAAAGGCAGCGTCGCCCAGTTCGTCACGGCGCACATAGAACTGGATGCGCCCGGTCGAGTCTTCGATGTGGCCGAAGCAGGTCTTGCCGTGGCCGCGCAGCGTCATGATGCGCCCCGCGGCGCGAACGGTCGTACCCGCCTGGGCGAGCGCCGCCTCCTGCGCCAGCAGGTCCGCCACCGTATGGGTGACTTCGAACCGGTACGGATAGGGATTCACGCCGCGTGTGCGCAGCGCTTCCGCCTTCTCGATACGAACCGCGCGCAGGCGGTCCACGCCGTGCGCCTGTCCCTCGTGCGTTTCCTCAGTCATGGTCGCGAGCCTCTCTTCTAGCCGATCGTCTTGTGCAGATATGCTTCGATGACATTGTCGAGATCGCCGTCCAGCACGCGCTGCGCATCGCCCGTCTGCCAGTCCGTGCGGTGGTCCTTGACCAGCGTGTAGGGGTGCAGCACGTAGGAACGAATCTGGCTGCCCCACGCAATCTCCTTCTGTCCTTCCATCATCTTGTCGCGCTTGGCCTTCTCTTCCTCCAGCTTGAGCGCATACAGGCGCGCACGCAGGATCTTCATGGCGTTGTCACGGTTGCGGTGCTGCGAACGCTCGTTCTGGGACTGGACCACGATACCACTCGGAAGGTGGGTGATGCGCACCGCACTGTCGGTCTTGTTGACGTGCTGGCCGCCCGCGCTGCTCGCGCGATAGGTGTCGATGCGCAGGTCCTCGTCGCGAATCGTCACCTCGATGTCGTCCTCGATTTCGGGATACACGAAGACGGACGCAAACGAAGTGTGCCGGCGGTGGGCGGCGTCGTAGGGCGAGAGCCGCACCAGCCGGTGCACGCCACTCTCCGCCTTGAGCAGTCCGTACGCGAAATCTCCGCGCACCTCCAGCGAGGTTCCCTTGATACCCGCCTCCTCGCCCGGGCTCAGGTCCAGGATCCCAACCCCGAAACCATGACGCTCACAGTAGCGCGTGTACATGCGCATCAGCATTTCCGCCCAGTCCATGGATTCGGTTCCACCCGCTCCGGAATGGATTACAACGATCGCGTTGCGCTGGTCGTCCGGTCCGGAGAGAAGCGTGGCGGTCTCCTGTTCGTCGACAACCGGCTCAATCGCCTCCAGGTCGGCGGCCACGTCGGCCAGCACGGCGGAGTCGTCCTCCTCGCGGGCCAGGCGCAGCAATTCCCCGGCATCGGTCAGACGCTGCTCGAGTTTCTGCACGGGCTCCAGGCGCGTGCGCAGCGACTTCGCCTCGCGCATGGCCTCGTCGGATTGTTTCTTGTCAGACCAGAAGTCGGGATCGTTCATGCGCGCCGTCAGCTCGGTCAGGCGCGCAGCGAGGGCGGGAGCGTCAAAGACACTCCTTGAGCTTGCGGGTGCGTTCGATGAGAGAATCCAGATGGTCCTGAACTTCGTGTACGGCTTTCATTCCTGCGTTCTCCGGAACAATTGTTCTTCGAGCAGCCGGTCCACTCCGGCGAGTACATCGTCGAGGGCGGCCCCAGTATCGACCACCGCGTCGGCTTTGTAAAAGTGTTTTTCCAGGTCGTCCTGTGCGTCCAGACGCGCGCGCAGCTCCGCTTCCGACCATCCGGCGCGGCCGCGCAGGCGCGCCATGCGTGTCTCGGTGTCACAGCGCAGCGCCAGTACGAAATCGAATGTCTGCTGCATGTCCACTTCGAGGAGCAGCGCCGCGTCCACCACCGCAACATTCACTCCGCCGCGCGTGCCGCCTCCACCTCGGCCGCGCAGCGCGCCACGATGGCCGGGTGCACGATGCCGTTCAATGCCGCACGCCGGCCGGCGTCGCTGAACACGCGCACGCCCAGACGCCGGCGGTTGACGGCCTTATCCGGACCGATGACGTCGTCACCGAACTCGCGGCGGATGGCGTCGATGACAGCGGTGTCCTCGAGGACGCGATGAGCGACCTGGTCGGCATCAATGTGCACTCCGCCGAAGCGCGACGCAATGTGCGCCGCGATGGTCGACTTGCCGGTTCCCGATCCTCCCGCGATTCCGATGACTTTCATGACGGGCTCCTAGTGCGCATCCAGCCAGTTCGAACCGTTGCCAATGTCCACCTTGAGGGGCACCCGCAGGCGCATGGCGCCCTCCATGCATTCGCGCACGAGCGCGGTGGCCGCGCCCAGTTCGGCGCGCGGGACATCGAACAGCAGCTCGTCGTGGACGGTGAGGATCATGCGCATCTCCATTCCCCGCGCCCGGATTTCCCGGTCCAGCGACACCATCGCGAGCTTGATGATATCGGCGGCCGTGCCCTGCACCGGCGTGTTCACCGCGATACGCTCGGAAAACGCGCGCGCACCGGGATTGGAGCTGTCGATGTCCGGCAGACGCCGCATCCGCCCGAGCAGCGTGGCCACCGACTTGTCGTGCCTTGCGGCGGCGATGGTCGAGTCGATGAAGCGTTTCACACCGGGATACGAGCGGAAATAGTCGGCGATGAAACGGCGCGCCTCTTCGGTGTCGATGTCGAGCGCCTGCGCCAGACCGCGCGCCCCCATCCCGTATACGATCCCGAAGTTGACCACCTTGGCGCGTGAACGCATGTCGGCGGTCACCGCCTCGGGTTCCACGCCCATGACGCGCGCCGCCGTGCGCTGATGCACGTCCGCGTCGTCCATGAACGCCCGGATCAGATTCTCGTCCCCGGAGAGATGCGCCAGGATGCGCAACTCGATCTGTGAGTAGTCTGCGTCCAGCAGCACCCAGTCCGGATCGCGCGCCACGAACGCGCGCCGGATCTCGCGTCCCTCCGCGGTGCGGATGGGAATGTTCTGCAGATTGGGATCGGAACTCGACAGACGGCCGGTGCTCGCCACCGCCTGGTTGTAGGACGTGTGGACGCGCCCGGTCCCGGGATTCACCAGGCGCGGCAGTGCGTCCACGTAGGTGTTCTTGAGCTTCATGAGCTGGCGCCACTCCAGCAATGAGCCCACCACCGGGTGCTGTCCCGCCAGCCCTTCCAGCACATCGGCGTCCGTGGAGAACCCGGTCTTGGTGCGCCGTGACGGCTTCAGCTTCAGGCGCTCGAACAGGACTTCGCGCAGGCGCGGCGTCGACGCCAGGTTGAAACGCTCGCCCGCCTCCCGGTAGATCATTTCCTCGAGCGCAGCGATGCGATCGGTGTAGCCGCGGGAGAGCCCCGCGAGAAACTCGGTGTCGACCTTGACGCCGATCATCTCCATGCGCGTCAACACGTCCGAGAGCGGCATTTCGACATCGTGGAAGAGCCCGCGCACTTCGGACGCCTCGATGAGCGGCGCGAACGCCTCCTTCACGCGCAATGTGAAGTCGGCGTCTTCGCATGCATATTCCACCACACGTGGCAGCGGCACTCGTCGGATGTCGCGCACGCGCGCACGCGTGTCGAACAACGACTCGAACGGAATCATGG
>DASRYI010000224.1:0-2294 GCA_035687255.1 Candidatus Krumholzibacteriia bacterium | reverse complement strand
GTACACGGACTGGTGCAGACTCGGGCGGAAGATATGTTGACGTTCCTCGCGCTCGTGTTACCCGCGGTGGGCGCGGCGCTGGAAGGCATCCGAACACATCGGGAATTCTCGCGGGTATCCCGGCGCAGTCATGCGATGGTCGACGCACTTGCGAGCGTCGATGCCCGGCTTGCCACCGTCGAGACCGAACACGAATTCGTGAATTGTTTGCGCGATGCGGAAGAGCTGACGGTGCGAGAAGTTGAGGATTGGCTGCTGCTCATGCGAACCGTGGAACTCAAGGCAATGGCATGAGACGGGTCGGCTATACCTCGCACTTGCGGAATAGACTGGAAGGCCGGGTGAGGATAGAGTAGTGGCATGCAAAAGCTATGTCCGGTCGTACTGTTCTTGCTCCTCATCATGGCGTGCAGCGGATCCAATCCGCCGCCGCGCCACGTCGAGGAGAAGAAGATCGACAGCGGGAAGCTCCATCTGCCTGCCACTTTCACCGGCGACCTTCCGTGCGCGGACTGTCCCGGTATCCGCCATCACCTGGATATGTGGCCCGACGGTGCTTACCACCTGGAACGGCAGTGGGTTGGTCGCAGCGACATTCGCACGGAACTCGGGCAGTGGCGCGTCGATCGCAAGCGTCACCTGCTGACTCTCACCGGGCCGGACGGGTCCACCCAGTTCGAGATCAAGTCGTCCAAGCGCCTGCGCCTGCTGGATGCGCAGGGTAACGAGATCGAGTCGAAGCTCAATTACGACCTCAAGCGCACCGGCAAGTTCACCCCCGACGACGTGTCGGTGGCCATGGGAGGAACCGTGTGGCTGCGCGACGACGCCACACGTTTTACGGAATGCATGACGGGACGCACCTACCAGCTCACCACCGACGGCGACTTTGCGCGCGTGCGCCAGGCCTGGCTGGATCGTGCGCACGGCGGTCCGATCTACATGACGGTCGAGGGCGTCATCCGCCAGCGCGAAATCCTGGTGACGCGTTTCATCAACGCGTGGCCGGCCGAGAGTTGCGAGCGGTCGCGCGCCAGTGCATCGCTGACCAACACCTACTGGCGCATCGACCATCTGCTGGGTGACGCGGTGACGGTGGAGGCGGGAAGCCGCGAGCCCCGGCTGAGCCTGAGCAGCGGGCCGGATGGCGCGCACTACACCGCCACCGTGGGGTGCAACGAAATGCCGGGCGCGTTTGCAACCGCGGGCGACGGCATCACGTTCTCGGCGACCAAGGGGCCGCTGATCGGATGCACCGCCGAGCAGGAAGCGATGGAGAAGAAACTGGCTCAGGCTCTTGAACATACCCGCCGGTGGCGTATCATCGGCAACACGCTCGAGTTCATGGATGAATCGGGCGCCACCACCGTGCTCTTCGAAGCCGTGTACCTGTAATCATCTCGCAGGGAGGCGATCATGACCGGACGCATTTTCACGCTCTCCACGTGTCTCGTGGCGGTTGTGACCGCGTGTGCGACTGCCGCGGCTCTCACCCACCAGGATGAGACGGCCATCAACGCCGCCACGCAGGCCTACAGCAACGCGTGGCTCACCAACCAGGCCGACGCCGTACTGGCAACGCTCACGCCCGGCGCCGTCCTGATGCCGAGTGGTATGGAAGCGGTCGTGGGCGCCGACAACATCCGCAACTTCTGGTGGCCGCCCGACGGATCCGGCACCACGGTGAAGGTGATGACGCAGGTAGTGGACGAGATCACGGGAGAGGGCGACATGGCGGTGGTACGCGGTCACGGCACGCTGCGCTTTGTGACATCCACCAGTGGCCGGGACGAATCACATTACCAGCGCTCAACCTTCGTCAACGTGCTGCGTCGCCAGCCCACGGGAAAATGGCTGATCGCGCTGCGCATGTGGAGTGATCTCAAGTGAGCGCGCGTCGTGTTGCGTGGACGGCGCTGGCTGCGCTGCTGCTCTCGGCCGCGGTCGGATACGCCACCGGCCAGCTCCCACCCACCGAATCGCGGAAGCCCATTCCCGGCGAGGATGAGGTGGCGCTGTTCAAGGGCACGTGGACGGGCACGTCCAAATGCCTCGGCGACCACCCTGCGTGCAAGGACGAAATCGTGGTGTACCGTTTCGTTCCCTTCGTGGGTGCACCCTGGCAGTTGCGCGTCCTGGCCGACAAGATCATCGACGGAAAACGCCAGCCGATGGGTGCCCTGATGTTCCTGTATGACAGGCCCACGCACACCATGCGCTGCGAATTCACACGGCCGAACGCGCACGGGATCTGGTCGTTCGCGGCGCAGGGCGACTCGCTGGTCGGCCAGCTG
>DASRYI010000223.1:0-2070 GCA_035687255.1 Candidatus Krumholzibacteriia bacterium | reverse complement strand
AGCTGGCGGGTCTGCGCCCGGTGAAGGTGGGCGGCAAACCGGTACGCGAGATCGAGCTCAAGGAAAACGACGAGATTCAGATTGGTCACGAATCATTTGTATTTCACGAATAGCGCGACGCGGAGGCGCCGATGCGATATCTCCTCATATCTGACATCCACAGCAATCTGGAAGCATTGCAGGCCACCATCGAGTTCGCGAAGCGCTATGAGCCGTTCCAGCTCATGTGTCTGGGTGACGTGGTGGGTTACGGCGCGGACCCACAGCCGTGCATCGACCTGGTGGGCGAGAAGGCCAACCTGATGCTGGCCGGCAACCATGACCTTGCGGTGGCGGGCGTCATCCCCATCGAGGACTTCAACGCCATCGCCAAGCGTTCGGTGGAATGGACACGCGACCAGTTGAGCGCGGAAGACCGCGAGCTGCTGGGCAACCTTCCCCTGCAGTATGTCGACGGCGACTACTGCTACACGCACGCGTCCCCGCTCGATCCCATGCGCTTCGGATATATCCGCACGCTCGAAGAGGTCGGCGAAGTATTTACGCACATCGGACAGCGGTTCTGCTTTGTCGGCCACACGCACCTTCCCGTGATTGTCTCCATGGCAAAGAAAACGGGACGCATGGAAGTGCTGCGCGACGCTCGCGTCCGCCTCCAGGACGGCGACCGCTATTTCGTCAACGTGGGTTCCATCGGACAGCCGCGCGACTCCAACCCGGATGCGTGTTGCGTACTGCTGGACGAAGAGGCGGGCACGCTCGAATTCGTGCGCATCCCGTATGACATCTCCAAGTCGCAGGGAAAGATTCTCTCCAACGGACTGCCTTCGTACCTGGCTGAACGGTTGATGCTGGCGAGGTAGCGCGGTGCCGGATAGCAAGAACTACCGGATCCTCGATACCGTCGCCCGGGGCGGCACCGCCGTGCTGTATCGGGCCCTGCAGGTGTCGCTCGACCGCGTGGTGGCCATCAAGCGGCTGCACCCCCATCTCACGCAGGACACCAACTTCACGCGCCGTTTCGTCCTCGAAGCCAAGGCGGCGGCGTCTCTCGACCACCAGAACATCGTGCGCGTGATCGACTTCGGCGTCGACGAAGGCAACTACCAGATGGTGATGGAGTTCGTGGAGGGCGAGAGCCTCAAGGACGTGCTCGACCGCTGGCGCCCGATGCAAAGTGACCTGGCCCTGGCAATCGTGCACCAGATTTGCCGCGGACTCGAACACGCCCATGCCAAGGGCATCATTCACCGCGACATCAAGCCCGGCAATATCGTCCTCACGCGCGCCGGCGTGGCCAAGATTACGGATTTTGGTCTCGCGAAACTCACGCAGGGCAACAGCACACAGACGGCGGCGGATTCCATTCTGGGGACCCCGCTCTACATGTCGCCCGAACAGGCGTTCGGCGAAAGCGTCGACCAGCGCAGCGACCTCTTCTCGCTCGGAACCGTTCTGTACGAAATGCTCACCGGCAAGCAGCCGTTTGCCAGCGAGAACTACATGGGGGTCATCCAGAACATCATTCACCGGGAAATACCGGCGGTGCGCGACCTGAATCCCGAGGTTTCGCCGGCGGTGGAATTGATCGTGATGCGCGCGCTGGCCAAGAACCGCGACGAACGTTTTGCATCGGCGCGCGAATTCCGCGAGGCCATCGAAGCCACGCTGGGTGCCGACCAGTTGATGCGTGCCACCGCCTCCCTGCCCGAGTTGCTCGACCGCGACGCCGCCACGCGCGTGTTGTCGAAAGCCGCCGTGACGCCGCGGCCGGCATCGCACACGGGATCGTCGTCCTGGAGCACCGTGAGCAACGCCCGGAAACGGCACGCCGGTCCGCCGGTGTGGCTGGTGGCCGCGGTCATTGCCCTGGTGGCGGGCAGCGCCGGGACGTGGTACCTGTGGCCGCGCCTGCGTGCAGCGCGAAGCGCGGTATCATCCGTGACGGTTCAGCAGTCCGCCATGAGCGACGTCGGTGGCTTCGACCCCACCGCCGACTCACTCCCCGTCGCCACCACACCGGCCAAAGCGGACACCACGCCGGCGGTCCAGAACCCGACCACGCCAGCA
>DASRYI010000222.1:0-9057 GCA_035687255.1 Candidatus Krumholzibacteriia bacterium | reverse complement strand
CGCGCCCAGCAGGAGCGCCGGCAACAACGCCACCACCAGGAATGACGCCAGCAGCTTCTGCTGGAATCCCACACGCCGCGACGAGGTGAGCGTCGGCAGCACGCGCTTCACGCGCGGCACCGCGCCCAGCAACACCAGCGCCACCAGGATGACGAGTGCGTAGGCCATGTACAGCGAGAGCAACGTCGACCAGCGCAACAGATGGTTGGCCGGCGACGGCACCACGAAACCGGCCAGCAGCGTGGCGCTGGAATCGGACGGCGCCAGCGCCACCACGCGCACCTACCGCGTGGCCGAACGCAGGAGCGGCCATTCGTGCGCCAGCGCTTCCGACATGGTGGCGGGCGAGATGTGTTCTCCCACGGGAAGCTGTTCCGACGACGACTCGGTGATGCGCCGTTCGGAGTCCACGCGCGCCAGCAGCAACGCCTCGGGTTCCTCGACGCGCGGCGCCACGCCGCCCTGCTGCACGTTGCGCAGCACCTCGGGCGTGCGCGGTCCCGTGCGCGCCGCCAGCTCCAGGCTTTCGAAGAAGAACGGGAGATCGACGATGACCTTGCCGATCACCGGCATCGCGCGGGTAGTGTCTTCGTAAGTGCCGCTCTCGTCGATGTTGACGACGCCGCGGTAGAAGCGCACCACGCCCTGCGGAGTGCTGCGCGTCAGATCCAGCACGGCCCAGCGGTTGCCGGCAGGCGTGTCGGTGCGTTCGCCGCCCTCGGAGATGCGCGCACGGTACGGCATGTCCACCGAGAACTCGCTGACCACGTCGTCCTGGGCGTTGAGCACGTGAATGGCGCAGCTGTACCCCAGGAGGCTCAGGGGGCTGCCGGCCCACAGGTCGAAGGCCAGGCGGCCCGCGTTTTCCGGCGAGCGCACGGCCTGCCGGATCTCATGGCGCTGCGCGAAGTCCGTCAGCACGTCTTCGAGAATGACGACCTTCCAGTTGTCAGTGGGGTCGCTGACTTCCTTCGACTTCTCGAGCACGAAGTCCTTGCGCAGTTCGTCGTAGTCGCGGCTCAGGTATACGTAACCCACGCCCGAGACCATGGCGACCAGCGCAAACGCCGCAATTCCCACCGACACCAGATCCTCGCGCCGTGCAATCCGCGGCGCAAACGCGACGAACCACAGGAACGGCGCCATCAGCAGCGCGGGAATCCACGACTTCGTCGCCATGCAGAAAACCAGCGTGACGGCGAATGCGAGTGCGCACGGCAGCAGAGGCCGCACCCGTCCCAGCACGCGCAGCGTGCCCCACACGATGAATACCGCCGCCAGCAGCAACCCGCTGATCATCAGAAACAGCGACACGTGCAGCGCCAGCACGCTGGTATCGGTCAGGGCCATGGTCTCGCCCAGAAGACGCGGGTTGGCGTTGGTTACCACGGTTTCCGACAGGAGACGAATCAGCGTCAGGGCGCCCAGCCCGGCGCCAGTGGCAACCAGGCCCGAAACCAGAACGCGCCAGATGTCTGACTTCCGCTCCACCGCGGTTCCGGCGGGCGTGTCGTCGTGTGCACCGCGGAAGATGCGCACCAGTCCGTAGATCAGCACGATGAAGAAGAACGCGGTCAGCATCAGATCGAACGTGCTGCGCATCAAACCACCCAGAGCAGGCGTGGCGAACACGGACGGATCGAAGAGACGGCGCGAGGAACGCGTGGAGGAGGTTCCGAAGGAAAGGAGCGCATAGCGCAGCGCCACCATGAAGGCGCTGAACACCACCGCGCGCGTGAAGCGCCACGCCGCCCGGACGCGCGAGCCGGCATCCGCCTCCGACGCCCGCGCGGTTATCCAGTGCATCGTCTGCGCAAACAGCGCCAGCAGTCCGGTGAGCAGGAACAGCATGCCCCACGCCGCCCGGTGCGCCTGGCGCGACGCCAGGAAGTGCGCCAGCGGCTCACCCACCACGTGGGCCACCAGCAACGGATTTCCAAAACGGCTGCGGATGGTGGCCTGGCCGCTGAGTCCCAGCACCTCGTCGCCCCCCACGTCGCCCTCGGGGGACACGTTGGACGGAAAGGCTCCGTAGCTGAGCAATGAGTCCGCCCACGTGAAGGCTGCCGTCAGCACCGTGTCCGGCAGTGCGGAGTGCACTGCACGCGGCCGCGAACTCGCCGCCGCGATCCGTTTCTGACGCTGCTCCCGCGCGGCGGTTTCCTGTTCGCGCAGCCGACCGAGACGTTGCGGCAGATTGCCGGTGGGCGCGAAGTAGTCGAACGTCACACGCGCCGTCGCGATTCGGGGCATGTTGTCCGCCAGGCTCCCGCTCTTCAAAAAGCGGTTGTTGACGCGGTAGTCGACTTCCATGGGCATGTCGACCAGCAGAACCGCAAGCACGTTGCCGTTTGCATCCGTGCAGGGCACGATGTGCGAGAGGATCTGGTACAGCGACACGCTGCGCGTGTAGGAGAATTCCTTCCCACCCTTCAGGAACACGCGATCCACGTCGGCGATGGTCTGCGGCCAGCCCGCCCACGCCACGCGCTGCATGTCGGGCGTGAACAACTGCAACCCGATGACCGTGCCGGGGGCCAGGGATTCGCCGTGCGACACCGACTGCGCCATGGAATCGAGCAGCGCAAACGCCCCGGTGGGATCGGCGCGCAGTGCATCGACGCCGGTGTGGGACACATAGGTGCGCGTCCGCTCACCGATGGCGCCGGCCACAGTTTCCAGATTGGCCACTTCGTTGCCGACCGCGCGCATGGTGTTGGCGATGCGTTGCGTGGAATCACGCCACCAGTCGCGACGCGCTTCGAGCGAGTTGGAGGGAGCCAGATGGAGACAGGCAAAGGCGGCGCCGGTCAGAACGACCGCGGACCACAGACCGATACGCGAGGAAAGGCTACGCCGATCACCCAGCGACAGCGCCAGCGCCACCGCCAGCAGGACGGCCACCGGCCAGACCGGATAGGCAGCCGCCCAGCGCGCGGCGCTGACGTCGCGGACGAGCAACCACGTCCACGCCACCGCAAGCGCCACGGTGGAAAGAAGAATCATGAGGCGACGGTTTGGCATCCTGTACTACTGAGTGCTGCCGGCGTCTCCAGCATAAACGAGGGGCGGGAGAGAGTCGAGCAACGGACGCTAGCGGATGGACTTGATCTCGTCGAGCACCCAGCGGTTTCCGCCGGTCACCGGCTCCGCGTGCATCGCGATGTAGACCTTGTCCTTGATCTGCCGCCCGTCGTCACGGCGCTGGTAACGCCGTTCCGCAATGGCGAATGTCGCCGTGCCGTCGTCGTTGCTCTTGCGGATCTGCACGAACACAAACTTGCTGGTGACGGTGCTCTTGAAGAGTTCTTTGAAGAGGTAATAGCCCTGGTCCCGCGAATACGCTCCGCCCGGTCCGCTACCGTCGATGGAGATGGCGACCTTGCCCGATCCAAAATGCCGGAGAATGAGGTCGGCGTTCGACGAGGTCCACCCCTCCTGGATGTCGTCGAGCACGGCGGTCGGTCCGGTGTTCTTCGGCTCCTTCTGCTCCGCTGCGGGAGGGTCCTCACCCTTGTCGCCCTTCTGCCCCGCCACCGCTGTCGAGGCCGCCAGAAGGAGAAGGAGGGGTATGCATATGCGAAGGCGGGCCATCATGACGTACACCGAAATAAAGGAGGAAGAGCAAGGCCCGTGCCCCCGGGCGAGGCGTGCAACGTAACGAGTTAGAGGACACTTTGCACGTCGAGTGTCGCCATGTGAGGACACCGCTGTCCGCAGATCGGGACAAAAGGCGAAAGAAAAAGGGCCCGGCGGTTGGCCGGGCCCTTCCTACGAAATCTGCCTCGCGATCTACTTCCGCTTCGTCGGCTTCCACATCTGCCACTCGAGCAGAATGGGGGCAGCGATGAAGATCGAGGAGTAAGTACCCGCGATGATGCCCACCGTCATGGCCATGGCGAATTCGCGAATCACCGCGCCGCCGAACACGAGCAGTGCCACCAGCGTCAGCATGACCGTGCCGCTGGTGATGATCGTGCGCGAGAGCGTCTCGTTGATGGAGGTGTTGATGAGCGTGCCGAAGTCCTCGCGGCGGCGAAGCCCGAGGTTTTCACGGATTCGGTCGAACACCACCACCGTGTCCGCCAGCGAGTAACCCACAATGGTCAGGATGGCGGCGATGCCGGAAATCGACATTTCCAGACCCGCGAACGAGAAGAACGCCAGCATCACGGTGGCGTCGTGCGCGGTGGCGAGAATGGCGGCCACCGCGAAGCGGAACTGGAAGCGCCAGGAGATGTAGATGAGAATCCCGAGCAGCGAATAGATGACCGCCAGGAAGGCGGACTTGCGCAGCTCCGAACCCACTTTGGGACCCACCGTCTCGACACGCCGCACTTCCACCTTCTGCCCGGCGATTCCCGCCGACAGTGCGGTCTCGATCCGCTTGGCCACAATCCGCTCGGGCGTGTCCACGGTGTCGCGGACCGCGGCGGTGTTCATCGAATCACGCGCAGCCGTCGCGGTGGGAACCTCGGCGCTCTGGCCCTCCAGGTTCTTCACCTTGATGAGATAGTTGGCTTCCTGGCCGAAGCGCGTGATCTCGGCGTCATTGAAGCCGGCCTTGCCGATGATGCTGCGCACTTCCTGCACCGGCACCGGCTGCTGCAGGCCGATTTCCACCAGCGCACCGCCCGCGAAGTCGATCGACATCTTCAGGCCGCCCTGAAGGAGCATCGATGCGAACCCCGCGAGAATGACGATGGCCGATCCCAGCATGGCGCGCCGGCGGAACTTTACGAAATTGAAATTGGCGTTATGAAAGAAATGCATGGTCGTTTTCTCCGCCGTCAGATGCTCAACCGTTCGACGTGACGGCGAGATGTGATGATGTCATAGACGACGCGCGTACACGTGAGCGCGGTGAACATGTTGGCAATGAGACCGACGCTCAGCGTGGTGGCAAAGCCCTTGATGGGGCCGGTGCCGAACTGCCACAGCACGAACGCGGTGATCAGCGTGGTCACGTGCGAGTCAAGAATCGTCGCGAAGGCCTTGTCGAATCCGGCCTGAATGGCGGCGCGCACCGTCTTGCCCTTGGCCAGCTCTTCGCGAATGCGCTCGAAGATCAGCACGTTGGCGTCCACCGACATGCCGATCGTCAGCACCAGACCGGCGATACCCGGCATGGTGAGCGTCGCGCGCAGCGTCGCCATCACCGCCAGGATGATGATCATGTTGAACACCAGCGCGATGGAGGCCAGGATGCCGGAGAGCCGGTAGTAGATGATCATGAAGACCACCACCAGAATGAAGCCCACCAGGGTGGCGCGCCGGCCGGCGTCGATGGAGTCTTTGCCCAGTGTGGGACCGATGGAGCGCAGCTCCACGGTCGTGATCTTGGCCGGCAGTGCACCCGCACGCAGCACGATGGACAGGTCGTTGGCCTCTTCATCGCTCTTCATGCCGGTGATCCGGCCCTCACCGTTGGGAATCTTGCTCTGGACCGCCGGCGCCGAGCGAACCTTGTCGTCCAGCACGATGGCGATGCGGCGGCCGATGTTCTCGCCCGTGAAGCGGGCGAACTTGATGGCACCCTGGCGATTCAGCGTGAACGCCACATTCAGGCGGCTGGGATCTTCGGGATCATTGCGCGTCTGCGCGTTGACCAGCGAGCTGCCGTCGAGGGTCGGCACCTTCTCCACCATGTAGAGCACGCGGGCCATGGTGTTGTCCTCCATGGGGTTGGCCCGGTCGGCCCACAGGAAGGTGGAGTTGGAGGGGATGGCGCGTTGCGCCTGCTCGGTATTCAGCAGCGCATTCACGATCGGCACTTCGCGCTCATCGACGACCACGCCGCCTTCGACATAGGAAAGCAGATGCGAGGTGAAGGGTTTGTCCGGCGACGCTTCCGGCATCGGGACGTTGGTCTCGGTATCGGTCTGGAGCGTGGGCAGCAGCGAATCCACCGCGGCCGTACCCTTGTTGGGCGTGGTGCTGGCGGTCTGGGTTTCGCCGGGTTTGGTACCCGCCTCCGCGGCGCCGGTGCCGGTGCTGTCCACCTGTGTGCCCTTTACCGTGACGCCCTTGAGCGTCTTGTCGAGCAGGTTGAGCGTGCGGCTGAGTTCGTCCGACTGGCGTACCAGACGGAATTCCAGCTTGGCGGTCTGGCCCAGGATGCGCTCGGCGCGTTCCAGGTCTTCCAGGCCGGGCAATTCGATGATGATGCGCTTGGTGCCCTGCTTCTGGATGACGGGCTCCGCAACGCCGAACTGGTCGATGCGGTTGCGGAAGATCTTGATGGCGCGGTCAACCGCGTCCTTCTTGGCGTTCTCGTTCATGTTGGAGTCGTCGACTTCCATGACGAGGTGGGCGCCACCCTGCAGATCAAGACCGAGCTTGATGGCAGAGTCGATGTACTTGATGCGTTCTGCGTTCGTCAGCTTGGCACGCTGCTCATCGGACATCGAATAGAAGCGAATGCTGGGGAGCAACGCCCAGATCGAATAGCCGAGGACCACGGCAATGACGACCAGTTTCCAACGGGTCTTCATTCAGAAACCTCTGATTCCCTTCACGGAATTTCCTGGAGAGGATGATCGGGCCGGGAAATAAGGGCCCATTATACACCACGGCCGGGGCGGGTCAACCGTGAAGTTCCCAGCAGGTTACGCCGGTTCGGGGCGATCCCGGGGGGCGTGCGCCAGCCTCTAGACCCGGCCCAGCGCCGCGAGCATGTCGCGGACGGCGCGGTCCAGCCCCACGAAGACGGCCCGGGCGATGATGGCGTGCCCGATGTTGACCTCTTCGAGACCCGGGATGTCCAGAATGTCGGCAAGGTTGTGGTAGTTGAGGCCGTGGCCGGCGTGCACGCGCATGCCCAGATGGCGGATGGCGCCGGCGGCGTCCTTCACCCGCTTGAGCTCGGCCTCGTGACGCGCGCGGTTGGCATTGGCGTAGGCGCCGGTATGAATTTCGACGGCGTCAAAACGGAAGCGCGCGGCCTCCTGGATGTGGTTGAGATCGGGGGAGAGAAACGCCGTCACCACGATGCCGGCGTCCTTGAGCGTCACCACCATGTCGCCCAGACTGGGCGGGGCGTCGGTGAGATTGAGCCCGCCCTCGGTGGTGACTTCCTCGCGCCGCTCGGGAACGATGCACACCGAATCGGGGCGCAGCGCCAGCGCGATTTCCTGCATCTCGGCGGTGGCCGCCATTTCCAGATTGAGCGCAGTTCTCGCGACTTCGCGGATCAGGCGCACGTCGCGGTTCTGAATGTGACGACGGTCCTCGCGCAGGTGCACGGTGATCTGATCGGCGCCCGCCATCTCGACCGCCACCGCGGCCGCGACCGGATCGGGCTCCACGGTCTTGCGCGCCTGGCGCAACGTGGCCACGTGGTCGATGTTCACTCCGAGTCGAATCTTTTCCATGCGTCGTCTCCGATTCGTTACGCGGGGCCTGTGACGGACATCCCCGGACCGGCCTCGCTACGCTCGCCGCCGGGGTCCCCTGTCCGCGACACCCGCTCGCGACTCATCGTGCCGTGTCCGCCTCCGCCCCCGCGTGCATTGAGTTCACCAGATCACACACGCTCACCAGATCGACACCCGCATCTTCCAGATACCCGAGGTTGTCGCGGATGGCGTCCAGCGTCCACGGGTGCGGGTGGCCGATTCCGATGGCGTACCCGCGGGTGCGCGCCCTGTCAACCAATTCGTGTAACCGGTCGGCCACATCGTCGCGGCGCTCGGTGGCGTCGTCGATGAAAAGGTCGTTTTTCGCCGCCCGCAGGCCCGCTTCGACCGCGGCATTATAGGCCACGGATTTCGGCGAAGTCAAAGAATCGAGGAACAGCAGGTGGCGTCCCGTGAGCTCGGACATCACCGCTCTCATCACACGCATGTCGGCGGTGGCCAGCGATCCCTGGTGATTGTTGACGCCGTCCACACCCGGCAGGCTCTGCAGATACTCACGCACCGTGCTGCGAATCTCGTCATCGTTCATTCCCACGGTGATGGGTTCGACGTCGATCTTCTCCTTCTGCTCGCTCTCCATGGGCAGGTGCAGCAGCACGCAACGCCCCTTGCGCTTCGCCATCGCCAGAATGTCGGATGAGTAGCGCAGCGTGGGAAGAATGGTGATGGTGAGGGGAATCTTGAGATCGATGAACTCGCGCGCGACGCCGCCCCGCGCGTAGCCGAAATCGTCGATCACCAGCGCCAGCTTCGGGCGCTTCTCGCCGGAGGACGCCATGCGCGCGAAAACCGCCGGCGCGATTCGATACAGCCGGAGTCGGTGGGTGTCGAGTGTGTGCGTTCCGACATCGAACTGGAGGCGGCGGCCGTTCTCGAACTCCTCGCTGCGACGGACCACCAGGCCCGCCGCTTCCACCGCTTCCGTCATGGCCGCGTTCACCTTCAGCAGATCCACGTCGTCGGTGCACGGAATGTCCCAGACGACCGCGGCCTTCGCCTCGGGCTTGTGTTCGCCCTGAACCACGCGGATGTTGCGGCGCAGGTTCCGGCCTTCGAGCGCGTGCTTGAGAACACGGCTGGCGTCGCGCTGGGCCCGGCCATACGCGATAACCGCCCCGTGGTCGGTCAGAAACACGGCACCGCGCGTGCTGTAGAGATAGTTGACGCCGATGCTGCCGCCCACGGCGAGCACCAGCATGAGAAAGGTGAAGAACTTCACCGCGATGGGAACACGGGAGTTCTTCGACTCGGACTTTTCGTCTTTGGATTTTTTGGCGCGCGGCATCGATGTCTCTATTGAGTGGCCGCGCGGAGCCTATGGGTGGGTGGCGCGAAGTGTCAAGAACGGGTCAGCGGTAGAGAGCTTTCACCTCTCCCCAGGTGCTCTCCTGGGGCACACCCATGGCGCTTGCATAATTCACCAGAGTCCCGTCGCCAAGATCATCCATTTCCACCAGACGCCACTTCGGCGCCTGGGCAGTGCCCGCGTTGCGAATCGTAAACCGGCCTCGCGCACCCGCCACCGATTCAAGCTGCGTATCCGGTACCATGTCGCAACGGAACGAATAGTAGATGACCGCCGCCTTCCACGTCTCGCCCGGGTACTGGTTCTGGTCGGGAGTCACGTCTGTCCAGATAA
>DASRYI010000221.1:0-8845 GCA_035687255.1 Candidatus Krumholzibacteriia bacterium | reverse complement strand
ACCTGACGGGCGCGCTGGAATGCTTCGATCGTCTGGCGCTGGAACGACCCGCATCCGCACTGCCGCACTATTTCCGCGGACGCATCTTCGATCGCATGGGCCGCCTGGACGACGCGCTGGCGGCGCACCGCCGGGCCATTGAGCTCGAGCCGGAAAACGCCGAGTGTCATTACCGCTTCGGTGTCACGCTGGCGCGCAACGAACGTTGTGCCGACGCCGAGGCCAGCTATCGCCGCGCACTCGTGCTCGATCACGGACACGCGCGCGCCTACACCAACCTGGGATTCCTCATGGATCAGCGCGGCGATCGCGGGCAGGCCGTGCAGTTGTTCCGGCGCGCGTTGCAGTACAACCCGCACAGCGCGGAAGCGCATTTCAATCTGGGTGCGCTCTACGGGGAACACGGGAACCACGAGGAAGCGATCCGCGAGTTCCGGCATGCGATTCGCCTGTCGCCGGACAGCGTCGAAGCTCACTACAACCTTGGCATTGCGCTCTACGAGCAGGGGGATCTGGATACCGCACTGGATGCGTTCCGCCGCGTGACGCGCCTGTCCGCGCAGCACGCGGATGCGCACTACTTTGTGGGAATGATCTATTTCCGCAAAGGCCTGCACGCCAAGTCGGTGAAGCTGCTGCTCTCGGCGTTGAAGACCAACCCGGATCACCCCTCGATCCTGTATCACATCGGCATGTGCTACAACCATCTCGAACAACCGGCCAAGGCCATACCGCCGCTCAAGCGCGTCACCGAACTTTCCCCGGACGATCATCGCGCCTTCTACGCGCTGGGCATGGTCTACGACCGCGCCGACATGCGCGACGAAGCCAAACAGGCGTACCGGACCGCCGAAGCCAGGCTGCACGGCGATCACATGCGCGTGGCGTGATGCGGACGGCAAACCGGTTCGCGTGGTGCGCCGTGGTGGTCGTGCTCGCGTGTCCGGTGGCGGCCCTCGCACTCGGCCACGAACGCATTCCCCTCGACCACTGGTGCTATGCCGCCCTCGAGCGATTCGAATCGCTGGGGCTGTGCGTACTTCCCGACGACCGTCCTTTCACGCGCGACGAAATCATCCGTCTGACGGAACAGGTCCGCGGCGCCGCCGATGCCAGCCATCTGTCGGCGCGGGACCGTTACCAGCTGGATCGTCTGGAGAAGGAATTCACCGCGGAGGCGGGGCGGGATGATCCCTCGCAGCGATACAACCCGACGTGGTTCGGCCGCGACCGCAGCATCGCGCTGGAAGGCAACGTCGCGCTGACGCCGTATGTGGAACAGCAGAGTTTCTCGACGCAGACCGAAGCCTACATCGGCATCACGCCGGAGTTTCGCGCCCACCTCGGTGACCGGTTTACCTACGATGTGCGTTATCAGCTTCTGTTCGGACCCGAGCACGGCGATCGCGCGCGCAACGAGAAGCCTTCGCGGCGCGAGAAGAGTTTCAAGGGCCTCACATCGCTCTACGAACGCTCGTACGTGATCGGGCACTGGGATCAGGTCGATGTGTTCTTCGGGCGGGACTACGTCGATTGGGGACCGTCGCTGGGCGGCAATCTCATCACCCCCGGTCCGAACATCAGTCTCGACCAGATCAATGCCCAGTTGCGCTGGCGGGCGTTGCGTCTCGATTTCTTCTATGGCCAGTTGTGGACCGATCCGCAGCGCTGGATGGCCAGTCACCGTCTCGAAGCCGCGGTGGGGCGCAGCGTATTCGGAATCTCCGAGACGGTTGTGTATGGCGGCCGCCCGATGGACTGGTTGTACGCGCTGCCGGTGGGGTGGTATTACGCGAACCAGTTCAACGAGCGCACCAACAGCGACAACATCCTGTGGTCGGTCGACGCGAAGACGAGTGTGCTGCGTCCGGTGACACTTTACGGCAGCCTGCTGATCGATGACTTTCAGTTCGAACGCAGCGGCGGGTATCCGGACAAACTGGCGGCGGACGTGGGGGCGCGCTGGGTGGCGGCGCGGCCCTGGGGACTGGAAATGCGCGCGCAGTACCGCTGGGTGGACATCTACACGTATTCGCACGAGGAGTCGCTGTCGGTGTACGTGAGCGGCGCGGGAGACCTCACGCAGGGCGATGTGCTGCTGGGCGGGTCACCGGGTCCGGATGCCGACTCGTGGTTCGTGACCGCCGACGTCTACCCGCTGCCCAACTGGATGCTCTCGGCCGGTGTGCTGGGAGGACGCATCGGCCAGGGCAACGACCTGCGCGCGTTCGACATCCACGTGGACGACAAGAACCCGCCCTTTCCCTCGGGGATCGTGGAGAAATCGCTGGGCGTGCGCCTGGAGACGCGCTGGGAGTGGTCCGGCAACCGCTGGGTGGCGGGCCAGTACGCGCATGTAAAGGCCGACAACCGCGGTCACGTCAGCGGCGCCGACGATTCCTCCGACAGCTTCAGGCTGGAGCTCCGCTGGGACATCCCGTAATCTCGGCGCCATGCGCGCGCGTCTCACCGCCTTCATTTTCATCCTTCGCCCCCACAACATGCTGGCGTCGGCGCTGGCGGTGTTGGCGGGCAACTACATCGCGCACGGCGGGCGCGACGGGCTCGCGGCCGTGGCGGTGCTGACAGCGCTGGTGACGGGAGCCGGCAACATCCTCAACGACTATTTCGATCTCGATGTCGATCGCATCAACAAACCCGGGCGTCCGTTGCCGGCCGGCCGGATTTCGCCCCGCGGCGCGCTGGTCATGTATGCGCTGCTCTCGGTCGCGGTTACCGCGGGCGCGGTGTTCTTCGCGCCGTGGCATGCGGCCTGGCTGATCATCGGCTGGCAGATCGCGCTGGCCGTCTACGCCCGCTGGTGCAAGCGCTGGCTGGTGGCCGGCAACGTGCTGGTGGCGGCGATTTCCTCCAGCGCATTTCTGGCCGGCGCGCTGGTCGCCGGAAACGCCACCGCGGCGTGGGTGCCGGGCGCCATCGCATTTGCGTTCGTGTTGTGCCGGGAGATCGTGAAGGGCGCCGAGGACGTGGAAGGGGACAGCGCGGGCGGGGTGCATACGCTGGCCAGTGTGTTCGGACAGGCGCGCGCGGGAACCACGGCGGCGGTATGCATGCTGGTGCTGGCTGCACTGCTTCCCGTTCCCGCGCTGGCGCTGGGATACCACGCCGGCTATCTGATTGCGATGGAGTTGCTGGTGGCGCCGGTGCTGCTGGGCGGGGCCGTGCGCGTGACGGGATCCACCCACCGGCGTGACTACACTCTCACCAGCCGTGCCCTCAAGCTCGGAATGTTTCTGGGAATCGCGGCGATCGCGCTGGGCGCATGATGCGCGTCAGGGAAAGAACAGACTGACGCCCCCGCTGAAGGCCCAGTAGGAGGTGTCGAATCCCACCGTGTAGATGGTGTCCGACGTCTGATACACCACCGCATTGGACGTGCTGCCATGGTAGTACAACGCGCGCGCGTCGAAACCCAGCCAGCGCGCGGGCAGCCACAGCAGACCGGCGCCCGCCTGCAGTGAGAACTTCCAGTCGGCCTTGTAGCGCTGGTACGGATCCAGAAATTCCACCTGCACGCCGCCCATGCCGAAGCGCAGATAGGGACGAACCGCCGTTGCGGTGGGAATCACCACGCGGATGAACCCGGACGCGGTGTTCACCTTGGTTTTGAGTGAATCGCCCAGCGTCTTGTCCTGATACTCGGTGTTGGCGTAGGAGAAGCCGATCGACGCCGTCCGGCCGACGAAGTGTTCGATCTCGACCGCCCAGTCGATGGCACCCGCCTTCTGGTTGCCGTAGCCGTTGCGGCTATCCGAGAACTCTCCCACCGGGACGCCCTCGCCCAGATAGCCCGACACCGCCGTGCGCTGGTAGAGGAGTGGCGGAAGCGAACGGCGTACCACCGCGTTCGCCGTCTGGGAAACCATGCTCAGGGCGAGGGCCGTCAGTAATGTCATTCGAAGCATGCGCATGTGCACTCCTGCCCGGGGGAGGGGATACCGGTTTCGGGGCGGCGTTATGGGAATGATGGCGCTGCGCCAATCCCCCTGTCAACGCGTTAGACTACTGGACCATCACCATTGTTGCAGAATCCGTGGCGATGCCGTCGACCAGCAGGCGGCAATAATAGACCCCGCTGGGGGCGCGATTGCCGGTGCGGGTGTCTCCGCGCCACACCACGTCGTGTGCGCCCGCGCTGCGCGCGCCCAGGTCGAACCAGCGCACGCGTTCGCCCGTCACCGACACGATGTCGAGCTGAACGCGGCCCGGCCGCTCGAGCACGAAACGAATGGTGGTGGACGGATTGAACGGGTTGGGAAAATTCTCGAGACGCGTGTGCGGGGCGAGCGGTGTGTTGACCGCCGTGGCCGTGCGGTCCAACCGGTAGATCTTTCCGTCCCATCCCCCCATGAGAACTTCTCCGCTGAAACCGACCTCCACGGTGTTCATACCGGGTGTGCCGGTGGCGAGTTCGAAACGCTCGGGTGGCGCCGCACCGTCATAGTGCAGTCCCCACACCACCGAACTGGTGTAGTCCGCGAAGATGAACAGCCCCGCGAGCTCGGGCAGGCGTGAGCCCCAGTAACGCGCGCCCCCCACGATGGCGGCGCCGTCCGCGTGCGTGTAGTAGTAAAGCGGCGGCCGCAGTTGTTTTCCGGTGGTATCGCAGGGGACAATGTAGCAGTCGGGACCTTCCATCAACGGCCAGCCGTAGTTGTAGCCCGGATGCACCATGTCGATTTCTTCATAGGTGTCTTCGCCCACGTCGCACGCCCACACCTCACCGGTAAAGCGGTCGATGTAAAAACGCCACGGGTTGCGAAACCCGTACGCGTAGATCTCGGGACGGTACCCCTGCGTGTTGCCGACGAAGGGATTGGTGGTGGGAATCTGGTAGAGCGGTGTACCCACACTGAGCAGAGGTTGCGGATCAACGTGGACATCGATGCGCAGAATGGATCCGCGCAGGTCGGTGAGATCCTGCGCAAACGCGCTGTTGAGGTTGTCACCCAGGCCAATGTAGAGAAAGCCGTCGGGCCCGAACGCCAGCTGCCCGCCGTTATGGAACGCGCCGGATGGGTCGGGTTGGGGAATGTCGAAGAGCACCTCTTCACTCGCCGGATCCGCGACGTCCGGGTCGGCGGAAACATGCATGCGCGACACGATGGTGTGCGTGGGATACTTGGTGGAGTAGAAGATGTAGAAGGTTCCGTTGGATGCGTAGTCGGGGTCGAAGGCCAGGCCCAGCAGGCCGGCTTCGCCGTAGGTGCGCACCTTGTACGAGATGTCGAGAAAGACCTTCGAGGTGGTGGCGTTGTAGTCGTTGTCGAAGACGCGGATGGTGCCCGCCTTCTCGAGAACGAACATGCGGTTGGACCCGTCAACGGCGCGCTGGATGTCGGTGACGAAGGTGAACGTCAGGCCGGGGTAGGCGGGCACCACCTGGTAGCCGGCCCGGGCGGGCACGGCCATCCCGGCCAGGCCCAGCAATGCGAGAACCAGGCGCAGGGGGCGCTTGCGAATTCCGGCTTCCACCATGGATCGTACAGCCTCCAACGAGTTGGCGGACCGGCAGCGTAGCGGTCCCGGCGTGCTTCCATTATAATGCCCATCTCGGAAATCGGTCAAAGGGGTTGAACCTCGAAGTTACTTCACGTTGGCCGTGTTAGTTGAACCAGAACATGAGGTTGTGAGTCTATGTCCGTGTCGATCAGAGGAGCTGTCGCGTTCGCGATTCTGGGGCTGGTGTCCGCCCATCCCGTCCGGGCTCAGATGCCGGATACCGATATCTGGCTGGCGGACGTGATGGTCCAGGGGGACTCGCTGAGCCTGGGCCAACCGGTCAATGTGACGCACCGGCCGGGCTACGACAATCAGCCGGCGTTTCTCAGCCACCCGGTTGGAGCGGTGGATCACCGGTGGCCGCTCCGGTTTCTGTTCACGTCGGCCGACTCTCTGGGAGCGACGGACATCTTCCTCTGGGATTCAGATACGCGCGCGGCAACGCGAGTCACGCATACACCCGAGAGCGAGTATTCTCCGACACCGTTTGCGGACTGGCGCGGAAGCGCTGGCTTCTTCACGGTGCGTGTCGAAGCCGACAGCACGCAGCGCCTGTGGAAGTTCAACAGCGACGGAACCGGCCCGCAGGTGGTGGCGAGCAAGGTCGATTCGGTGGGCTACTTCGCGTTCATCGATGACCGCCACGTGGCGATGTTCGTGCTCGGAAACGAGGCCAGAAAGGAGCCGCACACACTGCGCGTCGTCGACCTGAAGACGCAGCATGAAACCATCGTGGCGCGCGATATCGGCCGCTGCATTCAGCGCATTCCCGGGACGAATGACATCATGTTCACCCTGCGTAACCCGGACGGCACATACCGATTCTGCATACTCAAACATGGCAAGACAGCCGGCGAACCGTTGATCAACGCCGTCGAAGACGGTCAGGATGCGGCGTGGCTGGACGCGCACACCCTGCTGATGTCAGCCGGCACCACCATCTACGCCGCCCGCCCGGTTGAGAAGACGGGTGGCGAGTGGCACGCGGTGCGTAACTTCGTCGGCGACGGGATCAGCAGTATCACGCGCATTGCCGTCTCCCCGGACGGCCACCAGATCGCCTTCGTGGCCACGCCGGCCACGCCCTAGGGGGCCGTTTGGCGTCGTTGACCGCGCCTGTCCCGGATGGTATTTTCGATCTTCTTTCACGCAATCAGGTGAATACCGTATCCACATGATGGAAAAGCACTTCGATCCTGCCGCGGCGCGCAAGCGCTGGAACGCCGAATGGGAGGCCCGCCGTATCTTCGCGCCCGACGAAGATTCGGGCGCCGAACCCTTCGTCATCATTCTTCCCCCGCCCAACGTGACGGGCGTGCTGCACGTCGGCCATATTCTGGGCGACACCGTTCAGGACCAGCTGATTCGCTGGAAGCGGATGAACGGGTTCAACACGCTGTGGATCCCGGGCACCGACCACGCCGGCATTGCCACCCAGAAGGTGGTCGAGAACGCGCTCCTCAAGGAAGGGAAGAAGCGTTCCGAGATGACGCGCGAGGAGTTCCTGGCGGAAGCCTGGAAATGGAAGGAACACCATCACGCGCGCATCGTCGAACAGATGAAACAGCTCGGGTGCGCCTTCGACTGGAGCCGGGAAGCCTTCACGCTCGACGACGCGCGTTCGCGCGCGGTGCGCGAGGTGTTCGTGCGCCTGTACGAGAAGGGGCTCATCTATCGCGGCGACTACATCGTCAACTGGTGTCCGCTGGATCAGACCGCCATCTCCGACGAAGAGGTGACGTACGACGAGCGCGATTCGAAGCTGTACTGGGTGAAATACGACGGCGAAGCCGGCGAGATTGTCGTCGCCACGACCCGCCCCGAAACCATTCTTGGGGACACCGCCGTTGCCGTGAACCCTGACGATGCGGCCAAAAAGCATCTGGTCGGCAGGACCTGCATCGTGCCGCTGGTGAACCGCAAGGTTCCCATCGTCGCCGACGAGGTTGTGCAGAAAGACTTCGGTTCCGGTTTCGTCAAGGTGACACCGGCGCACGATCTCAACGACTTCGGTATCGGCCAGCGCCACAACCTGCCGTCGGTGGTTGTGATCGATCGCGAAGGCAGGATGACGAAGGCCGCGGGCGACGCGTTTGCGGGGCTCGACCGCTTCGACGCGCGCAAGCAAGTGGTCGAGGCGCTCGAGCGCGAGGGGCGCATGGTGAAGATCGAGCCCTACCGTCACGCGGTGGGGACGCACGACCGCTGCGGCACCGTCATCGAACCGCTGCTCTCGCGGCAGTGGTTCGTGAAGATGAAGCCGCTCGCCGAACCGGCGATTCGCGTGGTCGAAAAGGACGAGGTCACGTTCTATCCGCCGCGCTGGCGCAACGTCTACATGAGCTGGATGACGGAGATCCGCGACTGGTGCATCTCGCGCCAGCTGTGGTGGGGACACCGGATTCCGGTGTGGTACTGCGCGGACTGCGACCATCTGACGGTGGCGCGCACCGACCCCGATGCATGCGCGGGATGCGGCGGCACGCGCCTGCACCAGGATGAGGACGTGCTCGACACCTGGTTCTCGTCGTGGCTGTGGACGTTCTCGCCCATGGGCTGGCCCGAGAAGACGTCGGACCTCGAGCGTTACCACCCCACTTCGGTGCTGGTCACCGCACCCGAGATCATCTTCTTCTGGGTGGCGCGCATGATCATGGCGTCGCTCGAATTCATGGGAGAGGTGCCGTTCCGCCACGTGTTTCTCACCGGCATCGTTCGCGACGGCCAGGGCCGCAAGATGAGCAAGTCGCTGGGCAATTCGCCCGATCCCCTGGATATCATCGACAACTGGGGAACGGATGCGTTTCGTTTCACGCTCTCGATGCTTTCGCCGCCGGGGAAGGACGTCTTCTTCGACGAAGAGAAGCTCGAGCTGGGGCGCAATTTCACCAACAAGATCTGGCAGGCGTCGCGGCTCGTCATGAGCGCGGTGGAAAAGCTGGATGCGCCGCTGGTCGGCGAGGGCGCGGCGGCGCCGGGAGGCTTTGCGTCATCGTGGACGTGCGCCTTCGGAAACACGCTGGCGTTCACACCCGAGCTGGCTTGGGAGGATCGCTGGATTCTCTCGGCGCTGGACCGGTGCGCGGCGGATACGCAGCGCAGCTTCTCCGACTGGCGGCTCAACGACGCGGCGTCGCGCATCTACGATTTCTTCTGGCACGACTTCTGTGACTGGTATCTGGAACTCGCCAAGGTACGTTTGTACGGCGAGGGCGATCGCCGCACCGTGCTGGCGGTCATGCTGCACGTCCTCGGTCAGTCGATGAAACTGATTCATCCCGTCATGCCGTACGTCACCGAGGAAATCTGGAGCGTGCTTCCC
>DASRYI010000220.1:0-1584 GCA_035687255.1 Candidatus Krumholzibacteriia bacterium | reverse complement strand
AGAGCGGTTGAAACGTGCCGGGACCCACATGCAGCGTGATTTCGGCGATCTGAACACCATCGCCACGCAGCCGTTCCAACAATGCCAGGTCGAAGTGCAGCCCCGCCGTGGGTGCCGCCACCGACCCGCGCTCGCGCGCATACACGGTCTGGTAACGTTCGCGATCGCCGCCCTCGTCGCCGCGGTGGATGTACGGCGGCAGCGGAACGTGGCCGCAGCGTTCCAGCAGCGCGTCCACGGTTTCATCCTGTACTTCGAAGCGCACCTCACGGTGGCCATCGCGCCCGACACATGCAATGCGGCCACCGCCCGCCACATCCAGCACGTTGCCCGCGCGCAGCTTCTTGCCCGGCCTCGCCCAGGCGTAGAAACGCGCGGCGTCGATCGAGCGCAGGAAGAACACTTCGAACGTCACGCCATCCACGCGCGTCGCGAACATGCGGGCGGGGACGACACGTGTCCGGTTCACCACCAGCAGATCGCCGGCACGCAGGAACTCGGGAAGATGCGCAAACGTGGTGTGGCGCGCGGGCTCGTCGGCGTGGCGCGACACCACCATCAGCCGGCTGGCGGTGCGCTCGGGCGTGGGTTGCTGGGCGACAAGTTCGTCAGGAAGCTGAAAGGAGAAATCGGAAACTTTCACTAGAAGAGGCGGCCTGTGTCGCCCTCGCCCGGCGCGGGCGCGCCGGTAATCCCCAGATGCGTGAGCGCCAGCGGTGTGGCCACGCGTCCGCGCGGCGTGCGCTGCAGGAATCCCTGCTGGATGAGAAACGGCTCGTACACGTCTTCGATGGTTTCCTGTTCTTCGCTCACCGCCACCGCCAGCGACTGGATTCCCACCGGACCACCGCCGAATTTCTCCACGATCGACTGTAGAATACGGCGGTCCATCTCATCCAGGCCGCGGCTGTCCACGCGCAGGCGGCCCAGCGCAAAGTCGGCCGCCCCGCGGTCGATGGTGCTCTTGCCCTGCACCTGCGCGAAGTCGCGTGTGCGCTTCAGGAGCCGGTTGGCAATGCGCGGCGTGCCGCGCGAGCGGCGCGCGATTTCTTCGGCGCCGTCTTCGGAAACCTCGATGCCGAGAATGCTCGCGGAACGATGGATGATGGTGCACAACTCATCCGGTGTGTAGAAATCGAGACGCATGACCACGCCGAAGCGGTCGCGCAGCGGCGCGGTGATCATGCCGGCGCGGGTGGTGGCACCCACCAGCGTGAAGGGCTCGATGTTGAGCGTGTAGTGGCGCGCGTTGGGTCCCTTGTCGACGATGAGCTCGCACTTGAGCGAGTCCATGGCCTGATACATGTGCTCTTCCAACACCCGCGGCAGGCGGTGGATCTCGTCGATGAAGACCACCTGGTTGTTCTCGACGTGGCTCAGCACACCCAGCAGTTCGGCGGCGTTCTGGAACGCAGGCCCCGACGTCACCTTGATGGGAACTTCCAGCTCCTGCGCAATGATGTGCGCCAGCGTGGTCTTGCCCAGACCGGGCGGTCCGTAGAGCAGCACGTGGTCGAGGGCGTCACCGCGCTTTTTGGCCGCCTCGATGAAGACGCGCAGGTTCGCCTTGAGTTCGCTCTGACC
>DASRYI010000219.1:0-16615 GCA_035687255.1 Candidatus Krumholzibacteriia bacterium | reverse complement strand
CGCCGGAGACACCCTCGGGCGCGTCCACGTGCAGCACCAGGGTTTGCAGGCGCTCGCGGATGGCGGTCTCGAGGGTGGCGGCGGGAACGGGCCCAAGCTTCCAGTCGGAGGCGATCCACTCGGCGGCGCGGTGCGCGTCTTCGTAGCTGCTGCGCGCGGTGAGACTCAGGCCGATGGGGCTGGACCACCACGCGGTGTCGTGCCGTTCCCTAACGAGGGTGCGATACAGCGCGAGCCAGCGGCTGGCGCGCAGTTCGAACTCGGCGAGGCGCTCGTCGGCGCCTTCGGCCGCGCGCCAGTGAAAGCTGCTCTCGCCGTCGAGACGGAAGGGATCGGTGAAGTAATCGAGGTCGCGCTCGAGGACGCGCATGATCTGGATGAGTTCCTGGGCGGAGACCTTGCGATTGCCGGCCTCGATGGCGGCCACGGTCTGCCGGTCCTTGAAGCCGAGCTGGTCGGAGAGTTGTCGCTGCGTGAGACCGGCGGCCTCGCGCGCGGCTTTGATGCGCCGGGCGATGAGCGTCATGTCGAACACCCCGATGGAACTACCAGTCCTCGTACTCCCCGAGCTTGAAGGATGTCTCGATGAGCATGTCGATCACGGGCACGAGCGCTTTGTTCTGGATGAGAGTGATGCCGACCTTGAGTTCCCCGCGCTCCGCGCTGGCGCGCATGACGCGGCGTGCGTGACGGGTGGCGGCGTCTTCCTGCGCCTTGGCGGGCTCCACGACATCGACGCCCGAGTACTTGAGAGAAAACTCCCGGATGGTGGACGGCTTCCACTCCCTCCAGTTTTCATGTCTGGTATTGAAAGTTCACCTCGACGGGAATGCCCCGAAGGTTTCCGCGGCACTGCTATAGATGAACAGCTGTGGCACCTGGATACGCTGGCGAATATGCATTAAAATCTTGCATCTGTCAAGATGCAATCTTCATCCCCGGTACCCGGATCCTGGCGCCATCCGACAAGTAGCTTTTGGGCAGCAACTTAGCCCCGCGGCGGGCGACTCCCGCCCCGCATCTCTGCTACAATGGCCACGTCATCGCCGCCACGGTGCTGACACCTCTCGATCTCTCCTCAGTTTTTTTGAGCGCATTGCACGTTAGTCATCTGCCGAAGGAGCCGCTATGCGCAGATTCATCGTGTGTGTTGGCCTTGTTCTGGCCGCGATCACGGTCTCATCACCCACCTATTCACAAACGCCCGTGACGATCTGGAGCCAGCATTTTGGCAGCAGTCTTTCTGATTACGGGTACTCCGTCGCCACCGATGCTGCGGGCAACGTGTTCGTGACGGGCTCGTTTCAGGGAACCGCGGATTTTGGCGGCGGCAATCTGGCGAGCGCTGGCAACGACGATATCTTCCTCGCCAAGTACAGCCCGACGGGTGCACATCTGTGGAGCAAACGTTTCGGAAGCTACAATTCCGACCGCGGCTATTCCGTCGCGACCGACGCCTCGGGCAATGTATTCGTCACGGGCATCTTCGACGGAACCGTGGACTTTGGTGGTGGGAACCTGCCAACCGCGGGCTACGGCGATATCTTTGTCGCCAAGTTCGATCCGTCGGGAACACATCTCTGGAGTCATGGGTTTGGAAGCGCGTCGGACAATGATAGCGGGTACTCGGTGGCCACCGACGCCGCCGGCAATGTGTTCGTAACCGGATATTTTGCCGGAACCGTAGACTTCGGGGGCGGTCCGCTGGTGAGCGCGGGCAACTACGACATCTTTCTGGCGAAGTTCAGCTCCACGGGGACGCATCTCTGGAGCCATCGCTTTGGAAGCACGGCGGCCGACAACGGGTACTCGGTCGCCACCGATGCGCAGGGCAGCGTGTTTCTCACCGGAGATTTCCAGGGGACCGTGGATTTCGGGGGTGGCAATCTGGTGTGCGCCGGCAACACCGACGTCGTGCTTGCGAAGTACAGTGCCTCGGGGACGCACGTCTGGAGTCACCGCTATGGAGATATCGGCCTTGACCACGGCTACGCGGTCGCGACCGATGGATCCGGCAACGTGTTCGTCACCGGGAACTTCTACGGGACGGTGGACTTTGGCGGCGGCGATCTGGTGAGCGCAGGAGCTGTGGACATCTTCCTCGCCAAGTACGACACCAACGGAACGGAGCTTTGGAGTCAGCGCCTTGGAGGCGATTCGTTGGACATCGGGTACTGCCTTGCCACGGATATCCTGGGTGACGTGGTTGTGGCGGGGTCCTTTTATTCCACTGCGAACTTTGGCGGCGGCGACCTGACAAGCGCGGGCGCGTCCGACATCTTTGTTGCGAAATACACCGCTGCCGGAGCACACCTGTGGAGCCAGCACGCTGGATCCATAAGCACCGACGATGCCCGGGGCGTTGCCGTGGATCCATCGGGCGACGTGTTCGTGACCGGTGAGTTTTTTGGCACGGTCGATTTCGGGACCGGCGGTCTGACGGCGGCGGGCCAGTGGGACGCCTTTCTCGTCAAGTATGTCGGAGCCACCGTGCGGCCGCGCATCACCACGATCACCGACATCGGCAACGACCAGGGTCGCAAGGTTAATATCCGGTTCGAACGATCGGCGTACGACTACGCGCAATCGGCGACGCCCATCTGGGAGTACCAGGCGTACCGTCTGGATGATCCCACTCCTTCAACCACCCTCGCAGGTGACCCGGCGACCTTGTCGACACGCCAGTTGCTCGACAGCGGTTGGACCCAGGTGGGAGCGGTGGCCGCGCACGCCACGTGGTCCTACGGCATTGATGTTCCCACCGTCGGAGATTCCACCATCGCGCTCGGTCAGTACTACTCGCACTTCTTCATCCGTGCCGCGACGGGCACGCCCGCCACGTACTTCGACTCCCCGCCCGACAGCGGCTACTCGGTGGACAACCTGGCACCCGGGATCCCGCAGAACTTTGTGTTCAACGCGGGTAATCTCACCTGGGACAAATCCACCGCTGGCGACTTCGACTACTTCACCGTGTATGGCGCCAATACCGACGACTTCGGCGTGGCGGTCGTGGTCGATTACAGCGTCTCCCCCGCGATGGATGTGACGGCGTCGCCGTACGCGTACTACTACGTGACGGCCACCGACTTCTCGGGCAATGAGGGCAAACCGAACTCGGTGAATGCGCTCTCGGGGGTGAATGGAACACCGAAGAGCTACGTGCTCTCGCTCTCCAACTACCCCAATCCGTTCAATCCGCGGACGACGGTGAGCTACACACTGCCCTCGAAGGGACACGTGACGATCAGCGTATATGACGCAAGCGGCGCGCGCGTGGCCACTCTGTTCGATGGCGAACGCAACGCCGGTGCCTACTCGGTGGGATGGGACGGGCGCGCCGCCAGCGGCACTCCCGTCAGTTCGGGCATCTACTTTGCGCGTATCGAGCACTCGAGTGGTGTACGCACGAGGAAGATGGTGCTCCTGAAATAGCCCGCGTCTCTGCGAGCTTTCCGGGACCTCGGGCGATGGCGTATGGCGGGATTGATTTCTTCGCTGGTATAATCTCTCCCGCTGCCCAAACCACCGAGGTATGTCATGAATGTCATCGTCGATATCATGGTCCTTCCGCTCGGCGTCGGCGTGTCGCTTTCGCCGTACGTCGCCGCCTGCGAGAAGGTATTCCGCGACGCCGGTCTCAAGAGCGAGCTCCACGCCAACGGCACCAATATTGAGGGCGACTGGGACCGTGTCTTTGGCGCGATCAAGCACTGTCACGAGGTACTGCACGGCATGGGCGTGCCGCGCATCGTGTGCACCATCAAGACGGGCACGCGCACGGATCGCGACCAGACCATGGCCGACAAGGTAAAGAGCGTGCAGGAGAAGATGTAGCGCGTCCGCTAGGGTGCACTCATCTCAAACGCGGTGCGGGTGTAGCCGTTGCGCTCGAGAATCCCGAACACCTGCTCCAGGGTGGCGTCGTCGAGGGTCGGCGTGCGCGCCAGAATCCAACCATACTTGCGGTTGGGCGTACCGACGACGGCCCACTGGTAATTCTCATCGAGGCCGATGACCCAGTAGTCACCCCAGAACGGCCTCCAGCCGAGAAAACTGACGAAGCTCACCTTGAGCTTCGCGTTGCTCACGGTGTCTTCCACTTTCGCCACGCCCTTCGCCTCCTCGGTGCCCCCATCCTTGTTGACGCACCGGTTCACCACCGTGATGCGGCCATCCTCGCGCAGTGTGTACTCCGCGGTGGTGCCGTGGTCGCACATCTTCTGGAACTTGTTGGGGATCTTCGCGACCTCATGCCACAGACCGATGTAGCGCGACAGATCCACCTGGCTCACGGCGGTCACGGGGTGCGTGTCGGTAGCGGCCGAGTCCGGGCTATCAGCGGCCGTCGCGGCCGGCGTCGGTGCCGCCGCGAACAGCGCGGCGAGGAAACAAAAGAAGATACCGATGATTGTGTTCACGTGTGCGCGTCCTGTGCGCGCGCGAAACCGGGCGAGGGCGTGACAGTTGGCCCTCTTTCACGCGGCCGGAGCGAGATTAGCACGCCACGGGGACAACGACACGACTTTTGCGGCAGAATGGTTTCCGGCCCGGCAACTATTCGCGCCGACTAAAACCCAGCTCTGCGTCTTTCTGTTTTGCGTTGACTTGACAACTATCGCTCGCGGGCGGACACTTATCGCGAAAAATCGGCGGCCGCGCGAAACAGGCAGTGCCGATGGCCCCGTTCGAATCCACACATCGTTCCGCACGAATTTCAACGTCTCGACGTTCGAAACCTCGCCACCGCACATCCATCCCTCGTTCCTCATTGCAAGCATGGAGTGAGTAGCCGCAGAGCGAGCTGCCAGGTCTCCCGCCCGTTTTCGCGCGCCGCCTTTGCGATGCGAAACACAGATATTTTCCCCCAGGAGGTGTCGCCATGAAAGCGATTCATGCGACTCCAGCGTTATTCGCTTTGATTGCGTTGCTCCTCGCGGTGAGCGCGACCGTCGCCTTTGGCACAGCTAGCGTCTCCACCGACAAGGAGAACTATCAGCCGGGAGAGACCGTCCTCATTTCAGGTGAGGGATGGCTGCCCGGAGAAACGGTCGCACTCACGGTGCTTGTGGATGAGACCGCAACGGTTCGTCTGGCCACCCAAGCGATGGCGAATGAATCCGGTGCAATCGGCAACGAAGATTTCGTGGTCGCCCCGGGTGATTCCAACACGGTCTTTCGTCTGCTCGCCGAAGGTCAGGTCTCGGGCCTGACCGCGGACACCTATTTTGCCGACGGCTATTACGTGCAGTGGGTGACGGTGAGTGCCCAATCGCCCGACCCGGTGCTCCCCGGCCACTCCGCCACGTTCACGGTGGTGGTAGGGGGGCTTCGCCTCAAGGAGGGGTGTTTGAGCCAGGACACGTATCTCTCCGTGCTTCATGGTCCGCAGCCTCCGATGCCCGAGGAACCCACGTTTTCGTTCGACCCGCCGGTGGTTCGCCCGGGTGGCGCGGACTGCACGGCCACCGCGACGCTCACGGTGGCGCTCACCCCATATATGACTGGCGGAACGATGCAGTTTGTCGTGCAGGCGATGGTCAGCGCAAAGGACTACGCACAGGTGACCGGCAACCTCCACGTCACGCGCGACGTCACACCGCCTGTTCCGGATGTCAATCCGCTTCCGGTGCTGACGGGTGAGTGTGCGGTATCGATCACGACCTTCCCCACCGCCACTGACGCCGTGTGGGGCATGGTCGTAGGCACGACCGGCGACCCGCTGGCTTACACGGCGCAGGGCACGTACACGGTGCACTGGATGTACATGGACAAGGCCAAGAACACCAGTTTCCAGGACCAGACCGTGATCGTGCGGGACACGACGCCGCCGGTCTTCGCCTCGCAGGCCCCGAATGTCACTGTGGATGCGGGCGCGGGCGACTGCTCGGCGGTGGTTTCCTTTGACTGCCCGGCGGCGCTGGACAACTGCACATCCGGAGTCTCCTTCGCCCCGGCGGTGAACTATCCGGGGTTCGTCAATTCCGCCCACATTGCCACCGGTGACCTGGACCACGATGGCGACTCGGACATCGTGGTGGGAGACATTGGCGCGCTTTCTCCGAACTCGTTCGGCGTGTTGCTCAATCAGGGAGATGGAACCTTTGCGCCGACGGTGTACTGGCCCACGGCCGATACCACCAACAAGCCGCGCATCGCGGACCTGGATCGCGACGGCGACCTGGACGTGGTCTTCGCCGGCGGCGGCGTCAACTACAACCGCATCGAAATCATGTTCAACAACGGCGACGCAACGTTCGGCCCGTCGGTAACCTATCCCGCCGACCGTCCGCAGGATGTCCTTGTCGCGGACTATGACGGCGACGGCGACCTGGACCTGGCGGTGGCACAGTCATACGCGTCCAGCCTGCGCGTCTATTTCAACCAGGGAAACGGCACGTTCGTCGAGGGCGGCACGTACCCCGCCAACGTCTACGGCGGCTACGGTGAAACCACCGACTTCGACGGCGACGGCGACTACGACGTGGTCATCGGCGGAGAAGGAACGCTCGCCGTCATGTTCAACCACGGCGACGGCGTCTTCGACCCGGGTGTCGTGTATCAGATGACCGGGATATTCGAGCACACGCGCATCGGCGACTTCAACCTGGATGGGCGGGATGATATCGCCGTCGGTTACGGCGAGGTGGCGAAGGTATCCATCATGATCAACAACGGTGATGGCACCTTCCAGCCCATCGTGGACTATCCGTGCAACGGCGTCATGGCGCTCCCCTGGCCGGTGGACGTGGATGGTGACGGGGATCTCGATCTCGTACTGGCAGACTGGACTCCCGGCTCGATGTCGATTCTCGTCGGCCAGGGCGATGGCACCTTCACCGGGCCCTTCGGAATGTTTCCGGTGGGAACCAGTCCCCACGGAATCTGTTCGGCCGATTTCGACCGCGACGGACACATGGATATCGCCACGGCGAACTACAATTCCGGCGACGTCTCGCTGCTGCTCAACGCAGGGTCCGGCATCCCGGTCACAGCGGTTCCGGCGTCGGGCTCCACGTTTCCGGTTGGTACCACGTCTGTGACACTCAAGGCGAGTGACGGTGTGGGCAACGTGGCGACCAGTTCGTTCAACGTCATCGTGCGGGCCTATCCGGGCATGACGTGCGGCGGCTCGGACGTCGTCGTCGTCCCCATCGATCCCGCGACCGGCACCTCCCCGGTGACATTCACGTTCAGCGACGTGACCTCCCCGGGTGAGAGCAGCCTTGAAATCACCGGCACGGGTCCGCCGCCTCCGTTCGGCTTCCGCATGGGCACGCCACCGATGTACTTCGAGCTCGCCACCACCGCGGTCTTCGCGGGTCCGGTGACGGTGTGCATCGATTACAGCGCGATCGCATTCGGTAACGAGCAGAAATTGCGACTGTGGCACCAGGAGGACGGCCACTGGGTGGACCGCACTGCCTCGCTGGACACGGATGGCAATGTGATCTGCGCCACGGTCTCGAGCTTTTCCGCGTTCGCCGTCATGGAAGCGCTGCCACCGGCAGCCATCAGCGGAACGGTGTCGGCGGTGTGCGAGGTCACGAATGCCGTGCGAGGTGTGACCGTCGACGTGTACAACGCGACGACGGGCTCGCTGGTGGGCAGTTCCGTGACGAATGCGAGCGGTGGCTACTTTGTCGGAGACCTCGAGGCCGGCGACTACGCCGTGACCATTGTGACGCCGCTCGGCTACGTGACCGCCGCCGATGAAGTGCCCGTCACGGTTGAAGGCGAAGACCAGGGTGTGGACTTCGTGCTCAGCTGCGTGCCCATCACGGCCAAACCGCGCGGCATCGGGTTCTGGAAGCACGAGGTGGCGGTTGCCACCGGAGACCCCGGGAAGGGTCAGATCGATGCGTCGAAGCTGTGCGGCTATCTCGACATCATCGATTCGCACTTCAACCAGAATCCGGTCAACCCGGTGGCGGTGTACACGCCGCCCGCATCGGGTCAATGCGCCGACAAGCTTCTGGCCGCGAGAGATGTGCTCAATCTCACCGGCAACGCGGACATGACCGCACGCGCGAAGCAACAGTTGATGAGCCTGCTGATGAACGTTGCGTCGATCCGGCTGTATCCCACATCAGTTATCAGCGAGGACGGCGCAACGTCATCGCAGGCGATCACCTATTGCGACAATCTCATCGATGATCCCGCGGGCGACCACGAGCTGGCCAAGAACATCGCCGAGTACGTCAACAACGCCACCATGGTGCCCGAGGGGTTGATTCCGACGGACATCGGCGACATTCCGTATTCACCGGCCAGCGAGACGCTGGTCCTCCCGGCCGAGTACGCGTTGTTGCAAAACATCCCGAACCCGTTCAATCCGACGACGGAGATCCAGTTCGACCTGCCGGAACCGGCACGGGTTGAAATCTCCGTCTACGATGTCGCGGGACGGAGAGTGGCGCGTCTGCTCGAACAACCACTGCCGGCGGGCAGGCATTCGGTTACGTGGAATGGACGCAGCGCCCACGGTGAGGCCGTGGCGTCGGGCGTGTATTTCTACCGCCTGCGTGCGGGGAGCTTTACCTCGACACGGCGCATGATTTTGCTGAAGTAGTTTGGACACCGCAGCCGTGTACGAGCAGGGGCCGGAGGAGGGTCCTCCGGCCCCGTTTTTGCGTCAACACTGAGTGTTACTCAAACACCTTCTCGGTTTTCACGTACGCCATGTGCACATTCTCGACCGCGGTATTGATGTCTTCCCTGTTGTCCTTCTTCGCGATCTTGACGAGCTCGTCGACACGCGACGAGAGCACGGCCACCGCAGCGTCGAAATCCTTCTGACGACCGGCAAGGCGCTCCGGCAGTGTTGCTTTGCTCAACGGCGGAAGCTTTTCCTGCATCGCCGTGGCATCGGCGCGGATGGCGTCGAGGTCATAGTCGGGCATGTGGTAGTGGTAGAGCTTGTAGAGCTCCTGGTGGAATGCATCCAGCTCGGGCACCACGGGACGCACCACGCGCACGAGTCCCTCGAAGGCACCGTGGTACGCCTCGGTCTCGGTGAGCATGGCGGCTTCGTCATTGGCATCGGCCGCTTTGTGCAGAGCGGCCAGCGAGTCCTTGAGCTTCACCTTGCCGGCGTCCCAGTCGGCCTGGCTGTCGCGCAGGATTCCGGGCAGCGCGGCGGCATCGAGCTTGGCGGTCAATTCATCCGCCTGCGGCAGGAGCTGTTTGATCGCTGCGTAGTCTTTGGCGGGATAGGCTTCGTGCCATAGCTGGTAGACAAGCTCGTGCAGGTTGTTGAGCGCCGGCACCTGGCGTGTGATTTCTTCCTTGGAAATGGGAGTGTCTTTGGCGGCCGTGGTCGCGGCCGCGGGCGTACCGGTTTGCGCGACGGCCACGGACGCAGCCAGCAGCACGGCGGCCAGCAGCGCGGCCGCGGGTACGAAGGGTTTCTTCATGACGGGATGTCCTTCCCACGGCCGGGCTAAATACTAGCATTTCGGCGGTCGCCGGACACGTGCTTTGGCCGAAGGACGTAGTGTGCGTGCCCGGGAAGATGGTGTTGCTGAAGTAGCCGGCTACCGGGCAACCGGCGGCCCAACCCCTGCCAGCATGGCGAGCACCAGGAGCTTGTCACCGGAGGCGACGTAAACGCGGCCGGCCTCAACCGTGATATTGGCCGGCGACCCGATGTTGCCGTGAAGCACCTGGCGGGTTCGGATCGACGACAGGTTGGATATGTCCAGCACGCGAAGCCCGTTGAACGTGGTCGCAAAAATGGCGAGCGATCCCACAACCTCGACATCGCGCCCGCCGTTTCCTGCCTGAACCCACTGCGTGATCCGTTGGGGATTTGACGGCTGCGTGATGTCGATGAACTCGATGCCATCGTCGCCCGCCACGGTGGCCCGCTTGAGATCAGGATCCACCACGCAGTCCCACGGGTTGAGGTTTGAACCCAGCGACCCGATGCGTTTGGGCGCCGTGGGGTCGGAGTAGTCCACGATCTCGATGCCGTTGTTGAACGAGGCCAGCACCGCAATCTTGCGCGTGGTGTCCAGCCCGACGCCGTAGTTGCCCTGTCCGAGTCCATCCTGAGCCGTGGCCACCGCACCCAGGCGCACGGGTGCGAGCGGTTGCGACACGTCCACCACGATCAGCGAATCGTCACCGGCCACGACCAGCAGGTCGCCATCCAGTTCGGTGTCGTGGCTTTTCCCCCCGATCGGGAACGGCGTCTTGCGAACCGGCTGGTTGAGATTGGAGATGTCCACGACCTCGAAGGTCGATAGGTTGTTGCATACGTAGGCGGCATCCCCGTGCACTTCCACGTCTCCGATATACGACGACGCCATGGGCTCCGCGCCCAGCAGAACCGGGTTCGTGGGGTTGGTGAGGTCGAATACCTGGAGCCCCGCCGTGCCGGCGGCGAACACGGTGTATCCGCGCGCGGCCACCCCCGTCGTCCCCCCTCCGGTGCTCACCGATGCCAGCACGGTCAGCGTGTCGGGCGAGCTGCTCCTCATATACGCGCTCACCTGCGACACCCGGCCATCTTCCACCCCCAGCGCAAGTGTGACCGTCTGGAACTCAGTGTGCGTGATGGTGAGGATGTAGGCGGCAACCGGGGCGTTGTTGATACGGAAGATTCCGTTCGCGTCGGATTGAACCGTCTTCGTGGGTGGATCGGTGGTGATGGTCGCACCCGCGATGGGAAGCCCGTCGAGATTGTCTCTCACATGGCCGAGTACGGCACCCGTGGCCGCCGGGGTATCGGGCATCACCGTGATCGTCTCGTTGTCGTCGCAGCCAGCGACCAGCGCGCACGCAACCAGACCGAGAATGACGAATCTGAAGAACGAGCGCATGGTCTACCTCACGTGGAGCACCGGGAATGCCTGCGGCAGGGGGGAGCAACGATAGTAGCACGAGTTCCGTTAATTATCAACCGTTCCGCAAACAACATGGCGGTGGGCGCGGGCCTCCGGTGAGCCGGCGACCGTTCCGGACCGCGACGCTACTGGAAATCAGTTTCTGACGGTATCACGCACTGCTTAGCCGTTTGACCTTACGTCGTGGACGGAACCGGGCAAGGTCGTGTTTGGCCTGAAGGTTGAGCCAGAACTCGGGCGTGGTGGACAGAGCCTGGGCAAAGAGCCATGCGGTGTCGGGCGTGATGCCTCGCTTGCCGCGCACGATTTCATTGATGCGCTGCACGGGAACACCAATGTGGGCAGCAAACTGCACCTGCGTCACGCCCATCGGTCGCAGGTAGTCCTGGCTGAGGATCTCACCGGGATGCGCGGGTATGCGGTGTTTCGGAATCATCTCAATGATAGTCGACGAGCCTCACGTCGTAGGCGTCTGTATCTCTCCATCGGAAGATGATGCGCCATTGTCGATTGACTCGAATGCTAAACCATCCAACAAGGTCGCCCTTCAATGCCTCGAGTCGGTTGCCCGGCGGAGACGCCATATCGCGAAGTGAGTGCGCGGCGTGCAGCATATCGAGCTTGCGACGCGCTACTGTGACAACGTTCGCAGGAAATCGCGTCGGCCCGCCGTGATAGAGCTGCTCCGTTGCCTTGTCCCCGAACGACGCAATCGCCACCCAACCACCCTCCCCCCGCAGCACCATACTGCTTTCACGGATACCGTGCAACCGTGAACGACGTTGACAGCCGGGTTCCCCACGATGGCCTCCGACCCGTCACCCCCACGCGTCTCCCCCCAAAGAATCCCCGTGCCGTTTGTGACCCATCTGTGTCCCACGGGTGAGATTGGTCTTCGCCCGGACGGTCCGGACACCCCGGTGTGCCGCGCGGGGCCGGTTCGCACCACACGCAACCCGGGAGATTGTCCATGAACAGGCCGCACTTGTTCCCTGTCGTTCCTGCACTGCTCTTTGCCCTCGCCGGACTCCTGATCTTTTCTCCCGCCGCCCGCGCCCTCACGCCCGCGCCGCTCTGGGTCGAACGCTTCGGCAGTACGGGGTCGGACATTGCCTATGACGCGGTGGTCGACGGGGCCGGCAACATCATTGTGGTCGGCAGTTTCACCGGCAGCGTGGACTTTGGCGGCGGAGCCCTGACGAGTGCCGGCGGCGCCGACATCTTCATCGCCAAATACGACGCAACCGGGGCCCATGTGTGGAGCAAGCGCTTCGGCAGCACCGGTGACGACGTGGCAAAATCCGTGGCGCACGATATCTTCGGCGGCATCTGCGTGGTCGGTTACTTTACCGGAACCGTCAATTTCGGCGGGGTCAACATCGTCAGCGCCGGCGGGGCGAGCGACTATTTCATCGCCTACTACAACTCGTCCGGCGTGCATAACTGGAGCAAGGGGTTTGGCGGCAACGGCACGGACATCGCCACTGGTGTGGCGATGAGCACAGCCAGTGACGTATTCGTGACCGGCACGTTTCAGGGCTCGGCAACACTGGGCAACGGGGGTCACTTCGCGGCGGGAGGCGCGGACAGCTTCATCGAAAAGTACAACTCAGCCGGAACGAACCAGTGGACGAAACAGTTCGGAAGCACCCTCGACGATGGCGGAGCGTCGGTGGCCGTGGACGGGTCCGGGAACGTGATCACGACCGGGTTCTTTCAGAACACGGTCAACTTTGGCGGCAGCAATCTGGTGAGCGCGGGCAACACCGATATCTACTTCGCGAAATACAACGGCACCGGCACCCACCAGTGGAGTTTTCGCTACGGAAGCACCTCGGGCGACGCGGGCACCGCGGTTGCGCTGGATGCATCGGGCAACGTGGTACTTGCGGGGACGTTTAATACGACCATCGATTTCGGCGGCGGCACGCTGGTAAGCGCGGGAAACTCGGATGCCTTCGTGGCCGGTTTCACCTCCGCGGGGGCGTTTCAATGGAACTGGCGCTTCGGGGGCACGACGTTCGATTCCCCGTTGGGCGTGGCCGTTGACGCAACCGGAAATGTCCTCGCCAGCGGCGAATTCAGCGGAACCGCGACCTACGCCGGGGGCTCGCTCACCAGCGCGGGCATTGCCGACGGGTGGTTCGCGCGCTTCGATCCAACGGGGACACCGGTGTGGATCCGCGGGTTCGGCGGGACCGGCAGTGACAAGGCAACCAGCATCAACCCGGACCTGTCGGGGAATGCGGTGGTCACCGGCTACTTCGCCAATTCCGTCGACCCCGGGCTGGGCACCGTGACGAGCGCCGGCAGTAACGACATCTTTCTGGCCGAGTACACGGCGCAGGATGCTTCGCCGGCCATCACCTCGGTGACCGACATCGGCAACGACCAGGGACGCAAGGTGCGCATCTGGTTCGATCGCTCAGTCGCAGACGCCGGTGCCATTTCCAATCCCGTGACGCACTACGTCGCCTATCGTCGCGCCGACCCCACACCCGCGGCGTCTTCGGGGCGCGGCGGTGCGTCGCGCTCCGAGGGGCGCAGGCTGGCCAGCGGGTGGGTCGAGGTGGGTTCGGCGGAGGCCTTTGGCGAGAGCGAATACGGCATCGATGTTCCCACTGTCGGCGATTCCACCATCGCGCTGGGACAGTACTACTCGGTGTTCTACATTCGCGCTGCCACGGAAATACCCACCAAGTTCTACGATTCGCTCCCCGACAGCGGGTATTCCGTGGACAACCTGGCGCCGGGTGTTCCACAGAACTTCGTCTACGCGGCGGGTAATCTCTCGTGGGATGAATCCACCGCCGCGGACTTCGACTATTTCACCGTGTACGGCGCCAATACCGACGACTTCGGCGCGGCGACTATCGTTGATTACAGTGTCTCCCCCGCTCTGGATGTAACGGCGTCGCCGTATGCGTACTACTACGTGACGGCCACCGACTTCTCGGGCAACGAGGGCAAACCCAACTCGGTGAATGCCCTCTCGGGTGTGAATGGAACACCGAAGCACTACGTGCTCTCGCTCTCCAACTTCCCCAATCCCTTCAACCCGCGCACCACGGTGAGCTACACCGTCCCGAGTCGCGGGCATGTAACGATCGGCGTGTACGATGCCAGCGGAGCGCACGTCGCGACGCTCTTTGACGGTGAGCGGGACGCGGGAGCCTACTCGGTGGGATGGGACGGCCGCGGTGCCGGCGGCGCTGTGGTCAGTTCGGGCATCTACTTCGCCCGCATCCAACACGCCAGCGGCACGCGCACGAAAAAGATGGTGTTGCTGAAGTAGCGGGAGGCCTGGCGCTGCCAGGGTTCATTTGACGCTTGGCAGCGCCAACTTCTTCGTTCTAGAATTGTGATTCATCCGGTCGGCGCCGCCGCAAGCGCCTCCTTCAAGATGGCCTCGCCCAGGCACCGAGCTCGGTTTGCAGTTCCCCCATGCACTTCGAACCCGGAGGCCCGTCATGGCCCGCATCGTCCAACTCCTGCTCCTCATCGCGATCCTTTCCTCCACCCAGACCCTGGCCGTCACGACGCCACCTCATTTCTGGAGCCGCAGCTACGGCGGGACCGGCGCGGTCAATGCTGATGAGGGCCACGGCGTGGCGGTCGACGCCACGCGCAATGTGATCATCGTGGGCCAGTTCGACGGAACGGCCAACTTTGGCGGCTCGGATCTGACGGGCTCCGCGATCGACATCTTCGTCGCCAAGTACAGCCCGACCGGCGTCCCCCTGTGGAGCAAGAAGTTCGGAAGCGCATCCGGCGCCGACATTGCCAACGGCGTCGCCACCGACGCCTGGGGCAACATCTTTGTCGTCGGGTCGTTCACCGGTACCGTCGACTTCGGCAACGGTGTGGGGCTGGTGAGTGCGGGAGGAACCGACGTGTTCCTCGCCAAGTACGCGCCCAACGGTGCCACGCTGTGGAGCCGGCGCATGGGCGATGTGACCTCCGACGTGGGCTATGCGGTCGCGGTTGAGCCCTCGACCGGATCCCCGGTGATCACGGGTTACTACATTGGTGCCCCGAATTTTGGCGGCGGCGCGCTCGGCTCCTTCGGCTCGCTGGACCTGTTCATCGCCAAGTACGACGGCTCTTCGGGAGCGCATCTGTGGAGCAAGGGCATCGGTGGCACCGGTGTCGACATCGGCAACGCGGTAGCGGTCGACGCATCGGGAAACGTCGTCGTGACCGGGTACTTCAACAACTCGGCGAACTTCGGCGGCGGCGCGCTGGTGAGCGCGGGCGGCGACGACGTCTTCCTGGCCAGGTACAACTCGGGCGGCACGCATCTGTGGAGCCAGCGCTTCGGCAGCACGGGCAGCGACCAGGGATACGGCGTGGGTACCGATGCTGACGGTAACGTGGTGATGGCGGGCATCTTCAACAACACGGTCGATTTCGGGGGCGGCGGACTGGTGAGCGCCGGGTTCGCCGACATCTTTCTTGCAAAGTACGATGCGCTCGGCACGCACCAGTGGAGCCAGCGCTTCGGGGCTTCCGGCGGCGAAAACTGCTTCGGGCTGGCTGTCAGCGGTTCGGGCGACGTCGCCATCACGGGTGCCTTCAACGCGAACATCGACTTCGGCGGCGGATTCCTGTTCACGACCGGAATCGCCGATGCGTTCCTCGCGAAATTCAATGCGAGCGGCGTCCACCAGTGGAGCCGCAAGATGGGCGGCATTTCCAACGACGACGGACGCGGTGTCGCCATCGACGCGCTGGGCAACGTTGTCGGGGTGGGGCGGTTCAACCTGAGCGCAGAGTTTGGAGGCGGCCTCCTGTTCAGCAACGGGGGCTGGGACGGATACGTGGCGAAGTACGGCGCGACGCGCGGCGAACCGGTGATCTCCTCGATCACCGACATCGGCAATGACCAGGGCCGGAAGGTGAAGGTCACGTTCAGCGGTTCGGGCGCGGACAACAGCGACGCCCCCTACCCGGTGACCGCGTACGAAGCGTACCGGCGCAACGACGCCACCCCGGTGGCCTCGTCGCTTCGCGCCGGATCGGGACCCACGGGCCTCTCGCGCCGGCAGCTGCTTGACACGGGGTGGACCTTCGCCGGCTCGGTCCCGTCGCACGAGCAGACGACGTACAGCATCGACGCACCGACTGTCGGCGACTCCACCATCGCCCTCGGCCAGTACTACTCGGTGTTCTTCGTTCGCGCGGCGACCGGCCAGGTGGCGACCTTCTACGACTCCGCGCCCGACAGCGGCTACTCGCTGGACAATCTCGCGCCCGGCATTCCGCAGAACTTCGTGTTCAATGCGGGCAATCTCTCGTGGGACGAGTCTACCGCCGCGGACTTCGACTACTTCACCGTGTACGGCGCCAATGCGAATGACTTCGGTGCCGCGATCGTTGTGAACTACAGTGTCTCCCCGGCCATGGATGTGAGCGCGTCGCCGTATGCGTACTACTACGTCACCGCCACCGACTTCTCGGGCAACGAGGGCAAACCCAACTCGGTGAATGCCCTCTCGGGTGTGAATGGAACACCGAAGCACTACTTGCTCTCGCTCTCCAACTTCCCCAATCCCTTCAACCCGCGCACCACGGTGAGTTACACGGTTCCGTCGAAGGGGCATGTGATGATTCGTGTGTATGACGCGAGCGGTGCGTATGTCGCCACGCTTTATGACGGCGAACGCAGTACGGGAGCCTACTCGGTGGGATGGGACGGCCGTGGCGCCGGCGGCGCTGTGGTCAGCTCGGGCATCTACTTCGCGCGTATCCAACACGCCAGCGGC
>DASRYI010000218.1:0-3754 GCA_035687255.1 Candidatus Krumholzibacteriia bacterium | reverse complement strand
CAAAGGGAATCAGCAACGACGCCACCGGGTGGTGTCCGTGTCCCCACTTCTTGGTGGCTACCGATCCCACCGCGGACGCGGTCACGCTGGCCAGCACCAGCGCAGTGCCGGCCGCTTCGGCATGGCCCAGACGCAGATTGTTGGAGAAGATGCACGCCACGCCGACGATGCCGATGGCGATGCCGAGGAGTTTGCGCGCGGTGAGCGGCGTGTGGAGCGTAAAGCGCGCCAGCACCACCACCATCAGGGGAAGGGTTGCGTAGAGAACGGCGGCCAGACCGGAGTCAATGCGTTGCTCGCCGTAGTAGACGAAAGCGTAGGGGATCGCGATCTGGACGAAACCGAGCAGGACCCCCAGGGGCACGAAACGGGAATCGCGCGGCAGCCGGATGCGGCCCGCCCTGAGCGCCACCGCCACGATCGCCGACGCAATCGCCATGCGCACCGCGATGCTGGTCATGGGCGGCGCGTCGCGCAGGCCGATCTTGATCATCATCCAGGTGGACCCCCAGATCACACAGGCGCCGATGTAGGCGAGGATGACGGAGGGCCGGGTCGATTTCATGGTGATGGTGTCGGGAGCGGCAGCGAGCGGGCGACTTGGTCTATAATGCGCGGGCCCATGCCCCGAGGAAATGCAAACGATATCCGATCCGCACCGTCCCGGCAACCCGTGCTGTGGTTCGTGGTCGCCTGGATGGCCCTGTGCGCGGTGACGCTGGACGGGGTGTTTGCCGCCCATCCCCTGTGGATGCGGGCGGCGGCGTTGGCGCCGGGAATGGCGCTGGGGGCATGGTGCCTGGCGCGCACGCTCTCCTCGGGGCGGGTGTCCGAGGATGCGCGCCTGCGCTGGCTGTACATGCTGGCGGGAATTCACGTTGCCGCCACGTTGTTCTTCTTTCCGACCGGGCAACTCTTCGATCCACGTCCGATCGTGACAACCGATCATGCCGTTCACTACGCGCAGGCACTGCGCGCCCGCCAGGTGTTCTGGCACTCACTGCGCCTGGACTGCTACAGCCCGTACTTCATGGCGGGTTATCCCGCCGGCAGCGTGTTCGATCTGGATATGAAGGGCGCCGAACTCTTCGCCGCACTGATTCCGTTGCACACGGCCACCGCGCTCAAGATTTTCATCCTGGTCGCGTACCTCTCGATGCTCCCGTCGGTGTACCGGGGCGCGCGCATGCTGGGCTTCGACCTCGACGAAGCGCTGCTCGGAGTGATGTTGCTGCTGGCTTACTGGCACTGGGGGCGCCCCTACGCCAGCGACTTTCGCTTCGTGGGGATGTTCTCGTTCGTGTTCGCCACGCACGCGGCCATCTACGTGACGGGACTGGTGCGCAGGTTCGTGGATGGGGAGCGCGGGCGTTCGTTGTTCGTGCTGGGCCCGGTGGCGTTTCTGGTGCACGTGCTCAGTGCGGTGATGGCCGCCATTCCGATCGGCACGGTGCTGTTCGCGGACCGGCGGCGACTGACACGCCGCCGCTGCGAATTGCTGTTTCTCTGGGCGCTGGTCGTGATCTTCGTCAACGGACTGTGGATTCTGCCGCTGATCCGGTTCCTGCCCGACAAGACACCCACCGAGGCGTACTACCAGCTGCACGGCCTGCGACACATGGCGCACCTGCTGTTCCATCCCACCGGAGCCGTCGCGCTGGGGGTGCTGGTGCTGGCGGTGGTGGGTGCCGGGCGGTTGCAGTCCGAACGGCGCGACAGCGTGGGTGCTCCACTGCTGGTGGCGTGCGTGGTCATGCTGGCGTTCGCCGCGTTCGGTGTCAACCTGCCGGGAGTGAATCAGCTGGAACCGGGGCGGTTTCTGTTCTCCGCGATCGTGTTTGCCACACCGCTGGCGGGCACGGGACTCGCGTGGCTCACGCGCCGCGCGGCGGAATACCTGAATTCTCGCGGGGCCGCGCGCTTGCGCACGGCCGTATACGTGTCGCTGGCGCTCGCCCCGCTGCCACTCGCCATGCTCGACGCCAAGGCGTACTACCATCACTCGCTCACCGTGCATCTGCCAGCGCGGGTGGAAGCACTGCGGTCGGTGGTGCTGGCCAACGTGCGCGGCGAAGGCCGCCTGATGATCGAAGAGGGAGGCCCGCGCGCGTACGACGGGTTCTTTCTGCCCGCGCTGTTGCCGTGGCAGACCCACATCGAGCAGATCGGCGGGCCCTACCCGAACGTGCCCCTGATCCACCATCGCATCACCTTCGACCAGACGTCATTGCTGGGACACCCGCTGGATGCGTGGACGCCGGCCAGACTGTCGTACCGGCTGGGTTTCCTGCGGGTGCGCTGGGTGGTGAGCGCCACGCCCGCCGGCGGGCGCCTGGCCGCGAAAATTCCCGGCGCCTCGCTGAAATGGGCCGACGGGCCACTTCGCTTCTGGGAGCTCCCGCTTCCCGATCTGAGGCCCCCGGTTCGGGCGGAAATAGACCACGTGAGTGCGCGCATCCCGGTGGGTTCGCCGCCGGTCGTGCTCCCGTATCACTGGATGGACGGACTCAAGACCAGCAATGGCAACGAGATTGTCCCGGTGCTGCGCGACGACGACCCGGTGCCCTATGTGTGCGTTCGTGAGACGCGCAGCACGCCCGTCGAAATCCGCTATGCGCCGTCGCGGTGGTTGACACAATCGGGATCAATGAAGTAACATAAGGCACGATAAATCAACGTATTCAGCGAGGTCACTGATCCGAAACCACTGATAATCGCGTCCCTTGAAACGCCCGAACCCCGGACTCCTCGTCGTTCTTGCAGCGGCGGCGGCGGTGCATTTAGCCGTTGCCGTGTTTGATTTCCCCACGCTCGCGCGCAACGGCTTTCTCTACGACGACAGTTTCTACGACTTCCAGATTGCGCGGCACATCGCGCACGGTGACGGCCCCAGTTTCGACGGTGTCCACCTGACCAACGGATTCCAGCCGTTGTACGTGCTCGCGCTGGTTCCCATGTACTGGGCGGCCGGTTCCAACGACACGCTTCCCATCCACGCCGCACTCGTGCTTTCCGCACTTCTGTCGGTGGCGACCGCATACCTGCTGTACCGGATCCTGGTGCGGCGCGTGAGCGAGGTGGTGGCGATTGCGGCTGCCGCCGCCTGGTCGTTTGCGCCCATTGTCATGCGCCAGACCGCCAACGGTCTCGAGACCGCGCTGGCCGCATTCATGTTTGCGGCCACGGTGTGTTTCTACCTGGAGAAGGTTCGCCCCGAAGCGCACGTGGGACGCGGGCGTGCGGTGGCGATGGGTGCGCTGGCCGGACTGTGCATCATGGCCCGCGCCGACCTGGTCTTCCTCGTGCTTGCGCTGTGTCTCGACCACCTGCTGGTGCGCCGGCAGCGGCGTGCCGGACCCGGGTGGCGGTCCGAGGTGGCGGTTGCCGGGGCCGTATGCCTGCTGGTGTGCCTGCCATGGATGGTCTACGGCGCCATGGCGGTGGGTTCGCCGTTCCCCGAAAGCGGACGCGCGACGCGGTTCCTGGCGCTGGCGTACGCGCCGTTCTTCGAACTGGGTCCGCGCTCGATGACGACCGACGGACCGACGCCTTCGTTCATTGCGACGCACGTCGAGCGGTCGTTCGACACGCTCAAGGTCACACCGGTGTTTCACCCGTTCTTTCGTGCGAGCAGCAAGCTCGGTGAGCACCTGCATATCGCGCGTGCCGCGGAGTGGATGACGGATGTGGTGGGGCTTGCGCTGCTGGTGGTGCTGGGCGTGTGGTGGCGGAAACGACGCCGCTCACCGCGGGG
>DASRYI010000217.1:0-29086 GCA_035687255.1 Candidatus Krumholzibacteriia bacterium | reverse complement strand
CATCGACGTAGCGCCAGGTGCCGTCATGATGACGCGCGCGCACCGTCTGGCGCACCATCTCCCCGGTCTGCTGGATCCGCGCCAGTTCCTCGGTAACCATGGCCAGATCGTCGGGGTGAACGTAGTCGAGCGGGTTGGTGCCGATCAGCTCGTGCGGAGAGTATCCCAGGATACGTTCCACTGACGAACTCACGAAGACGGTCTTGAGGTCCTGGTCCACCACCTTGATGATGTCGAACGAGTTTGCCATCAGAGCCTGGACGAGGCGGACCAGACGAGCGGTATCGGGTATGTCGGTGCGCAGTTCTGCCATAATTGCGGGGTAGATTGGGTACAGTCACAAGAATAGGCCCGTCCCTCCCGAGAATCAAGCGCCCTGCGGCAAAAAAGCGTACTATGGTGCCGGAGCGCCCCGCGCGGGGTGTGTAAACATGTCTGTAAATACGGATGAATCAAGCCCTTCCGCCGAACTGAGGGATCAGGCCGAGCGGCTTCCCACCCACCCCGGGGTCTATCTTTTTCGCGACGAGAGCGGCCGGGTCATCTACGTGGGCAAGGCCCAGTCGCTGCGCACACGCGTGCGCAACTACTTCCGTGAGGGGGGCGACGGCCGGGCCACCGTGGAATTTCTGGTCGCGCGGGCGCGCACCATCGACTACGTGGTGACCGGCACCGGGCAGGAAGCCCTCATCCTCGAGAACAACCTCATCAAGAAACACCGGCCCCGTTACAACGTCGTTTTGAAGGATGACAAGAGCTACGTCCACCTGCGCCTGGACAACAGGCATCCGTTCCCGCGGCTGACGGTGGTGCGCCGTCCGCGTCGCGATGGCGCCACCTACTTCGGTCCCTTCGCCTCCGCCGGTTCGGTGCGACAGACGCTGCGCACGCTCGGCCGCATCTTTCCGATGCGCACTTGCACGGATGCCGATTTCTCCAGCCGCACGCGCCCCTGCCTCTACTACTACATTCAGCGCTGTCCGGGTCCGTGCATGGGATACGTCGAAGCGGTCGAATACGCCGAAACCGTCAAGCGCGTCACCATGTTCCTCAAGGGACGCGGCGGCGATCTGCTGAAAACGCTCCGCGACAAGATGGACCTGCAGGCCGCCGAGCGCCGTTACGAAGACGCGGCGCGCACGCGCGACCAGCTTTTCGCCCTGCAGAGCGTGGTCGAACGCCAGCGCATCACGTCACCGCAGCGCGCCGAACGCGATGTGTTCGCGACCCATCATCATCAGGAGCGGCTTGTGATTCAGTTGCTCACGGTGCGCGGCGGTGAGGTGTCGGGAGCGCAGACGTACTACTTCGACAGCGCGGTGCAGTCGACCGCGGAGCATCTGGCGTCGTTTCTGAATCAGTACTACCAGAGCGGCGCCCCCATTCCCGAGGAGGTGCTGCTCGGCGACGAAATCAACGACGCCTCGGCGCTGGAGACATTGCTCGCGGAGCGCGCCAGGCACACCGTGAGCATATCGGTGCCGCAGCGCGGAGAACGCGCCACGCTGGTCGAGCTGGCGAAGAAGAACGCCACGGTGGCCTTCGATGAGGGACGCGGCAACCAGCGCAACCGCGAGATCCTCGACGACCTCCAGGAGTTGCTATCTCTGGAATCGTATCCGCGTCGCATCGAATGCTTCGACATTTCCAACATCCAGGGCACGCGCGCGGTGGCGTCGGGGGTGACATTCATCGACGGCGAACCCGCGAAATCGGCCTACCGGAAGTTTCGCATTCGCACCGTGGAAGGCGCCGATGACTACGCCATGATGCGCGAGGTGCTGGAACGGCGCGTGTCACGCGGACTCAAGGAAGGCGACCTTCCCGACCTGCTCATCGTGGATGGAGGACGCGGCCAGCTGAACGTGGCCGGTGACGTGCTGTCGCGACTGGGCGCGGACACGGTGGAGGTGGTGGGGATCGCCAAGGTGCGCGAGGAGTCCGGGCGCAAGCTACGTGGTCAGGAGCGCATCTATCTGCGTGACGTGGCCGAACCCATCCTGCTCGACGGCCACTCGCAGGCGCTGTACATGCTGGAACGCGTGCGCGATGAGGCGCACCGGTTCGCCAACACCTATCACCGGCAGTTGCGCACCCGGGCGATGGGGGAATCGAAGCTCGACGACGTCCCGGGCATCGGCGTGGTGCTCAAACGACGACTGCTGCAGGAGTTCGGAAGCCTGGAACGGCTCCGGCGGGCGGATATCGAGGCGATTGCGGCGGTTCCCGGCATGTCCCGGCGCCGGGCCCAGGCCCTCAAGGACGCGCTGGGATGAGCCGGAGGAGCGCTGCCGGCGACGGTCCGCCCGCCCGGCCTGCGGGGCAACCCCGTCCTTTGCATTGACTTTTGGCTGTGTGCTACCTATGATGCCTGTGGTCTAACGATCGGTGATCCGGTTCGGGCCACCCCCACCAAGATTTCATTTATCCCGATTGTGTGTTCCGGAGGTTCCGAGTGAATTCGACACGCAAGATGGCCGTCCTGGCCCTCGGCCTGCTGGCCTCAGTTGCCTGCAATAACAGTACGAATCTTCCGCCTGCGCCGGCTCCGCCGAAACAGATCGGCACGTCGGTCTCATATACCAAGACCGTGAACAGCAAGGGAGAGACCACCGGTCTTCCCAGCAACGAGGTGTATTCGTTTCTGACGATCAGTACCGGCGAGTTCTGGGTGGGCACCAACGCCGGCGTGGCGCGTTTTGCGAACATCAATACCAACACGCTGGGTCCGGGCGACATCGTCAACGAAATCAGCGGGCTTCCGCATCCGGAAGTTCGTTGCATGGCCGAATACAGCGGCCGCGTTTTCGTGGGGACGTGGGGTGGCGGAATCGGCGTGTACAACATTGCCAATAACTCGTGGGCGCAGATTCGTCCCGGCACCACCGGTCTTGTGGACGGATTCATATCCGGGATGGCGGTATCACCCGACGAGGACCGGATCTATTTTTCGACCAACAACGGTGTGTCGATCTACGATCCCACTGCGCACACTTTCAAGCATTTCACCACCGAAGATCCGTTTCTTCTGGCGATACCGGACGAGCTGCTCACCGATGCCCAGCGCACCGTGCTGGTGCTGGAGCGGCTGGTGTCTTCGGTCGCCATCAGCGAGGACTCGGGTGTGATCGAGCGCTGGTACGGACCCAGAATTGAATCCACCATCGATGCGGGCCTGCTGGCCTACGTGGGAATCGTAGTTTCGAAGGACTCGCTCTCGGTGAACGACCCCGTGGTCTCGTACCGAAACAGCACGGTGAACTCCGGGCTGGCCGATGCCAACGTGGACGATATCTTCTACGATACGGCCACCAAGACGTTCTGGGTTTCCTACGTCACGCGCGGGGTGGCGCAGGTGAGCGTTGCCGACAAGACCTGGAAGAACTACGGCCTGCCGCAGGGATTGCCGTCCAATACGGTGTATTCCGTGACGCGAGCCAGCAACGGCGCGGGCGGAACCACGATGTGGGCCGCGACCCAGGGTGGACTGGCCAAGCTGGTGAACGACCACTGGGAAAGCTACGGAAAGAGCGGCGGCCTGCCGTCGGACCGGGTGCGCCGCGTCTACTCGGACGACGGATTGCACCTGTGGGCTGGATTCGTGGACAGGGGAGCGGTGAAGATCAAAATCTGAGCGGTCCGGCCAACGAACGAGCACACCGGCCTCCGGTTTTCCACTCCGTGGATTCCGGTGGCCGGTGTTGTTTTCAGGGGATCTCCAGGAATTTTGGAAAGCGTGTGAGATTGCGGATACCGGTGCGCGTGACCAGCACCGTGTCTTCGATGCGCACGCCGCCCACACCCGCGTAGTACAGGCCGGGCTCCACCGTAACCACCATGCCCGCTTCGAGCACGTCGTCCGACATGGCGATACGCGGCGGCTCGTGGATCTCCAGGCCGAGTCCATGACCGGTTCCGTGGAAGAAGCCCTGCATCCTTCCGTCCATCTTCCCGGTCTTGAAGCCGCGGCTCTCGAACAGCTTCAGGATCGCGCCATGAATGTCCCGGCCACGGGCCCCGTGTCGAATGGAACGCAATGCGCCCCGCTGCGCAGCCAGCACCGCGGCGTACATGGCGCGCACGCGCGGGCTTGCCTTGCCCCTGACCACGGTGCGCGTGATGTCCGCAAAATACCCGGTCGACTCCGAGCGCGGAAAAATGTCGAGGATGACCGGTTCACCGGCGCGAATCGGACCACTGCCTACGTCGTGGGGATCACAGCCGTGCTTGCCCGGCGCCACGATGGTGTGAGCCGGGATGTACCCCCTCGAAAAGATCTCCAGGTTGGCCGCGCGGCGCACGTCCTCGGCCGTCAGGCGCCTGCCCCCCGACACCAGCCAGCCCTTGCGGACCTGGGCGCGGCCCAGCAGGTCGATGGCGCGCTGCATGCCGGCCTCGGTGGCGCGCATGGCACGAACGACGTGGGCCACCTCGTCCGCGCGTTTGTGCAGCCGTTCCGGAAACAGTGCTTTCTGCGCCGCGTCGACGCGAATACGATGGGAGCGCAGGCGGTCGGCGATGCCGGCCGAGAAGCTGGAGGGAACCACCACCGAGCGAATGTTCAGGTCGCGCAGCACCTCGGCGATGATGTCACCCGCGGCCGGGGTCTTTCCCATCCGGCGCCGGGCCATCTCCGTGTAGCGAGACATCGCCAGCACGCGGTGAGCATTGGACTGGGCGCGCGCACGGTCGATTTCGAGGTCGCTCATCACGTAGATACGCCGCCCCGCGGGTGTCCGGATGAACAGAAACGGGTCGGGGCAGAAGAATCCGGTGGCGTAAAGAACGTCAGCGTCTGCTTCACTCGCGGCGTACAGTAGTATATGTTTGGATGCTGGGCGGGGCACGGTGTCCTCCTGGTTGAAATTTCGATCATCATTTTCGCAGTGCCGGGCGGCGAAGTAAACCGGCAAAAGTTGTGAGTCATAGAATGGAAGACGGCCGCATCGATCTGCACATGCATTCAACCTACTCCGACGGAATTCATTCTCCGCCGGCGTTGGTCGCCATGGCGAAGTCGAAGGGGCTCGCGGGGATCGCGCTCACCGACCACGATTCGGTGGACGGATTTGCGGAGCTCGCAGCCGCGGCGAAGGGCACCGGCGTCGAGGTAATGACGGGTGTGGAGTTGAGCTGCGAATACAACGGACGCGACCTGCACGTGCTGGGCTACGGAGTCGATTCCGGCGACACACGTCTGCTGGCGTTGCTGCGCGAATTTCGCGACGCGCGCGAGCGGCGTGGCGAACGCATTGTGGAAAAGCTGGCGGAACAGGGTGTTCACATTGATATGGCGGACGTGCGCGCCCGCGCGGGAAAAGGCGCGCTGGGACGTCCGCACATCGCCGATGCCCTGGTGGCCGCCGGCATCGTGGCCAATCACGGGGAAGCATTTGCGCGCTTCATCGGAGAGGGCTGCGCGGCCTATGTCGACAAATTCAAGATGCAGCCGTCTCAGGCCGTGAGCAGCATCCACGCCGCGCGCGGCCTGGCCTTCATCGCCCACCCCGGCTACTACATGGAGGACTACGACGGGTTTCTTGCCCTGCTCGACCACGGATTCGACGGCATCGAGGTGTTTCACCCGTACCATATTCCACCTGTCATCAACCGTCTGCTCGCGCTGGCGCGCGACCGCGGCCTCCTGATGTCGGGCGGATCGGATTTTCACGGATTCGCGGGCCGCGACAACATGGGTGAGCCGCCCGTCGCATACGCCCTGATGGAACGCATTCAGGAAACGCTGTTGGAACGGAGGCGACACGCATGATCGACGTTGGCATGAAGGCGCCCGCCTTTACGCTCAAGACCGACGAAGGCACCGACCTTTCGCTCGCGAGTCTCAAGGGCCAGCGCGTGGTCCTGTTCTTCTATCCCAGGGCCGACACCCCCGGGTGAACGATCGAAGCCTGCGGCTTCCGTGATGAAGCTGTCGCATTCAAGAAGAAGCACGTCGTGCTGCTCGGGATCAGCAAGGATTCGGTCGCCAAACAGGCGAAGTTCAAGGCGAAGTACGAGCTTCCATACACACTTCTCTCCGATCCGGACGGCGCGGTGTGCGAGGCCTACGGGGTCCTGGTGCCGAAGAACATGTACGGGAAGATCTTCAAGGGCATCGAGCGCACGACATTCCTGATCGACGCCAACGGCAAGATTGCGAAAATCTACCGCAAGGTGAAGATCGACGGCCACATCGCGGCCGTGCTCGACGACCTGGCCTAGCGCCTGCGGTAGTGGAGGAAGATTTCGTCGCCGATGTGGCGCTGTGAGACCAGCTTGAGTTCGATGTGATTGCGCTTGAGGAAGCCGTCGCCGTCCAGGAACGACGGGGCCGTGCGCCCGCCGATCAGCCGCGGCGTCAACGTTACGTACCACTCGTCCACCAGCCCCGCCTTTGCAAACGCGAAGTGCACTTCGCCGCCGCCTTCCAGCAGCAGCCGGCGCAGGCCGCGTTTGCCGAGTTCCGTCACCACGCGCGCCGGTGACGGCTCTTTTCCCGGCAGCACGATCACATCCGCCGCACGTTCGAAGCGGCGCAGGCGCGCCGCGCTTGCGCGCCGCGTGGTGAACACAATGCGTTGCGTGTCGGTGGCGGTGAAGAAAGGCGTGAACGGAAGGTCGAGGTTGCCCGACAGGACCACGTTTACCGGGTGCGGGCCCCGTCCGCGCGCCTCGCGCCGCGCCCGCAGGTCGGCATAGCGAAGACGCATGGGGTGGCCGTCGTGACGAACCGTTCCCGCGCCGACAATGACGGCGTCGCTCCGCTCGCGCAGTTCGTCCATCAGACGCCGGTCGTTTTCGCTTCCCAGCGCAAAGTGTTCGCGCGCGCGCGTATTGATGCGCCCGTCCACACTGAGGGCCATATTGACGAGAATGTGGCTGCGAGCAGCCGGTGCCATGTCAGCGCGTGGCGTGACGGAATACGCGGCGGATGCGTTCCACCGCGTCGTGAATCACCGCCACCGGAGTTGCCGAGAACGAAATGCGGACGTTGTCGCCAAAATGACGCCCGAAGCACGAGCCGTATACCGTGGCCACGCCTTCGTCCATGAGCAGCTTGTAGATGTAATGATCGCGCTCTTCACCCGTGAGACTGCGCGGAATCACTTCGGTGAAATTGGGGAACATGTAGAAGGCTCCCGCCGGACGATCGACCACGACACCCGGGAGGTCCTTGATCCCCTCGTACAGGACATCGCGACGCTGCTGAAATTCTTCCACCATCGCGCCGATGGCGCGCCGGCTCTCCTCGACGTTGTTCAGCGCTTCGGCGGCGGCGTACTGGATGAACGTGGTAACGCCCGCCGTCTGCGTGTAGTTGCCGAGGCGAAGCAGCTTCGCGATATGCGGATGCCGCGTCACCGCGTACCCGATACGCCAGCCGGTCATGGCGTAGCTCTTGGAGAACGTGAAGGCCGTGATGACGTTCTCCTGCCGGACGCGCGCGAGCGAAAAATGCCGGCGTCCGTCGTACACGATCTTTTCGTAGGCCTCATCGGCCACCACAAACACGCCGTGGCGCGTGCACATCTCCACGATGCGCAGCAGCTCTTCTTCTGAGAACACCTTTCCGGTCGGGTTGTGCGGATTGTTCAGGTAGAAGAAGTCGCGCCCCTGGATGGCTTTTTCAACACGGTCGTAGTCGACCGAGAAATCCGGGTTGAGCGGCACTTCCTCGAAGTCGACCTGCGCAAACGGGACAAAGTTTTCCAGCGCGCCGCTCCATGCGGGCGAAAACCCCGCGCCGCGCGCGAACAGTTTGAAGGTGAGCTCGAGGCTTTCCTGGCCTCCGTACGACGCCACGATGTTCGCCGGCTCGAGGTCGTTGATATCCTGGTCCTCGCGCAGTCGCGCAATCACCGCCTGCTTGAAGAAGTCCTCGCCGCCCGACTTTGGATACTTGGTCAACCCGCGGTCGAGCCCGCGCTTGGCGGCGTCCACGATGAAGGCGGGTGTGGGAAAATCGATCTCACCGCGCTGGAAGAAAACAAACTTTCGGCCCGACTTCTCGAATTCCTTCGAACGTGTGCGGGCTTCCTCGCTGATCGACACGATGGGGGACATTCGTATGTCCTCGAGAGCCGGGTTGAATCGGGTGCGAAACTGGCTCTTGAGTTGGTTGTCGGTAACGGGATGCATTGGAACTCCGATTTCAGGCCGTCTTGTGACGCGCCGCCTTGCGCAACTTGCGGCGCCAGACGCGCAATTGTGAATTGAATTCATTTACTTTGGTCTTCGCGGAGTGCTGGCCGGCTTCGCTGCGCTTCTTCTTCAACTCGCGAATCTTCTGTTTGAGATCGGCACGGGTCAGCGTCTTGGGGGCCGCCGACGCGGCGTCTTTTTTCTTTCGCGTGGCCATGGCTTTCCTTTCCAGACAGACGAATTGGGGTGTTGCGGGAAGCGCTCGTATGATACAACAGCCGAAATCGCTACAACAAGACGTTCGTGCCGGAAAGACGTGCGCGGGCCGCACGGGCGGTTCCGAGGCCGCACACAGCACGGGCGCACACGCATTGAAGGCGGTTTCCCATGTTCCGACGCATTACCGCATGCTTGCTCGCCGTCGCGCTGGTTTCGTCCTGTCACAAGAAGACTGAGGCTCCGCCCACGTCCGAGAAGGCGCGCACCCTGAGCGCCGACGAACAGCACACGTTCGACCAGCTCACCATCCGGCAGATCATGCAGGGCCCGGGCATCGTGGGGACCGAGCCGTCCGACCTGCACTTCTCGGCCGACGGCAAATCGCTGTACTTCCACTGGAACGATCCCGCGCCGCTGGACTCGATGAATGCCGACAGTCCCGAGAACGCGTACGAGCACTACCTCGACCTCAAGTATCGGGCCGGCACCTACCGCCTCGATGTCGCCGCGCGGCAGATGGAGAAGCTGCCCAGGGCGATGGCCGATACCACCGCGCCCGACGAAGAGGCCTGGGACAATGCAAAACAGCACCGCGACGAGATACGCGGCGGAGATGTCTATGCCGCCGACGCGACGACCGGGGCGTCACGCCGCCTCACGCAGACGCTGGAGGATGAATCCGGCGTCCAGATTTCCGCCGACGGAGGCACCGTCTATTTCACGCGGGACAAGCAGGCGTTCGCCGTGCCTTTTGCGGGCGGGCTGGTCCGTCAGTTGACCAACCTGCAGAGCGCCGACGATCCATCCAGGACCAAACCGGACGCGCAGCGCCAGTTCCTGATCGATCAGCAGAAGGCGCTGTTCGACGAGTTCAAGCAGCACGGCCCCAAGAAGAAGGACGAAACCCATCCCAAGAAGCTGTACGTGGGGTCGGGTTTTACGGTGACGCGCTGCCTGCCGTCCCGGGATGGGAAGTTCGTGGCGGTGTTGCTCACGAAGGAAGCCAAAGACGCGCGCAAGCCGATCATCCCGCTGGAAGTGACCGAAAGCGGCTACACCGAGACCGAAGAGGTGCGCACCAAGGTGGGCGACGCCCAGGATCAGCTCAAGATCGCGTTCGTCGATGTGGCGGCCGACTCACTGGTGTGGCTCAAGACGGATGACGGCATGGACCTGGAACTGATGAGCTGGTCGCCGACCCAGGATGTGCTGCTGGTGCGCGCCATTCCCTCCGACTGGCACGACCGCTACTTCTGGTCGGTGGCGCCCGCGCAACGTGCGCCCGATGGAACGGTGTCCCCGGTGGTGCTCGACCGCTTCACGGATCCCGCGTGGGTGGACGGCCCCTCATTCTACGAAACCGGCGCGTGGATGCCTGACGGCAAGACCATCTATTTCATCTCCGAACCGCAGAAGTGGGGGCACCTGTACACCGTGAGCATGACGGGAGAACGAAAGCAGCTCACGCATGGAAACTTTGAGGTCTACGGAGCCACCTTCGATCAGGCACGCGATCGCTGGCTGATTCTGTCGAACGAAGGTGCGCTGGGTTCGCAGCGATTGTGGACGATGAATGAGGACGGGTCGAACCGGCGCCTGCTCACACCCAATCGCGGCGTCTATCAGTTCGTGTATGCGCCGGATCTTTCCCGCGCTGCCGTGCTGCGTTCCGATTGGACCACGCCCAACGAGCTGTACATGCTCGATCTTGCCAACGGCGCACTGGATGGTCCGCTCACGCAGTCGACGACGAAGGTGTTCCGCAGCTTCCCGTGGCTGGCGCCCGAGACCATTACGTTCCGCGCGTCCGACGGTGTCGACGTCTGGGCCCACGTTTTCGATCCCTCGCGGTTCGGCGCGCAATCCAACGGCGCGGGCGTGATCTTCATTCATGGCGCCGGGTATCTGCAGAACGTGATCGACGGATGGGGCTACTACTACCGCGAATACATGTTCAACTGCTTCCTGGCGGCGCACGGCTATACCGTCATGAACATCGACTACCGCGGGTCGTCCGGGTACGGCCGTGATTGCCGCACCGCCATTTACAAGTACATGGGCGGGCGCGACCTCGACGACCTCATCGACGGCGCGCACTACATGGAGGCCGAGCGGGGTGTGGGCGCGAAGCAGATCGGTCTGTACGGCGGATCGTACGGGGGCTTCCTCACCCTGATGGGACTCTTCCGCTATCCGCATGAGATCACTTCGGGCGCCGCCCTGCGCTCCGTCACGGACTGGGCGCATTACAACCACTGGTACACGGTGCGCATCCTGGGAACCCCGTCGGACGACCCGGAAGCATATAAGCGATCATCGCCCATCTATCTGGCCGATGGCTTCCAGGGCAATCTGGAGATGCTGCACGGGCTGCGCGACGACAATGTGCTTTCCGCGGACGTGGTCCGGCTCAGTCAGCGCTTGATCGAGCTGGGCAAGGAGAACTGGAACCTGACGCTCTATCCCGTCGAGCGGCATCCCTTCGAGCGGGCCTCGTCGTGGACCGACGAACTGACCCGGGCGTACAAGCTGTTCGAGAGGACGCTGCCCAACGGGGTGGCGCAGAAGCAGTAGGCCGGGGCGATTGGGTTCTTTACATTGGCGCGGGATGCGATAGAATCACCCGGGCAGACGCTTTGGGCAAGCATCCACCGCCGCAAAAGATTTTTGTCCTTCCCCTCGTGTGCACGGGTTCCACATGAGATGTTGTTTCTCCCCGCAGCATCTCGACCGACGCAGCGGGGGGAAGGCTTTTTTTTTGCAGCAACGCGGTGAGAATCGGACCTACGGAGCCGGCGGGCTCGCGTCGTATTTCTGCAGGTCGGTGCCATCGGGGAGCGCCAGCAACAACTGCACCAGAGAAACCTCATCATCCGAGATATCGGGGGGCAGCGGCTGCGAGCCGTACATGATGAAGCCGGCCGGCAGGTGCCCGAGCCGGATGGTATGGCCGAGCTCGTGCATCACGATCAGATAGAGCTTGGTCGTGTCCGTAATGTCGTCCACGATGCGGATGCGGTCGTGCAGCGGATGCCCGTCGGCAGTGCTGGTGTAGTCGGTCACCCCGTTGACGGTTCCCATGGTGCTGCGTGGCAGGAACTCCATCAATACACCCACGGGCGGATCGGCCGCCACCGGCGTGAACATCGGAAACCCGACACGGGAGTTCCAGCGCTCGGCCGCCTGCACGGCGAACGCGTGGTAGTCGACTCCGAGTGAGCTGACAAAATCCGGGATGTACACGGGCACGGGATACGCCGGCCAGTGCTTGACGACGTGGCTCGAACCGGGAGCGAACATCGCTTCCACCAGCAACGCCAGGATGCTCGGGTAGAGATCGGACTGGGGATCCTGGAACGGAATCATCGGATAGGCCAGCGACAGGTTGTGGTCCAGCGTGAGGACATCGCTGAGGGAGTGGTACAGCGTGGACGCGGTGCCGGTATTGAGCAGGACCCCCAGGCTTCCCTGGGCGAGGTCCGTGAGTTCGATTCGTCCATCCGCCCCGGTGGAGAGCTGATGAACGGTGCGGGCCGTCACCACGGCGTCGAGTCCGGCGACCGGGGCCCCCGAGAAGGCATCGGTGCAAACCGCCGCGAACGCAAATCCGGGAACGCGCACGTGGCCCACGTTGCCTGCGGCGGACTCGTTGCCGGACTCATCCCAGGCGCGCACCGACGCGTACACATCGCGCCCTCGTATGGGGTGCGGGAGGACGTAGAGCTGTGCGGTGCCGGGAGCCGCGGGAGTGGGTGTGGGGTCGACGACGGTGGCGCGCTCCCAATCGAACGGGAACGACGAGCCGTAGCGAATGTCCAGGTGATCGGGCCGGGCGTGGTCGGCGTCGTCGCGCCGGGCGGTCCAGGTGAAGCGGACGGCGTCGTTACCCTCGTCGTAGGCCAGCGAGAGATCGTTGATGGCCTCGGGTGGCTGGGTATCCGTACCCGGCCCGGTCTGGGTGACCGGGTTGGAGCTGTCCTTTCCGCACGCCACCATCAGTGCGAGTAGCAGGACGACAGCCGCAGGTCCGTTGTATCTCAAGCTCATGGAAGGATCGCTTGCGTGGGGTATCTTGAATCTACAGATTCCCACCACCAAAGATCAATGGGCGATCCTTGACTTCACGTGAAAGCGCGTTATAGTCAACGGTTTATGGCCAATATGGAGTGACCTCGTGAACGCTATCCGTGACATCATCATCCTCGGATCGGGCCCGGCGGGTCTGACCGCCGCCATCTATGCGGCCCGCGCCGACCTCAAGCCCCTTGTCATCGAGGGAACGCAGCCCGGCGGCCAGCTGACCATCACCACCGACGTCGAGAACTTTCCCGGCTTCGAACACGGGATCATGGGCCCGGAGCTGATGGAGGTCATGAAGAAGCAGGCCGAGCGCTTCGGCACCGAGTTCGTCTTCGCGACCATCGACCGCGTAGAACTGGACGGGCCGGTCAAGACCGTGTACTCGGGCGACCAGGCCTTCAAGGCACGTGCGCTGATTCTGTGCACGGGCGCGAGCGCCCGCTGGCTGGGGATTCCCAGCGAAGAAAAACTCATGGGGTACGGCGTGTCGGCGTGTGCGACGTGTGATGGATTCTTCTTCCGCGACCAGGTGATCGTGGTGGTGGGCGGTGGCGACACCGCTATCGAGGAGGCCACGTTCCTCACCAAGTTCGGCTCGAAGGTCTATGTGGTGCACCGCCGCGACGAGCTGCGCGCGTCGAAGGCAATGCAGGACCGCGCCTTTGCCAATCCCAAGATCGAGTTCGTGTGGAACTCGGTGGTGGAGGAAGTGCTGGGTGAGAAGAAGGTGAGCGGTGTGCGTCTGCGCAACGTAGTGACCGGCACCGAACGTACGCTCGAGTGCAGCGGCCTGTTCATTGCCATCGGACACACGCCCAACACCGCCGTGTTCAACGGGCATCTGGGCATGGATGAGAACGGATACCTGCTGGTGGATTCGGGGACGACACGGACCAACGTGCCGGGTGTGTTTGCGGCGGGCGACGTCACCGACCACGTGTATCGCCAGGCCGTCACCGCGGCCGGCATGGGTTGCATGGCCGCGCTGGATGCGGAGCGATATCTCGTTGCCGCAGATGCTGAAGTTCCAGCAAAGGGAGGCAAGGCATGAACCGCATCGTCACCATATTCGTCGTTTGCGGGTTGCTGTGTACGGTGACCGCTGCTGTGGCCCAGGAAGATGACATGCTCGGCTGGGACGGGGTCGTGTACGGAGGAATGTCGCAGGCGAAAATGAGCGGCGACAACCAGCCGTTTTCGGGTTCCGATTCCCGCAACGCGTTTACGGGCGGCGTGGGCTTTCTGCTGCGCGTTGACAGGCAGATGGGGTTCGAGTTCGGACTGCGCTACGCGCAGAAGGGTGCGGACGGCAACGTCGATTTGACCGACTACAACGTGCCGGTCAATGGAGGGACGCAACGGATCACGGGAAACGGAACCACGAAACTTGACTACATCGAGCTGCCGGTCACCATCGCCGGCTACCTGCCGACCGGAAAGCAGGCGTATCTGCGCGGATACCTGGGGCTTTCGCTGGCGGTGCTGACGAGTGCGAAGTTCGAGGGCACGCTGCTGGGTCAGCCGGTGAGCACGGACATCAAGAGCTCGTTGGACAACATGGACTTCTGCTGGTTGGTCGGCGCCAGCTGGACCTACGAGTTCGAGAACTGGTCGCTCTGGGCGGATGCACGTTTCGTGGGCGGGGCCCGCTCGGTCGACAATTCGAGCGCCGACTACAACACACACACCAGCACGCGCGAGTTTGCACTCGGTGCCGGGATTCCGCTCGCTCGCTAGCAATCATGGCCACAAACCGCCGCAAGAAAACGGATCCGCTCGAGCAGTCCGTGCGCGATTTTCTCGCTGCCCTGGGCCAGACGGCAACCGGAGGCATGCGGGCCACGCCGGAACGCGCGGCGGAAGCATGGCGCGTATTCACGCGTGGATACGCCTCGAGTGCGCGCGAAGTGTTTTCCGAGGGGACGTTCGAGGCGGAGCACGACGGCCTGGTGCTGGTGCGCGGCATCGACTTCTTCAGTGTGTGTGAGCACCATCTGGTGCCGTTCTTCGGCGTCTGCCACATTGCGTACCTGCCGTCCGGAAAGATTGCGGGACTTTCCAAGTTTGCGCGTCTCGTGGATGTGCACGCGCGCCGTCTGCAGGTGCAGGAACGCATGACGCACGACATCGCCGCCGACATTCGCAAGCATCTCAAACCGCACGGGGTGGCGGTGCAGATCGAGGCCCGTCACCTGTGCATGGCGATGCGCGGTGTCGAACAGAAGAACGCCGACGTGGTAACGACCGCCCTGCTGGGCGCGTTTGAAGACGATCCCGCCCGCGCGGCAGAGTTCCGCGACCTGCTGGCGCGACGCAAAGACTGACGTTTTCTTACTCTCAACGACGAACGGAGAATCGCATGTCGATCAAACCCGACAAATGGATTACGCGCATGGTCAAGGAATACAAGATGATCGAGCCCTACGCGGATTCACAGGTCAAGGACGGCGCGGTTTCGTTCGGCGTGTCCTCCTACGGGTATGACATCCGCATCGCCGATGAGTTCAAGATCTTCACCAACATCAACAGCACGGTGGTGGATCCCAAGGGCTTCGATCCGCGCTCCTTCGTCGATTTCAAAGGCGACATATGCATCATTCCGCCCAACTCGTTCGCGCTGGGACGCAGCGTCGAATACTTCCGCATTCCGCGCAATGTGCTCACCATCTGCGTGGGCAAGTCCACCTACGCGCGCTGCGGCATCATCACCAACGTGACGCCCTTCGAGCCCGAGTGGGAGGGGTTCGTCACGCTGGAGATCTCCAACACCACGCCCCTGCCGGCCAAGATCTACGCCAACGAGGGCATCGCCCAGGTGCTCTTCTTCGAGAGCGACGAAGAGTGTCTGACGTCCTACGCCGACAAGAAGGGCAAATACCAGAAGCAGACGGGCATTACGCTGCCCAGGGTCCCTCGCTGAGGGCAACCGCCGGCGGAGTTGTCCCCCGAAAAACGCCCGGGGAGGCCCGATTCTGGCCTTTCCGGGCGATTTTGTGTTTGACAGAGTTTTCCGCAAAGTGATAGACCCCCTGCGAGGAGACGCTCTGGAGGCTCTCTGGAGCCGTTTTTCGACGTTCACACATTTTTGGGAGGAATCTGGAAATGGCAAAAAGTGCGAAGAAGGCAGCCTCGATGGCGGCCGAACTGATCATCTCGAAGACCCGTACCAAGGCAGCGGCGAAGGGCTACAACGTGTCGAGCGACTTCTACCCGGCACTGGACAAGCACGTCCGCGCGATCATCAAGGAAGCTGGCGAGCGCGCGAAGGCCAACAAGCGCAAGACGCTCAAGCCGGCCGACCTGTAGTCGATACCGGGATTTCCCCGGCTCTTGAAAAGGCCCGGCCCATCGGCCGGGCCTTTCTCTTTTCTCCCTATCTTCAAGCAGCAGAACGCCGTCGAACGCGCTCCCGGCCGGCCCGCTTGGGGTTACGCCGCTTCGCGCGCACGACATGGGCGGACTCGCGCTCCTGCTCGCCGCGCACCTATTGTGGTTCTGAGCGCGCGTCTCAAAGTCGCGCACCGTCCGCCATGGTCGTTCGCGCTCGAGCTGGCTCAGGCGTGCGAGCGGGTGGCACCGGACGGGGACCCCGGCAACGAGCGGAGCGAAGTTGGTCCGGGGTGGCCGGTGACAGGACCCGCGAGGACGAGCGAAATCGAGGACCAGCGGAAGCCTGGCGGCGTGTTGGCCGTCGCGCGCGGGAGGGGAAAAGGGGGCGGAACGCCGCCTTGCGTGGGGGGCGTAAGCGTGCTAAATTGGCTCAATTAACCCGGAGGCCAGCTTCGATGCCCGATAAGATCATCGGGACGGGGATTACGTTCGACGACGTTCTGCTCGTCCCCGCCCGATCCGCGTTTCTCCCTGCTGACACCGACGTTTCCACGCGCCTCACGAAAAAAATCCGGCTCAACATTCCGATCGTGTCGGCGGCCATGGACACCGTCACCGAGGCCGGTTTCGCCATCGCCATCGCGCGGGCCGGGGGGCTTGGATTCATTCACAAGAACATGCCGGCCGAACGCCAGGCCGAACACGTCGACATGGTCAAGCGCAGCGAGAGCGGCGTCATCTCGAACCCCCTCACGCTCGGGCCGGGCCACAAGGTGCGCGATGCACACGCGCTGATGCGCAAGTACGGCGTGTCCGGCGTTCCCATCACCGACAAGAACGGCGTGCTGGTGGGAATTCTCACCGCCCGCGACCTGCGTTTCAACGAGGACGACTCCATCCCCATCCGCAACCTCATGACCTCGAAGGGGCTGGTGACGGCGCCCGTCGGCATCAAGATGGAAGACGCCCAGCGGCTCCTGCATGAACACCGGATCGAAAAACTCCCGGTGGTCGATTCGAAGCAGCGGCTGCGCGGACTCATTACCGTGAAGGACATTCAGAAGAAGCTCGACTTCCCGAACGCGTGCAAGGACGCGCAGGGGCGCCTGCGGGCGGGTGCGGCGGTGGGAGTGGGCAAGGACGCGTTGCAGCGTGCCGATCAGCTGGTGGACGCCGGCGTCGACGTGATCGCCGTCGACACGGCGCACGGACACACCCAGAACGTCATCGATACCGTTTCCAAGATCAGAAAGCGCCACCGCAGCCTGCAATTGATCGCCGGCAATATTGCCACCGCGCAGGCGACGCGTGATCTCATCAAGGCGGGTGTGGACGGGATCAAGGTGGGAATGGGACCCGGCGCCATCTGCACCACGCGCGTGGTGGCGGGGGCCGGCGTACCCCAGATCACGGCCATCATGGATTGCGCCAGCGTGGCCGCGAAGGCGGGCATTCCGCTGATCGCCGACGGCGGCATCAAGTTCAGCGGCGACATCGTCAAGGCCATCGCCGCCGGCGCGGACGTGGTGATGATCGGGAGTCTGTTTGCGGGCACCGACGAGACGCCGGGCGAGATCGTTCTGTACGAGGGACGCAGCTTCAAATCGTATCGCGGTATGGGATCGATCGAAGCCATGAAAGAAGGCAGCAAGGATCGCTATGGCCAGGGCGACGTGCTCGAGGACGCGAAACTCGTGGCCGAAGGCATCGAAGGGCGCGTCCCCTACAAGGGGCGCGTGTCCGATTCCATCTTCCAGCTGGTCGGCGGCCTGCGCGCCGGACTCGGCTACTGCGGCACGCGCACGCTCGATGAACTCAAGGAGCGCGGACGCTTCATGATGGTGACCGCCGCCGGACTGCGCGAGAGTCATCCGCACGATGTGATCATCACCAAGGAAGCGCCGAATTATCGTCTGAGCTGACCGGATCCGCACCGGTACGGACGAGAAACGACCGAGACATGAGCTGGCACGGGCAGATCAATCGCACCATCTGGGAGATCAATCAGTCTCTCAAGAAGACCCCCGAGTCGCCGCGGCAGCGCCGCGAGCTGTTGCGGGCACATTTTCTCCAGCAGTTCGAGTTCGACAAGACCCAGCACGTCGCGCGGGATGACCGCAGCTTTCTCTTTCTGCACGACGGCGACGCGCCGTTGGTGCTGCTGCTGCACGGGTCGACGGGCACGCCTGCGGAAATGCGGGATCTCGGGACCTATCTGCACGCTCACGGAATTTCCGCCTATTGCCCGCGCATCGCGGTAAAGGGCGCGCGCGAGAAACCGCGCACCTGGGAAGGATGGGTGTCGCAGGCGCAGGTGGCCATGGAGATCAGCACCGCCGCCACACCGGCGTCGTTCGTGTGCGGGCTGAGCCTGGGGGGAGCGGTCGCCATGATGCTCGCCGACCGGTGTCCCGTGAAGGGACTCATCCTGCTCGCACCCGCGCTGTATCCGCGCCTCGGCCTCAAGCAGCGTTTTCTGCAGGTGGCGCGGCTGGTGACCCCGACGCTCTTCTATCATTTCGCAGGCTGGAATGGTGAAGTGCTGCAGGCCATGGACTACACGCGCAAGAACGGCCGCGATATCGACATGCCGGTGCTGGCCATCCAGGCCGCCGATGACACGCTGCTCTCATCGCGCGGACTCAAGTTTCTGCGCCGGCACGCGCGCCACCAGGACACCGAGGTTCATCTGCTGCCCGCGGGATCGCACGTGATCACGCGCGGAGAGGCACGCACGCAGGTGTTCGAAATGGTGACCGGGTTTGTGGGGAGGAATGTGGGAGACGCGAAGTTGGCCACGGTCCCCGAAGGAACCCCCGCGCCTACATCTGATCCATCGTGAAGCGGAAGCTCTCGTCCAGTTTCTGAATCTGTTTCGCCAGGTCCCGAAGACGGTTCTTCAGGTCGGGATCCTTCGACTTCAGGTATTCCGAATACATGTCCAGAAAGCGGTCCTGCAGTCCCCGCAGCTCCTGCGCGCTGTCAAACCGGTTGACGGAACGCTCGAGGTGATAGACATCACCCGACGACAACCGGTCGAGAATGTTGAAGTACTCGCCCCGCATGTGACTCAGAATCTGCACGTACTGTTCGAAGCCGCGCGACAGTTTCTCCAGCACCTCCGAAATAGCCGTGGCCTTGCGGAACATATGCTGGCTGTAGGAATACGCGAACTGGTAGTACGCCTTGGCGCGCCCGATGTAGACCTCTTCGTTGTCCTTGAGAAATGCGTCCTTGGACCCCGGGCGTGAGTTGTCCGCGTTGCGGAAGATGCCGATCGAGATCAACAGAAAATCCGCATTGGTCTTGTAGATAGTGTACTTGAGCCGGACGTCCGACGAGCGCTGCACCTTGTCGAACAATTCGCTGTCATAGCGCGACAGATATTTGCGAGTGCGCTCATGATGTTCGGGATTCATGAACGACGTCAGCAGGTTGGCCAGATAGACGTTGACGTCTTCGTCGTAGTAGGTCTGGTTGGACGGATTTCCGGACTCGAGGCGGCTGTAGAGCAGGCAGTTCATCATGAAGAAGAACGTGGGTTCGACTTCACGCGTTCCGCCCGTGCCGAGGGTGATATGGTTCCCGCCTTCCATTGGATGCCGTTTTCTCCTGTTGCGAAGCAGCGCTCGATTGATCCGCGTAACCGAAGCGAATCGCCGGAAATCAGCAAGCGGTATGCCACGTAGTCCGGGGCGGGGGGCAGGGGTTGCCGGGTTTGCGTCCCGGATCCCTGCCCGAAACATAGCCATCGCGGTCGCGCCGCGACACCAAGCCATTGTCCCATTGACAATTATTCGCGAGGGCGGGCGGAGCACCGGGACGGGGATTTCCGTTTCTGTCCAGCATGAATTTCGGGTATAATGCGAGGGTGCGCGACCGGTTCGCCTCTATAAAACGTTTGTTTTCAACCGGATGCACGCACCGATCGGTCCGGTCTGGTCCCGCCACTGGGGGATGCGCCGCGGCCGAACCAGGGGGTACTGTGTGAAAATCGGTTTTCTGCAGCTGCGGCCGCAGTTTGGCCGCGTCAAGGAGAACGTTCGCTCCGCCAGGTCGATGCTCTCCGGTCTCAACGACGCCACCGTCGTTCTTCCCGAACTCTTCAACACCGGTTATCTCTTCCGAAACATCGAAGAAGTCCAGCGCCTCGCGGAATCCGCCACCACCGGCTATACCGTCACCGAAATGAAGAAGGTTGCGGTCTCTCAGCGCCTCAACCTGGTGTTCGGAATGGCCGAAGCCAAGAATCGCAAGTACTACAACTCGTCGGTGTTGATTACGTCGAAGGGCAAGATCGCCGTGTACCAGAAGGCGCATCTCTTCGATCGTGAAAAGCTGTTCTTTCAGCCCGGCACGCGCTCGTTCAACACGTATCCGGTCGAGGGTGGGAAAGTCGGCATGATGATCTGCTTCGACTGGTTCTATCCCGAGGTCACGCGCATTCTCGCCATCGATGGGGCGCAGGTCATCTGCCATCCGTCCAACCTGGTGCTGCCATGGTGCCAGGACGCGATGCGCACACGCTCGTTGGAGAACAGAGTATTTTCGGTTACCGCCAACCGGATTGGCGCGGAGAAACGCGGCAATATTTCCCTGACGTTTACGGGGAAGAGTCAGATTGTGAGCCCGAAGGGTGAAATACTTACCCAGGCGGGTGAGCGCAGTGAATCGCTGAAGGTCGTGGACGTCGACCTGAACGAGGCGCTCGACAAGATGGTGACTCCCAACAACGATCTCTTCAAGGATCGCAAGCCCGCGTTGTACAAAGCGCTTCTTCGCAAGGCCGGTTAGTTCCCAAAAAAGCAACGCAAGGGATGATGATAGCGTGCAATCTGCACGCGAATACATCCCGTCTGTCAGCCTTTTCTTCCCTGCATCTCTCTGTCCGGGCGTAATTTGCCCGAAAGGACCCACCCAGGCTGGGTGCCTTCCACCCGGCATGCTCCTTGCGTGATGGCCTCGCGCGCAACGCGCCCCCGGCATCACGATCGCCGCACCGCGAACCATCGGCGATCAAACTCAAGGAGCACACCGTGGATCGCAAGAAGCCCACTCTTACTTCACCGTGGAAGGTCGGCTTTCTCGTCGCCCTGCTGCTGGTCGTCACGGCAATCGGTGTCAGCTATTTCATCACGGGAACCTTTGGAGTTACCTGGCACTGGATACACGTGGGCGGACTTTCGCCCGACACGTGGACCTTCAATCTGGGCGCATTTGTCGAGGAGATGGCCCCGCTGCTCGCGCTGACAGCGCTGCTGGCATTTGCTTCCTACATACTGGTGGCGGGTGCGGTGCGCCGCTACAAGGCGTACGTAGACTCGGGCGCCGAGTACAAGCAGATCCTGAAGTCGATCAAGACCATCGACGATCTCGAGAGCGACGATCTGACCGATCGTCTCAAGTCGCATCCGGAACTGCGCGAATTCATGATGAGCGTCAAGCACCGCGTGGCGGCGATGGAGCGCAACCAAACCGACCGCGAACGCAAGCAGGCCCCGGCGGATTCGTCGGCGAAGGCGGACGTGATGTCGCGGTTGTCGAGCGAGTGCTCTGCGCTGAACGAGGCGATTCACGCCGGTCGTGACGGTTTCCCCTCCGAAATCGCGCTGACGATTCCGGAACTCAAGGCACTCGAACGCTCACTGCGCGCTTTCATCATCAGCACTCCCGAGCCCGCCACCACCGATCCGACGGCCGAGCGCGCGCTGGACGATCTGCGCGGATCGATGCGGGACGCCGTAAGTGGACTGCGTCGTGACCTGGCGGCGTGCGGTGCGGGCGCAAAGGAAGTGGAGACGGCGCTCCAGACGGTGAACGCCGGGCTCAAGTCGGCACCGGGGCGTCCGGCCGACAGCGCTGCCGAAGTGCAGAAGCGCGTGGACTCCATTGCCAGTGCGCTGGGCACCCTGGGCGAAGAAACCAAACGCATCGCCATTGCCGCCGCGCTTCAGGCCAGCGGTGGACCCGAAGCCGACGCCATCAAACTGGCGGAAGAGCTTCGCACCACGGCCACGCGTTTCAACGCGGTTGCGCAGCACTGGCGTGAGACCGCACCCGCTCTCAAGGCGGCGCTGGGTGCCGCGGCGCCCGTGTCGGACGGCACGGCGGCCGCGATGGCCGGTGTGGCCAAACGCGTGCACCTGTGGTCCGAGCGTCTCGCTGCCATGAACGAGCACGTGCACGCACTGGAACGCCTTTCCGGTGACGACTCGCATACTGACGTGTCCTCGGGTCTGGAAGTTAGCGGAGTCGCCGACCTTGACCTGGATACCTCCGCGCCGTCTGCCGGCGACGATACGATCGCAAAGAGCCGTGAGGATGACTTTGTCACCCCGAAAGCCTCCGACGTGCTCGGCTCGGACGCCGGGGATGACGCCGGGTTTGCGGACATTCCCGGCTTCGAGAAGGAACGGAAATTCTTCTCGGATGCGTCCGGGCAGGCGCAGGACGCCGATCATCATTTCGAGGTGGATAGCACACCGGAACGTCGCTGGGACCTCGCCGAGGAAAGCCCGGAATCCGAGATGGCCGACCCGGCGTCCGAGACGTCCGCACCTGCGGCGACTCCGGCTCCGAGTCCGGTCCGGGCCGCGGCGCCCGCCGGTGACACCGACGGGTTTCTCACAGGTCCTCGTCCGACGGTGACGCCGTCGTCAAAACAGCCGGACGCGCCCGCGAAGAAATCGCCGGCACCGGCACCGAAGGCACCCGCACCGGTGCCGGTCCAGCAAACCACCCGGGAAGCGGACACCGCCACGGCCACCATCGAACCCGATGCCGATGCCGTCGACCTGTACGAACTGGGTGCCATCGACTGCGTCCAGACCATGTAGGAGACGTCCAACACCGTGGCTTCCGACAGTCGCACATTGTTTGCCCGCCAGGTTCGCTCGCAGTGCGAAACGCTCTGCGAGCTCCTGGCGTGCACGGCCGGTCATCCCGCGCCCGAAGCGGTGCTGGAGCGCTGCAAAGTGAGCGTACGCATGCTGGCCGGCACCATGGCGGTTGTCGGCCTCGAGGAATGGGCGCGCCTGCTGGATGCCGTCCAGCAACTGCTGGTGGTACACGGCACGCGCCGCCTGCCGTGGGACGATCGCATCGCGCAACTGGTCTTCGAACTCATCGAAAAAGAAGAACTCCTCGCATCATGCCAGGAGTTGTCCGGCGACGAAACCGGTCGCAACTCGGTTCCCGTCGACGGCGTGATGGCCATGATCGAAGAGGTCGAGGTACTGCGGCAGGAATACGAGACGGCGGAGCCCGTACGTCCCGCGCGCGCGGAAGGTACGGTTGATCCGGAACGCATGGGACGGGTGGCGGCCGAACTGTCGGCGGCGTGCGAACGCGTCATGGCCGCAGTGACGTCCGATCCGTGGCAATCGCGGACCGCCGATACCATCACCATCGAGGATCTCAGACGCGGCCTGGGCACCATCGAGTTCTACGCACAGGCCATGGATCGCATTGTGGCGACCGTCGAAGAAAGCGTGGTTACGCCGCGCTGCGATGTCGCGCCGCTGGAAACCGCGCTCGGCGATTTTGCGCGCGAGCTGGTGCGGGGCAGCGGACGCAAGCTGCTGGTGCGGTTGCGCGCCACGGACGCGGAAATCGAACCCGCGCTGCTGCCCGCCGCCTACTGGATTCTGCACGCGATGGTTGCCGACGTATTCGAGCGTTGCGACGAACCGTCGATGGTGATCGACGTGGAATGTCGCCAGCATCACGGCGCCCTGCACTGGACGCTGCGCGACAACGGCGAAAATTTTCTTTCCGACTCCAAGCTCGATCATGACGACCAGGTTGCGTTCTATCCCGGGCTGCGCCACGTGGTGCGCACACTGCGTGAACACCACGGAACGCTGTTGGTCGAACCCAACGGGGGGCGCCAGGCGCGGTTTGAGTTCACGCTGCCCGCCAACACTCTGGCGGAAGCGTTGTGGGTGTGGGAAAAGGGCAGCGTGTGCATGGCCGCCCGCGGCGTGCAGATCGTCGATGTGATTCCGGTGCAAACCGACACGCGGCGTGAGGACGCCTATGGCGAGTATGTGGCGCTCGACACGCGCCGCGTGCCGTTGCTCAACCTCGACGCCATCTTCCCCGACGCGCCCCACGGCGGATCCCACATTGCGGTGCTGGGTCTGCTGGAGAAGGTGATCGCGTTCTACGTGCCCGGCGAGGGCCAGCAAAAAGTGGGCGTCGCGCTGGGCGACTCCATTCCCGTGTGGAAGGGAATTCCCCACGATGTGGTCCGCGTTGACGGCCGGCGCATTCCGTTGCTCGATGCGGGCGACATTCTGCGCGCGTATCTGTCCATCACCGGCACCATGAATGTCGACGAACTTCCCGGCAGCAGTGCTCCGGAAGTGAACGACGGACCGCCGTCGCGCGTGAGCAGCGATGCCGTGAAGGAAGATCACACGGCGCCAGGTCCGGCCGGCGGACAAGCCCCGGCCGCCGAGGTGCTGGTTATCGAACAAAGTGAGGCGACGCGCACGACGCTGATCGACATTCTCAGTCGTCAGCACATCCGCGCGTCGTTTGCCAGCGATGTAGATGAAGCTCTGGACATGATTGCGGCCAATGCGCCGCGCGTCATCATCAGCGAGTTCCGGATTCCCACCATGGCGGCGAAGAAGATCGTCGACCGCCTGCGGGAAGCCGGGCAGGAAATTCCCGTCATCGTGACCACGTCACAGACCGGGAAGACCGCCGACCTGCTGGTCGAAAAGCTCGGGGCCGCGGGCTATCTGAGCAAGCCGCTGTCGGCGAATCAGGTGACGTCGAACCTTTCCGGCTACCTGAGCGCCGCACACTGACCGGTTGGTCCGCCCGCCACCCCGCAGTTGCGATAGACGGCGGTGGGCGGTGCAGAATGCCAGCAGTGTGCACGAACCGGGCAACTGGAAGCAGTGTAACCTGTTGATTTATCAATAGGATGTCATTGGTACGCTTCGTGCTGTGTGGATCGTGAATCAGGGTGGGTACTCAGGCGAGCACCCTCAACCATAAAGAAGGATGGGGCAAGATGAGCAAGTGGAGAGACACCGACTACTCGAGCATCGTGATCGGCGGCGCTGAAGATCAGGATGTCGTGATGACCTCCGTCGAGGCAGCCGAGTATTTGAAGATGCACGTGAAGACCGTGTGCCGCCTCGCCAAGGAGCGCAAGATTCCGGCGAAGAAGGTGGGCAGCGAGTGGAGGTTCCTCAAGAGCGTCCTGGATAAGTGGCTGGCGCAAGAGGTCGTGTAGCGACCGGACCCCTCCGTTCCATGCGGCGCGTCACGTCCATGATATGACGTGACGGCCGCCATCTTTGCCGGGAGTCCTCATGCCACCGAAGACCAGGATCGAGAAACTTTCATCGCCCGACCCGGGCGTCACGATATTCAAGATCACGGGGACTCTCGGCTTCCACGAAAAGACCGTTCTCGAACGCATCTTCACCGAGTGCAACCGGCGGGGACTCTCCCGCGTTCTGTTTGAAGTTTCAGAACTCGAGTCCCTGGGCGGAGGATGCGCCCGCATCATCCGCGACGTGGCGTCGCGCGGGCGCACCGCCATCGGGCTGGTGGGCGCAAGCAAGACGGTTCTCAAATTCCTCAAGAAGGAAGATGCGCCGCGCATCGTGGTTGCGAGCACGCTCGACGATGCGATTCCCGCCGTGCTGGCCAAGATTCTCGCGTTGCGGGATTCGGACGCCCCCGAGTTGGAAGGTGACGACGCACTGCTTTCGTCCGAGACCCTGGAGGACATCCTCCAGCTCGGCGACGGTCCTGCGGAAGAAGAGGACAACGCGCAGACCAGCGACGCCGCGGATGATGAACCGGCGGCGGCCGAACCTGACGAACGACCCGTGCCGGCCGCACCCGGTTCGGCGCGGCGCTCGACTCCGAACGCTTCGCCGGGACGCGGTGCCCATGCGCCGCGCGGCCATGCTCCGGCCCGGCGTGTCCCCGAAGCCCGGCCGGCACCGGTGGAACACCGGGAAACGCCGGCCGCCCGGCGTGCGGAATTCACGCCGGAACCGCCAACCCTCGATGCGACCGGTGCCGATCCGCGCGAGCTGCAACGGCGCATCGTTCAGTACAACACACTCTTCTCCATCAATTCCGACTTCTACCGGTTGCGCGATCGCAAGGCACTCCTCGACACGTTTTTGCTCACGACCATTGCCCAGGTCGGGGTGGAAAGCGCGGTGTTTCTGGAGCAGAACCGGGGCTACTTCGTGCCCGTGGCCATGAAAGGCATTGAACAGGGCGAACTGCGCGGGTTTGCGCTTTCCGGCACCCAGTTGCGTGTGGAGAAGTGGGGCAGCACGGTGGACGTGCAGGCGGTGGAGAAGTCGCCCTTCGGAGACGACGTCAAGGCGCCGCTCCTGGCTCTTGGCTGCACCTACGTCGCGCCGTTCGTGGTGCGGGGTGAGGTGCGCGGCATCCTGCTGCTGGGGCGCCCCATTCGCGCCGAACTGGATACCGGCGCGCTCGAGTTCCTGAAGATTCTCATCCATCAGGCGGCCGTCGCCTATGAGAGCATGTCGCGCTTCGAGGAAGAAAACGAACGCACGCTGGGCGTGGTGCAGACGCTGATCTCGCTCATTGAAGAAAACACGCTGGCACGCGGCAACACCAACCTCATTACCAACTACGTGTACACGGTCGCGCAGCGCATGCACTATCCGACCGAACACGTGCGCGATCTCATGTACGGGACGGTTCTGCGCGACATCGGAATGATCAAGGTGAGCGACCTGATCGTTCGCAGTCCGCGCGAACTGATGCCCGAGGAATGGGAGATTATCAAGCGCCATCCCAGTGACGGAGCGGCCATGCTTCGTGACATGCGGTTCTCGGATCACGCATGCGAGGTCGTGCTCCACCATCACGAACGCTTCAATGGCGAAGGATATCCGCGCGGCACGCAGGGACACGACATCCCGCTGGGCGCGCGCATCGTCTCGGTGGTGGAAAGCTACGCGGCCATGCTGCAGGAGCGCCCCACGCGGCCCGCGCTCACGCGCGAAGAAGCCGTGAACACGCTCAAAGAGAACTGGGGAATGCGCTACGACCCCGAGGTTGTGCGTTCGTTCGTCCAGGTGGTGGAAGAGGAGATTCGTTCGGGCAGCAATGCCAGAGACGGGAAATTTGCGCTCTTCAGCGTATGACGGGGAGAAAAATGAACGCGGATATTCTGCTGGTTGACGACGACCCCAAATTGCTGGAAATCGTGTCGGAGTCACTGGGGCGCCACGGATACGGAGTGCGCACCGCCGCCACCGGGCGCGAAGCGCTCGAACACGTTGCTACTACCATGCCGCACCTGGTCATTCTGGACCTCGATCTCCCCGACATGAGCGGCATCGATGTTCTCGACAACATCCGCGACGAAGACGAAACCCTGCCCGTGCTGGTGCTTTCCGGACAGGGTGATGTCGATTCGCGCGTCAACGCGCTGGACGGCGGAGCGGACGAGTTCATGCACAAGCCGGTCTCGCTGCGCGAACTGCACGTTCGTGTGGATTCGGCGCTGCGGCGCACGTCGCGCGCCGTCTCCCTCGGTCACCGCAATGTCGAGCTGGAGTCGGAGATCGCGAACGAGCGTAACGAGAACACGCGTGTTGCCAGGAATTTCAAACGCCACATGCTCTCGATGCGCACGCTGCTTACGGTGTCGCAGGATCTCAACCGCGCCCAGGCGCTCGCCGAGCTGGTCAAGACCGCCTCACTCACGCTCGTGGGTGAACTGCGTGTGTCGAGCCTGGCGATCTTCGGCGTCCAGCGCGAAAACGCCACGCACTTCAACCTGCTGGGTGTGCGCGGATTCAGCCGCGAACGTTTTGAGGGGCTCAGCATCGACCGCACCGCGCCCTTCGTCAAACTTTTCGGAGATGCCCATTCCGCCAAGATTTCGCGCAGTAGCGACGGCCGCTTCACCAGGGCGCTTCCCGACCTGCGTCTTGCCGTTTTCGAATACGCGGCCCCCATCAACGTAAAAGGCGAGCTCAAGGGATTCGTGTTCACCGGGCCCAAGCTCTCCGGCGAAGAGTACACGGAGTACGACCTCGACATCCTGACCTTCGTCAGCAACTCCATCGGCATCGGCATGGAGAATGTGCGCCTGATGGAGCAGCTGCAGGTGACCTACGTGGCCACGCTGCGCTCGTTGATCCAGCTGCTTGAAGCCAAGGATCCCTACACGCGCGGACACACCGAGCGCGTGGCATCGTATTCGATGGCGCTGGCCAACCGTCTGCGCCTGGGCGCGGAGGACCTGCGGCAGATCCTGTTCGGATCGCTGCTCCACGACATCGGCAAGATGGGTCTGCGCGACGACATCATCAACAAGCCGGGGCCGCTGACGGCCGACGAATGGGTGCAGATGAAAGCGCACCCGGTGGTGGGTGCGCAGATCGTGGAAAAGATGGAATTTCTGAGTGGCGCCATCCACATCGTGCGCCATCACCACGAAAGCTACGACGGCAAGGGCTACCCGGATGGGCTTGCAGGAGAAAACATCCCGCTCATTGCCCGTATCGTGACGGTTGCCGACAGCTTCGATGCCATGACCACGGACCGGCCCTATCGCAAGGCACTCACGATTGCGGAAGCGATGCGGCGTATCGAGAAGAGCGCCGGGACGCAGTTCGATCCGCACCTCGCGAAGGTCTTCATCGAGTATATGAAGGAAAAGGGCCGCGAGGCCCCGGCGCCGGTTTCGACGACTCCGGCCAGCGTGTAAACCCGCGCGCGCAGTTCGTCAACGAGCGCCACACGCCACGACCTCGTTTCATCGCCCGCGACCATCGTCGTGGTCGCCGATTCATCACCGTATCTCACATGCTGACAACTCCCTGGCGCGCGCCTGCGCGCCATATCCGCGCATTGCGCGGAAGTGGCACTTCGTTTGCCTTAGGGCTGGTCATCGTGATCGGTTCGTGAGTGCGACGACGTGTGGCGGTTGCTGTGGTGCGGGGAAAATCGTCGACAGTTCACAGCATCGGTTGCGGCGGGACAAAGAGGGAGCCGGACGGGGGCGGAAGGGAGGAGCCGTCCACGGACGTGGGCTCGATCGTCGAGCGCGCCGGTTTCGGATGGAAGACCGAATCCGAGCGTGTGCAGCCAGCCTTTCGGGGAGGGCTTCTCGCAGGACCCAGACTCGCAGGGCTGCCGTCGGGGACCAGCGCGTGAGACGATCGAGTCCTTCGCTCCCTCTTTTTTCTTTCCATGATGATGCCGGTGTCGGCGGACTCCAGGTTGAGCTCTTGTCGTGGCTCTGCGTGCTCGCGGGTCCTGTCACCGGCCACCCCGGAACAAC
>DASRYI010000216.1:0-28394 GCA_035687255.1 Candidatus Krumholzibacteriia bacterium | reverse complement strand
GATTCGGGGTGTTCTGCTCCAGCGCCAGACGGAAGTGCCCCGCCTGCACCTCCGCGCGCGGTGACGTGAATTCGTCCCCGTTGGTGAGAACCACGGTGAGTACGTAGGCATACGACTGCCCGGGAACCACATCGCGGTCCTGATAGCTTCGCGCTGACGGCGCAAGCATGCCACTCCCCAGCGCCCGCGCGTCACCGCCGCCCGCGAGGCTGCGATGAATGCGGAAGCCCTTCACCGTGGGATCGGCATTCAGCACCCACGAGAGCGCAATGCCGCCCTGCACCGCGCGCGCGTCGAACGAGGTGATGAGGACGGGGACGGGTGGCTCCACCACACACACGGTGGTCTCGACGAAGAGCGCCGGGACATCGTCGACCCACACCGAGTAGGTTATTGGTTGCTCGCAGCGTGTTCGCAGCACCGGGATGTCGAGCGCCGGCATCGGCGGGATGTACTTTTCACCGGGTGCAAGCATGCGCGTGCCGTTGAGCGACCGGGAATCGCCGCGGTCGTCGAGATGAAGCAATCCGGGCGACATGACCTCCCACCGAATTGTGCGCGTCGCCGCGTCGACGTTGGTGATGGAAAATCCGATCAGCGTGATGCTGGAGATCTGCGAGCCGGCGGGGATGGTCATGTCGACCGGGCGTGTCATGGTGATGAGGTTCGCGCCGCAGCCGGCGGGCAGGGCTCCGACCAGCTGTCCGCACGGGCTCGACATCGGCATGCACGGCGAGCTCATGTCGATCCGATAGGATCCACTGCAGAAAACCGGGTCTGCGGAAAAGTTGCCGCCGGCATCGGTTCCGCACAGGGAGTCAGCGGTGCCCTCGGTGTTCCCGTACAGGTCGTTGCAGGCGCAGGTCGGGCTGGCGTCGCCCTCGCACACGATGCCACCACCCCGGTTGAACGCCAGAATGCAGCGCTCGATCACAGGGTTGCCGCCCCGGCACCACACACCGCCGCCGAAGCCCGTATTCACGACCGTGTTGTTGGACAGCACGGGGGTACCCGCGTTGACCATGATGCCGCCGGCGTTATCGAAAATGAGGTTGCGCTCGATGAGAGGCGATCCTCCCATGCAGAGTATGGCTGGCCCCCATAGACCGCCGCAGCGCGTGATGGTGTTGTCGACAATGACCGGCGAGGAATCGGTGCACGTAATGGCATTGTCCTCGCCGTAGTGACCAATATAGCAGCCGGCGTAAGTATCACCGATCAGTTCGCAATGGCGAACGGTGGGGCTGGCGCCATTGCTGCAACGGACCAGCTCGGTGCCGAAACGAAGGCGCATGTTCTGGATGGTCGGCGAGCTTCCGTCGCACAGGACGTCAATGCTCCAGGCGCCGGTATGGCACACGATGCGGGCTTCCACCGTGATTCCGGAAAGCACGCTGCCCGGGCCTTCACCGCTCTGGAACAGGAAGCCATCATGGTGAATCCCACTTCCGCCCTCCTCCGGGCCCGAGCTCCAGAATGAAATGGTGGTGTAGTCCGGCCCGGCCTGCGACGTGACGGTGATGGCTTTGCCGTGGAAGTCAATATCCGCCTCGTTGTAAACGCCGGGAATGAGAATGACGCTGTCGCCGTCGACGGACACGTTGATGGTGGCCTGGATGTATCCGGGCGAGGCATACCGGCTGGTTGCGAAAGACAGCATGGAATGAACTGAGAGAAGACTGACTGCGGCGATCAGTACCAGCAGGGGTTTCATGGCAATTCCTCCTGGCGATCGTGAGATTTTGCGGCGAAACCTCCGGGACTGGGACCAATGCGGATGCGGTAACGGAGAAGACGATTCGCGCGCAAAATGATACGCCTGCGGGGTGGGGAAAGCAATGGGGCCCGGGAAGGGTGGGGCGAATGCGTGCGGCGGCATCGAAGGCGAATCCGCGGCGTGAATCGCGTTCGAACCCTGTGCTACCCTCCCGTGCATGATCCCGCGTCGCATCGTCTCCGGAGCCCAGACCGGCGCTGACCGGGCCGCCCTGGATGCCGCTCTCGAACTTGGCGCTCCCACCGGCGGCTGGGTGCCGCGCGGGCGCAGGGCCGAGGACGGCCGCATTGCCGACCGTTATCCCAACCTCCGCGAGACCGACGGCGACGAATACGAAACGCGCACGCGCTGGAACGTGCGCGACTCCGACGCCACGCTCATCCTCGCGCACGGCCCGCTGACGGGCGGTTCGGCGTTCACGCAGGAGGTTGCGCGCGAACTGGGGAAGCCGGTCCTGTACGTGGACCTCGATGCCGCCGCCATCGACGACGCCGTGCGCACCATCCGCGCCTGGCTCGCCACGCTCAGCGGCGACACGCTCAATGTGGCGGGGCCGCGCGCCAGCAAAGATCCACTGATCTACGAGAAGACGCGCGAGATCGTGAAAGCACTCCTGCTCGACGCGTAGACTCTCCGAAAACTCCTTGACCGCCCACAGGACCGGACGTAGCCTCGATTCAGTCGGGGGCGTGCATATGCACGAGGGGAATTGCTATGCATCCTTCGCCTGACATTCTACGCGGCCACGCATCGGTGATCGTCCTTCTCTCAATATTGGTGGTCCTGACGGCCAGCCCGCTGGCTCGTGCCGCTACGCAAGCACACGCAACCACCGCCACCGCACACACACAGCTCTGGATCGAAACGCTGGAACGCGCGCGCGCCGAGCGCGCCATGCGCAATGCCCCGACACACGCCGGCGCTACCGCCACTACCGGCGATCCCAAACAGGACGGCGTCTGGTCGCACCTGAGCATCTCGAGCCTCGAAGGCCACGTTTCCGTTTACGATCCCTCCCGCGACCGCATGCTGGTGTTCGGGGGCGACGACAACAGCCGCTTCTGCGCCGATGTGTGGTCGCTGTCGATGCACGACGCGCACGCGTGGACACATCTCACGCCGGCCGGCGACGCACCCACAGCGCGCTCGTACGCTTCCGGCATCTACGATCCGGTGCGCGACCGCCTGCTCATCTTCGGGGGCTGGACGTTCGGCACCAACTTCGACGACCTGTGGTCGCTGTCACTCTCGGGCACACCCAGATGGACGCATCTGTCTCCCGCCGGAACGGGACCGAGCAGTGTCGGTCGCATGATCTACGACCCGGTGCGCGATCGCGCCATCGTGTACGACGGACCGGAACGTGTCTGGGCGCTGTCGCTCTCGGACCCTCCCGCGTGGACGCAGCTCACCATCGACGGAACCGGACCGGCGGACGCGGCGTGGCCGGTGGTCATCTACGATTCGCTGCGCGACCGCATGGTCATCTGGGGGGGCGTAAACGACGACTGGCCGCTGCCGACCGACACGTGGGCGATTGCGCTGTCGGGCGATCCTCGATGGGAACAGGTCGAGACGCACGCAATCCCACCGCAGGGACGGTTCGGCGCCACCGCCATCTACGATCCGGTGCGCGACCGCATGATTCTGTACGCGGGCTCCAATTACCATAACCTGAGCGACCTGTGGTGGCTGTCGTTTGCGAACGCGAACAGCTGGCAGCAGCTCAGTCCCGTGGTGACACCCATGCGGCGTTCGTTTCACACCGCCATCTACGATTCGAAGCGCAAACGCATGGTGGTGTTCGCGGGCGCGCAGTTCAGTCATGGTCCGCCCGATTCACCGGATGTGTGGGGGTTGGCTCTGGACGGAGCACTGGAGTGGTCGGCGCTCAACGGCACCTCGCCGTCGCCGCGGTACGGACACGCCGCCGTTTACGACCCGCGCCGCGACCGCATGCTGATGTACGGCGGACGCAGCGACCCGTGGGTCGATAGCGATGAGTTGTGGGCGTGCTCACTCGACTCGCGACCCACCTGGACCGAACTGCATCCCGCGGGGCCGGCGCCACCGGGGGGCGACGTGGATGCGGTCTACGACCCGGCGGGCGACCGCCTGATTGTGCTCGCCGATGGTGCGTGGTCGCTTCCGCTGCAGGGAGCACTACAATGGAAGCAACTGGACCCGGGCGGCAGCGCGCCCGCGTACACGTCGGCCGCGGTGTACGATTCGCACCAGCATCGCGTGGTGGTGCTCGGCCCGGACAATGCGGTGTGGACGCTCTCGCTCTCTCCGGTGGAAGCGTGGAAGCCGCTCGACGCCATCGCCAGCCAGCCCGTCCCGGGAGGCAGCGACGCCATCTACGATCCCAGGCGCGACCGCCTCTTGTTGTTCGGTGAGAAGAGCAACCAGGAAGTGTGGAGTCTGCCGCTCTCGGGAACGCCGGAATGGGAACGCCTGGTTCCGTCCGGACCGTCCCCGTCGCCGCGCTACAACGCACGGCTGATGTACGACCCGGTGCGCGACCGCATGATTCTGTTCCGCGGATTGGACGCGACCGACAATGTCTTCGCGCTCTCGCTCTCGGGAACCCTGGAGTGGCAGCCGCTTTCGCCCGGCGGGGGATGGGGGCCGTTCGGCGAGGACCTGCACTCGGTAATGTACGATCCGGTGCGCGATCGCATGGTGGTTTTCGGCGGCCGTTACTTTTACAACTCGCTCAACGACGCGTGGGTGCTCACCTGGGGCGATCCCGCCACGACGGGCGCAGGCGCACCTGCGATCAACGCGCTCAAACCGTGCTACCCGAATCCCTTCAACCCGCGCGTCACGATTCCCTTCGAACTCCAGAAGGACGGCGATGCGACGCTGGTTGTTTACGACGTCTCGGGCCGTGTGGTGAAGACGCTGCTGCGTGAATGGACGACGGGTGGGGCACACACCGTGGTGTGGGACGGCAGGAGTGCGGCCGGTGATGTGGCGGCGTCAGGCGTTTACTTCTGCCGGCTGAGTTCGGGAAGCTTCACGTCCACGCAGAAGATCGTGCTCCTGAAATAGTGCGGACGCGCGTCCGATTGGGGACGCGTTTGTGCGCGACATGTGATAACTGCATACTATTCTGTGCTCGCCGTCGGGGTATCACCCCGTCGTGTCCGCTGTCCACGGGGCGCGCTTGACCGTGCACATTCCTCAGTGAGATAATTCCGCCTACAGCTTTGCTATCCATCGGGCCGCAGCCCGCCGAACATCACCTTTCCGCATTGCCTCATCTCAGTCGGAGGAAACGGCCATGTCGCTCCGCCGTTACGTGCCGGTTCTGGTTGTTCTGGTGTGTGCACTTTCTACCCTCAGTGGCTCCCAACGTGTTCTGGCTGTCAAGCCACCGGTCGTTGCGAGCTACGTGTGTCACGACGACCAGTGGGACCCGGGTGAATACTGCGGACGAGATGCCGTCACGGCCACGGGCGGCTGGGTAACGCCCGGCGGGCCCGCGGCGACCGCGCGACCCGAGATGAACCACGATTGTCTGGTGGATGGTCTTGACTGGGCGCTCTTCCTGGATGAATACGGCGCCACCGGACCCGGATACAGCGGTGACTTCAACAATGACCAGTACGTTGGTGCCATGGATTTTTCGTTTCTTGGCGCCACGACCGGGTACACGGTCACGCCGTGCAGCGGTGTGCCCGTCCCGGAGGTGTGCGAAGGAACCATCTCCCTGTCATTCAGTTCCAGTTCCGTTGTCAACAATGCCTCGCAGTCAACGGGACCGCAGACCGCCTACGTCATCATGCAGAACGCCTCTCAGGCGGTCTTCGTGGAGTACGTGTTGACGGCGTCTTCGAACGTGACGCTCGACTACACGACGTCATCGGCACTGTACTCGGGTGGCGGTCCCGGCTGGCAGTTTGTTCGATTCGCTGCGCCGCAGGGGACCGGATCGGTCCTGGTGGGAGAGATCCATTACACCCTGCTCGACACCAATCCGGCCAGCATCTCTCTTGGGACGCTGTACAACAACTGGGGAAAGACGCGCTGGACCACCATCGGGGCGCCGGAGAGCCACTCGTTCGACACGCGAACCAATATTGGAATCAACGGACCGACTCCGGCGCCGGGTGGCTGCCCGGGAGCGCAGCCGGTCGGCTCCATCGAGGGGCAGGTCTATGCCGACTACGGAAACGATTGCTCGTTCGACTCGGGGACGGATTATGCGCTCGCGGGTCGTGTGGTTCAGGCGACGCCTGGACCATACATAACGACGACCGATGCGTCGGGAGACTATTCGTTCTATCTGCCCACGGGGCAGTACACCGTACAACTGGCACCGGGTGCCAATGATCCCTGGAAGCTGGTGTCGGACTGCCAGACCTACGAGCGCGTGATCAACGTCACGAACAATACAGTATCCACCGGTGTGGATTTCGCCATGCGGCCGGTGGGTACGCTCACCGGCAAGGTGTACGCCGATTTCGGCGATGACTGCTCGTTCGACGTGGGAACGGACTATTATCTCGCCGGTCGAATGGTCCAGGCTAGTCCGGGCGGATACATCACATTCACGGATCAGGCGGGCAACTACTCGTTCTCGCTACCTGAGGGCTACTATGATGTGAGCTGGGTTCCGGTCGCGAACGATCCCTGGTCATTGTCGAGCTGTGAGAACCCCAGTTACGGGGTGGACGTCTATGAGAATCAGAACACGGTGGGACCCGATATAGCGCTCCACACGGCGGCCTATCCGCAGTGTTATGCCACTGTGGGCATCGTGTCCAACGGGCTGCACCTGGGACCACCGTGCCCGGCCGGCACGGCCCACATGGTTACTCCGTGTCCCGGCTACGAACACGAGTACCTGTTTACCGTGAAGTCGGAGCCGACGTCCACGATGCCGATTCCGTCGGGCAAGACGTTTTCAATCAACCTTCCCTCCGCGTTTGCCAATGCGATTTCTTCCGTCACGAGTGATTTCCCCGTCACAGTGGACAACACGGGGCCTTCGAACCGTGAGGTGCACCTGGACGCGCCGATGTATCCGGGACAGACGTGCGTGATCAAGGTCCACGCCACACCGGCTTCGGGTGGGCCGTACACGTCATCAGACCAACTCAACGACGTGTGCGATGGAACGCTCATTGCATCGTTGACGGAAAACGACGCGTGCTCGTGTGATCCCAACGAACTGAGCGTGAAGCCACAGGGGTGCGGCCAGAACGGAGAGATCGTGGGCGACGAGCCCATGGTCTATACCATTCTCTTTGAGAATGTGGGGACGGGAACGGCGCACAATATCCGTGTGGAAAGCACGCTCGACAACACCAATCTGGATCTGAGCACGCTGTCCATTGTGGGGTCGAGTCACACGGTTACCGCATGGCAGATTGAGTCCGACAACGTGCTGGTGGTGAACTTCGACGGTATCGAACTGCCGGGAACGACTGGATCGGGCGACCGGACGGGGTATGTCATCTTTTCCATCGATCCGAAGCCCGGGCTTGCGGATGGCACGGCGATCCAGAATACGGCCCAGATCTTCTTCGATTTCAATGATCCGGTGGCCACCAACACGGTGCTCAATACCATTGAGAGCCAGCCGTGTGCCGCAACCGCCGTCGGGCCGAAGACTGGCACGCCGGGCGCGACGCAGCTGGGCCAGAACCATCCCAACCCGTTCAATCCCGCCACGACCATCGAATACCAACTGGCGTCGGCGCAACGCGTGAACATTACCATCTATGACGCAATGGGACGGTTGGTTCGGACGCTTGTCGACGAGTCGAAACCGGCGGGATGGTACAGCGTCGAATGGAACGGCCGCGATCAGTTTGGAAATCCCGTGGCCAGCGGTGTGTACATGTCGCGCATGAAGGCGGGGACAGTCGCGCAGACGAGAAAGCTGGTGCTTCTGAAGTAGACGACGGGAAGCAAACCGGCGTCCACCACATGGTAATCCACGCGTGGATGCCACGAGAAGGGGGCTCCGTCACCCGGGTGTGACGGAGCCCTCGGTTCATGTTCGAACGTGCGGCCGCCGCCACATCTGCGTGGCACCCCGCGGCAGCTTGTCGTTGAATGCCGGCCCGTCCCAAGGTATCATCAATATTAGTCGGGGGACTTGCGCGCGAGCGCGAAAGGGAATGCTATGCCCCTGATCCCCCGACTCCGGCCCCTTCTCCCGGGTGTTGTCCTCATCGCCCTCCTGTTTCCCGGTATGCTTGCCGCCGCGACCCCGGGCACGAGTGCCGTCACCGACGCCGGCACCTGGCGGCCCATCCCCCCACAATATTATGGTGCGAACGCGGTATATGACCCGCCGCGCGACCGCATGCTGGTCACCGGCGGGCAGGGCAACGTGTTTGCGCTGTCGCTCCCGGGAACCCCGGCCTGGACGCAGCTGACCGTCGTCGGCGCGACGCCATCGATTTCTTCGTCCATCTACGACCCGGTGCGCGATCGCGTCATCGTGTTTGGCGGCGCGGGTGGCGTTGAAACGTGGACGCTTCCCCTCACCGGCACGCCCGCGTGGACACAAATGGCAACCACGGGGTCGCCGCCGTCGTCGGCATCCGCGGCCATCTATGATTCGGCTCGCGACCGCGCGCTGGTCTTCTACCACACGCAGGCGTTCGCGCTGTCGCTCACGAGCAACACGTGGACACAGATTGCACCGGCGGGTGCGACGCCGTCGGATCGCTTCGGCTTTGCGGCTATCTACGACCCGCTGCGCGACCGTGTTGTGATTTTCAGCGGCGACAACAACGACTACCCGGATCCGAACGACGTGTGGGCACTGTCGCTGGCCGGGACACCCGCGTGGATGGAGCTCACACCGGCGGGCATGGCGCCGCCGGGGCGCAGCGGCCACACGGGCATCTACGATCCGGTGCGCGATCGTATGCTCATCTTCGACGGGTATAACTCCGATGTTTTCGCGCTCGATGACACGTGGGCGCTTTCATTTTCCGGGACACCCACGTGGACGCAACTGTCGCCCGCCGGCACGACGCCCGAAGCCAGAGCACTCCACTGCAGCATCTACGACCCGGTACGCGACCGCATGCTGATCTATGGCGGCGAGAACTGGCGCCTGCGCGACGACGCGCTTTTCGACACGCACGCACTCGACCTGGCGTCCGGCACGTGGGAGCCGGTGCTGGTTCCTCCCACGCAGCGCTCGCATCACTCCGCCATCTACGATGCGCCCCACGACCGCATGATCGTGTTCGGCGGCTTTGGCAAGCACCACTTCGTCGACGACGGTGCGCTGCTGCCGGTACTCACGCTGGGCTCCGAGCGCTGGTCGTCGCTGGCCACAACCGGAGGACCGGGGCCGGCCGGCGGAGAGGCGGTCTATGACGCGGTGGGCAACCGCATGGTGGTTATCGACGCCGCGGATGGCAGGGTATGGGCGCTGTCGTTGTCTGCAACGCCGGCGTGGAGTGACATCACCCCGGCGGGAGTCCCGCCACTCGATGGTCCGGCCGTCTACGATCCGGCTCGCGACCGCGTGCTGGTTATCAGCGACCGCGCGTGGGCGCTTTCACTGGCGGGTGTACCGGTGTGGGCGGAGATCAAGCCCAAGGACGACAGCCCGCTGCCGCGCACCGGCGATGCGATCATGTACGATCCGGTGCGCGACCGCCTGCTCATGTTCGGCGGGTATGACGGCACGTTACGCAACGACGTAATGGCGCTTTCCCTGACGGGTGCGCCCGAGTGGTCGACACTCACGCCCGCGGGTGCGAGTCCGGCGCCGCGCCGGAGCGCCACCACCATCTACGACCCGGTGCGCGACCGCATGGTGATGTATGGGGGGTGGGAGGACCGCGCGGACGTGTGGGCGTTCTCGCTCGGGGCCACCCCGGCGTGGACCATGCTGATGCCCGACGGGCCGAAGCCGGCGGGGCGTTCCAGTCACACCGCGATCTACGACGCGCTGCGCGACCGCATGGTGGTCTTCGGCGGCGAGAACTACTACAGCGACTTCAATGATGCCTGGGTGCTCGAGTGGGGAGCGACGACCGACGATACACCGCCGACCATCACGGTCGAGCTGGATCACCACACCCTGTGGCCGCCCAATCACAAAATGATTCCGGTGTGCGCGACCGTGAAGGTGAGCGACAACCAGGATCCGGCGCCCACGTTCCGTCTTGTCGACATCGCGGTGTTCGATGGCGCGCGCGCCGTCAGTGCGGCGGACGACGTTCACGGCGCGACTCTGGGCACGGCCGATCTGTGTTTCGAGCTGCGCGCCACGCGCCCGGGGAACAGCGGCGGCCGCGAGTACCGGATCGTCTACGAAGCCCGAGACATGTCGGACAACGCGACGCTCGATACGGTCAGCGTGCGTGTTCCCGCCAATGCATCTTCGCAGGCGCTGGCGGGCGCGGAACCGGCGGTCACGGCGCTGTCGTCGGTGTATCCCAACCCGTTCAATCCGCAGACCACGGTGGACTATTCGCTCGATGGCGGGCAACGCGTCGTGATCGCGGTGTACGACGTGCGCGGTAGTCTGGTGCGCACGCTCGTCGATGGCACCGAAGCGGCGGGAGAGCACCACGTCACCTGGAATGGCGCGGACGGCGCCGGGGTGGCCGCAAGCTCGGGAATCTACTTCCTGCGCATGACCGCAGGGGCCTACTCGGAAACGCGCAAGATCGTCATGCTGAAATAGCGACGGCTCGTCGCGGGACGTTTTCGCTTTTCTGCTCCGCCGTCATCCACTAGTTTCCCCTCAGCGCAAACCAGCCCAACCCCTGGAGGATTCCGTGTTTGCTCACATACGGTTGTTGCTCATCTCGTTGTTGCTGTGTCTGCCTGCCGCCGCGCTCGCACAGAAGAACGGCCCGCCGCCGATTCCACCCGAGACCGACCAGTTCAACTTCTGGCTCGGCGACTGGGACGCGGCCATGGGCGGAGATGCGCACGGTTCCAACCACATCACCAAGCGCTGGGACCGCGTCATCGTCGAGGAGTTCAACGGAGCTCCGGGCTCACCGCTCGAAGGCCACAGTGTCTCGGTCTTCGATCCCAACAGCAAACTGTGGAAGCAGACCTGGGTGGACAACCAGGGCGCGTATCTGGATTTCACGGGCACGTTCCAGGAAGACCGCATGATTCTCTCACGCGCGTTCGAGAAGAACGGGAAGACCATCCACCAGCGCATGGTCTGGTACAACATCAAGCCGGACTCGTTCGACTGGAACTGGGAACGTTCGCTGGACGACGGCAAGACGTGGGAAGTGATGTGGCAGATCCGCTACACCCGCAAGAAGTAGGTGAAGCGCCGGTGGTCGCGCGTTTCCGCAGCGGAAACACTCCTTGACGCGCCGCCGCGAAGATTACGTGCTCGAAAAGGAACCGGCGCCCACCCGGTTCGATGATGAGGAGTGGGAGTGGTAGCGGCGGCTATCCGGCGTGGTGACGTGATCCTGGTGGGGCTGGGTCACGGCAAGAGTGGAGAGATCCGGAAGACGCGTCCGTGTGTGGTGATTTCTCCCGACGTCCTGAACGAACACATGCCCACCTTCATTGTGGCGCCGATGACCACCGGCGGCCACGCCTACCCGTTCCGCATTGGATGCCGGTTCGAGGGCAAGTCCGGATTCGTGGTGCTGGATCAGATTCGAACGGTCGATCGAGCGCGCGTGACGCGCCGCCTGGGGAAGCTCTCCCCGCGCACCGTGGATACGGTCCTGCTTGCGCTTCAGGCGATGTTTGCGGCCTGAGCACCTACCACGTCGCGGGAACGACGCGCAGAATCTCTTCGGGGGTGGTCTTGCCGGCCAGCAGTTTGCGCGCCGCGTTGGAGAGCAGCGGTTCGGTGCCGCCACGACGGGCGAGTTTGGCGATATCGGGCTCGTCGGCGTTGTCGCGGATCATCACCCGCATGGCGTCGGTGAGTTCGATTACCTCGAAGGCCGCCGTCCTCCCGAAGAATCCCGTCTTGCGGCACTTCTCACAGCCGGTTCCACGGCGCACGCGTGACTGATCGATCTCGGGCGGCAGTCCCAGCAGCTGCAGGGTCTCCGCGCCCACGTGGTCGGGTTCGCCGCACGCCGGGCACACCAGGCGCATCAGCCGTTGCGCCACCAGTCCGATGACGGTGGAGGCCACCAGGAAGCGCTCGAGTCCCAGGTCCACCAGACGCGTGATGGCGCCGATGGCGGTGTTGGTGTGCAGCGTCGAGAACACCAGGTGCCCGGTGAGCGCCGCCTGCACGGCGTACTGCGCGGTCTCGGCGTCGCGAATCTCTCCCACCATGATGATGTCGGGGTCCTGGCGCAGCACGCTGCGCAGCGCGTTGGCGAACGTGAGTCCCACCGTCTCCTGCACCGCAATCTGATTGAACGGCTCGTGCACCATTTCGATGGGGTCCTCGATGCTGATCACGTTGACTTCGGGCGACGACAGGTACTGCAGCGATGAGTACAGCGTGGTGGTCTTGCCGCTACCGGTGGGCCCCGTCACCAGAATGATGCCGTGCGGTTTGTGGATGATGCGCTCGTAGCTGGCCGTCTGCTCGGGCGTGAAGCCCAGCGACTTGACGTCCTGAAGGAGAATGGTCGGGTCGAAGATGCGCATGACGACCTTCTCGCCGAAGGCTACCGGCACCGTGGACACACGGATTTCGATTTCACTTTCCTTGAAGACCGACTTGATGCGTCCGTCCTGGGGACGGCGCTTTTCCGCGATATCCAGCCGCGACATGATCTTGATGCGCGACACGAACGAGGGATAGACCTGCTTGGGAATGGAGTGGGTGTCGTGCAGGCAGCCGTCGATGCGCAGCCGCACCACGGCGCGTTCGCGCTTGGGCTCGATGTGGATGTCGCTGGCGCGCTGCTCGAAGGCGTACTGCAGCAGGAGATCCACGGCGCGCACCACGTGCTGGTCGGAGCTGTCCAGCTCCTCGTCGCTGCCGATGTCGACCAGCTGTTCCAGGTTGCCGACATCGAAGGCCGCGGCGCGCGCTTTCTCCGCCTTCTGCAGCGAGCGTTCGAAGGCGAAGATCTCGTTGATGGTTTTCAGAATCTCGGCGCGCAGTCCCAGCACGGGCTCCACCGCGTAGCCGGTGGCGTGTTCAAAGTTGTTGATGGCGGCGCGGTCGAAGGGATTCACCATCGCCACCCACAGCTGGCTGCCGTCGAGACGGATGGGCACCATCAGGTGTTTCTGCGCGAATGGTTTGGAGACGATGGCCGCCAGCTTCTTGGCGTCGAGCTTGAGGGGATCGATGCGCGCGAAGGGCATGTTGACGGCGTCGCCGAAGGCGTGTGCGAGTTCCTCTTCGTCCAGATGGTCGCGGCGCGGATTGCGGCTGGGGAAGCGGAACGAGGCGATGATTTCCAGCGGCGATATGTAGCCGCCGCCGGAGAGTCCGCGCTCGCGCAGTTCGCGCAGCAATGCAGTGCGCCGTGCGCCGGCCTCCGACTGGACGGAGGCTTCCTGTTCGAGCGTGAGAATGTGCCGTTCGAGCAGCACGTGGGCGACGTGTGCGATATCGAACGCGTCGTCGCGGCGGACGCTGCGTTCGCCGGCGGTCGTGGTCCTGGTCGGTGCGCTCATGGTGTGCGGTGGCGCCGGCCACTGGCAGCGAATCCACCAGTGCCCGGGAGTCCTTTTATAGTGGGCAATGTTTGTGCCGCGAAGACATGAGGCTGCGGTGCGGCCTCATGTCCGGGGGGGACAGCGGGGTGGGGCACAATCAGGAAGAAAATTCTGCCGCCCGGAGCGCTTCCGGCGCTCCTGCTAAGGCCGCACCTTTTCGTCGCTTCCAAGCGCGTTTCCATCACGACCCCCGGCCCGAAACGTGGCGCCGCCATGCGCCCCATCTTGCCTTTTGGGTACCCAATGTGATACAATAGGTGTGCTCAATAACCGCTTCGCATCATGTGATTTAGCGACCGAAGGAGAGCGGGCAAATGAAGAAGTATCTGTGGGTGTCGGGGCTGGTGTTGGTGATGGCCGCACCCGTCTTTGCCGACGCTGTCTATTATCCTCCTCAGGTGACGGGCGCGCGTGACCGCGCCAGCATCCGGCACTATCTCTACGTCAAGAATCTCACCGGCGACAAGAAAGCCATCTACGACGAGTACGGGTACACACCGTATCGCCTCCGTCTGAATGAATACGGGACGATGCGCGAGAGGTGGACGTATTACGAAGTCGGAAAGGTGTTCATCTTCGACCAGTGTGGACGGCTTGCCGAGACGCACAACATCGCAGTGGAGCACCGTCGCGACTGGGCGTATGAGAGAAACGTCCCTGGTTACCAGGAAGACGTTTGTAACGACAACTAGTCGTCGTACGCACGCACGGGAAAACGGCCCGTTCGGTCCGCCACTGGACGGGTTAGGACAGGGAGGCCCAGAATGCACACGGGGCCTCCTTGTTTTTTGGGGGATGACGCGATCTGCACCGCGCTCGCGGGGCCTGTCACGGACATTGCGAACAATCTTACTCAGCGAGCCCACTCGCGGGTCCTGTCACCGGCCACCCCGGAACAAGCTCGCTGCGCTCGCTTGCCGGGACTCCGTCCGGTGACACCCGCTCGCGGTGCCTCAGATTCCAACGTCACACTCGCGGGTCCTGTCACGGACATCCCCGGACCGGCTTCGCTACGCTCGCCGCCGAGGGCCCCTGTCCGTGACACCCGCTCGTGATGCTTCGCGTCCCTCCGTGTTGCCCCAATCTCCTCTGGCCCCGTGTGCATGTTGAGTTAAGATAGGGGAGATGCAGACGCTCGTCGTTACCGGCAACGTGTGGAACCCGTCGCGCGACGGGGCGGATCCGGCGCGGCCACGCGCCGTGTGGATTCAGGACGGACGCATCGCGCAGGTGACACCGGTCGAGGCGGCGCCGCAACCGGGGGCGCGTGACGACATCCGCGTGGTGCCTTTTGCGCGCGGCTTCATCATGCCCGCGTTCGTGGACGCACATTTCCACCTGCTCTCCCTGGCCTACAAACGCCTGCGATGTGATCTGGCGGACACGCTGAGCGCCGCCGAGGTGGCCGAGCGCATGGCGGCGTACACACAGGCGCACAGTGACGACGCGGCCATCGTGGGGATCGATTTCGATGAGAGCGACTGGAGCGACCACGCGCTGCCCACGCGCGCACAGCTCGACGCCATCGCCGCTGACCGGCCGCTGTATGCGCGCCGCGTGTGCTGCCACGTGGGCGTGGCCAACACCGCACTGCTCGACAGGCTGGAATCACCCGCGCGCTTCATCGATCGCGACAGCGGCCGCATCGTGGAGGACGCCGTGTTCGAGGCCAACCGGCTCACGCGCCCGCCGGCGGCCGCGCAGATCGCGGCCGTGGACGGTGCCATCGCACACCTGCACGCGCTGGGGATTGCCGCCATCCACGACATCGTCGACCCGGAGACACTGGAGGTGTACGCGGACGGGCTGTCCGCATCGCGCCGGCCGCTGCGCATCGACGCCTTCCTGCACGTGCCCACGGAGCGCTTCGAAGTGGCGCGCGATGCCCTGGTGCCGCTGCAGCGTCGCGGCGTGCGCGCGCTGGGTATCAAGATCTTCGCCGACGGATCGCTGGGCGGCCGCACCGCCGCCCTGCACGACCGCTACGCCGACGGCGATGGCAACGGCGAACTGCTGGTGGACGGCGAAGCGCTGCGCAGCGAGCTGGAGGCGTGTGCGCTGCGCAACATCGCGTGCGCGGTGCACGCCATCGGCGACCGCGCCCTGCACACGGTGCTGGATGCGATGGCGGTGGTGAAGGCGCGCTACCCGCAGCACGCGCGCTTCCGCATCGAACACGCGGAGATCATCGGCGACGAGGAACTGGAACGCTGCCACGAGCTGCGCATCCCGCTGGTGATGCAGCCCAACTTCGTGCGCAACTGGGGCGGGGAGGACGGCATGTATGCCGGCCGCCTGGGACGCGAACGCTGGGCGCATCACAATCCGTTTGCGTCGCTGTTGCGCGCCGCGGTTCCGTTTGTGTTCTCGTCGGACGGCATGCCGGCCGGGCCCATCTTCGGACTGCGCGGCGCCACCCACCACGCCAACCCGCACGAACGCATCGGCGCCGCCGAGGCCTACTACCGCTACACGCGCGCGGCCGGCGATGTCTTCGCGGCCTGGGATGACGAGGACGAAGAGCCGGGCGGAATCCAGCCGGGAGCCCGTGCCGACCTGGTGGTGCTCTCCGCCAACCCGGTGCTGGCGGACGGCGACCGCGCCCGCATCGAGGCGACCTTTGCGGAGGGCGCGGAAGTGTACCGCGCGCCCATCGAAAATCACTCGAAGTTACGCCGATAATTGCCAGTGATTCTTCTTTTTAGGCCCCCTGCAAGGCTGCTTGACACCGGCGACCGGGAACGGCTAGCTTAAGGGGACTTCCAACCCATCCACACATCCCGAAGGAGCAGATATGGCGCACACAGCCGGAGCCGGCGAGATCCACGTCGAGCCCAAGCATGTCCTGGAGACCATCGGCCGACACATGCTGGTCGACGGGTTTCCCATCGTGGTCGACCTCGAAAAGAGCCAGGGCGTCCGGCTCCGCGACAAGGCGGACGGCCGCACCTACATCGACTTCTTTCAGTTCTTCGCGTCGCTCCCGATTGGAATCAACCACCCCAAGATCACCGAGGCGTCGTTCCGCGAGCACATCGGCCGCGTGGCGCTGAACAAACCCTCCAACTCGGACTTCTACAGCCAGCAGATGGCGGAGTTCGTGGAGGCGATGGACCGCTTCGCGATTCCCCAGGCATTGCCGCACATGTTCCTGATCGAGGGCGGTGCACTGGCCATCGAGAACGCGCTCAAGGCGGCGTTCGACTGGAAAGTGCAGAAGAACATGCAGCGCGGCGCCACCAAGGAAACCGGCACGCAGGTGATCCACTTCCGCGAGGCCTTCCACGGCCGCAGCGGCTATACCATGTCGCTCACCAACACCGATCCGGTGAAGACCAGGTGGTATCCGAAATTCCCGTGGCCGCGGATCACCAATCCCAAGGTGACGTTCCCGCTCGACCGGCACATGGACGAGGTGCTGGCGGCGGAAGAAACCGCGAAGCGTGAAATCAAGGAAGCCATCCGCACCCATGGCAACGATATCGCCGCGCTCATTATTGAGCCGGTGCAGGGCGAGGGCGGAGACAACCACTTCCGTCCCGAGTTCCTGCGCTTCCTGCGCGAGATCACCGCGGAGAACGAGATCATCTTCATCGCCGACGAAGTCCAGGCGGGCGTTGGCATCACCGGGAAGTTCTGGTCCATCGAGCACGCGGGTGTGATGCCGGACGTCATCGCGTTTGGAAAGAAGCTGCAGGTGTGCGGCATTCTGGCTTCGCGCGTGTTCGACGACGTGGACAGCGTGTTCAAGGTGCCGAGCCGCATCAATTCAACGTGGGGCGGCAATCTCACCGATATGGTGCGCGCCACGCGCTACCTGCAGATCATCGACGAGGACAACCTGGTCGAGAACGCGGCCACGATGGGCGAGTACCTGCTGTCGAAGATCCACGGACTGCGCGACAAGTACGCCGGCAAGGTGACGAACTCGCGCGGCAGCGGTCTGATGTGCGCGTTCGATCTCCCCAGCCCGGAGGTGCGCAAGGCGTTCCTCTCGAAGGTGAAGGAGAACGGGTGCCTGGTCGTGGGCTGCGGCACGCGCTCGGTGCGCTTCCGTCCGCCGCTCAATCTGACCAGAGCGGACGTCGACGAGGGGCTGGCCATCATCGACAAGACGCTGGGCCAGGTGTTATAGCGCGAAGCGTTTTATAATATAACGCGGGCGTTAATTGCTGCGCGTTCTTGCCAGCACACAGCGTTGCTCACGCGCAACGCGTTTTTCTCAACACAACGTCCGGGGTTGTTCGCGACCCCGGACGTTCTTGTTTTGTGTGGCGCGTGTTGCAATGTGTTGTGATTGTGTTGTGATTGTGTTGCAATCGCGATTGCGCGTGCGCATCACATCGTAAAAACTCTTTCCGTCTCGCGATGTTGCCTACATAGCAAACATCACTATATTAGAAGTACAGCGCACTCCTCCCGCGCTGGGTTTTGCAAACTCAACACGGAGGTGTGCGTCATGTTCGAATCGCTTCGTTCGCTTTCCGATTCTCAGATTGTTTCCGGTATCAAGACGGCACGCGCGAAAGAGCACGATGGCATGTTGTCGTCGCTGGGGTTTCTGGTTGAGACCGAGCGCCGACAGCTCCACCTGAAGCAGAGCTTCTCATCCCTCTTCGACTACTGCACACGGGAGTTGCGCTATTCCGAGTCACAGGCCATGCGGCGGATTACCGCCGCGCGCTGCGTTGTGAGGTTTCCAGACGTGTTTCGGCTGTTGGAGGACAGGGAGGTGAACCTGGGGACGATATCCCGGGTTGCGAAGATCCTCACCCCCGACAATTGCGACAACGTACTGGCTCGGATCAGCGGCAAATCGTTGCGCGAGGTGGAAGCAATTGTAGCGGAGTTCGATCCTGCAGCAGCGCTTCCGCGGGATCGTGTGCGAACGGTTGTGGTGCGTGTTCCCGTCACGCCGTCGCGCTCCGTGGGTGAAAATCACCTTCGTTACGGCGGTAAAAAGCCATCCAGTGTCGGTGTATCGACATCGACGTGCGAGCACGTGAAGCATGGGACGGTGAGTGCTCCTGCGAAGCCCCTCGCGGGGGCGGCGGTACTGGAACGAAAGGCCGTCGTTCAGTTCACGGCGAGTGAAGCCGTCATGCAGAAGCTCGAGCGCATTCGCTCGCTGGCATCGCACCGGCTTCCTGCTAACGCGTCACTGGAACAGCTGATTGATTTCATGGCGGACTATGTGATCCAGCGGGAGGATCCGGCGTTACGCGAGGCGCGGAGAAAAGCGCGCGCAGCGCAGCCAGTCGAGCCAACGCGACGCGCTGCCGTGACGCCGGCAGCACGTAGTCCCCGGCAGATTCCCGCGCGGGTGCGCGACCAGGTCTTTCTGCGCGACAAGCAGCAATGCACCTATGTGGGCCCGAACGGAAAACGCTGCGCGTCGACACACGTGCTGCAGATCGATCACATCACTCCGGTGGCACGCGGGGGCGCGAGTACAGCCAACAACCTGCGATTGCTGTGCGCGTATCACAATAGATTGGAAGCCGAGCGGTTGATGGGGCGCCGCGGGCCGCGAGCCGTCACGTAGCAGGCGTGCAGCGGGGTGAGACGGCGCGGATGAGGCAGCGGCCGCGCGCGCCAACATGAAGCCACGGGGTGCCACGGCCGGCCACGGCCGGCCGCTAGCCCTTTACGATTGCGCCACTTCGGGCCGCTGCCGTACCCTGTGCGGGATCATGGCCGACCTCATTTTCGACCACGTCCGCAAGGTGTTTGACGGCGGGGTAGTGGCGGTCGAGGACTTCAACCTCACCGTTCCCAGCCCGCGTATGGTGGTCCTCGTCGGGCCTTCGGGCTGCGGAAAGACCACACTGCTGCGCATGATCGCGGGGCTGGAATCACTCTCCAGCGGCACCATCCGCCTGGGCCAGAAGCGCCTCGACACCATGGAGCCGCGCGACCGCGACATCGCCATGGTCTTCCAGAGCTACGCGCTCTATCCGCACATGACGGTGGCGGAGAATCTCTCCTTCGGATTGCGTGTGCGAAAGACGCCGAAGGCGGAAATCGACAAAAAAGTTGCGGCCACGGCTCGTACGCTGGAGCTGGACAAGCTCCTGACCCGCAAGCCCGCCGAACTGTCCGGCGGACAGCGCCAGCGCGTCGCACTGGGTCGCGCCATCATCCGCGAACCGGCCGTGTTCCTCTTCGACGAACCGCTCTCCAACCTGGACGCGCGCCTGCGCACGGAAATGCGCTCCACGATTCGCAGACTCTACGATCGCCTGCGCGTCACCAGCGTGTACGTGACCCACGATCAGGTGGAAGCCATGACGATCGGCGACATGCTGGTCGTCATGAATCACGGACAGATTCACCAGGTGGGATCGCCGGAGGCGTGCTACCGCCATCCCGACGACACATTTGTGGCGTCGTTCCTGGGAAGTCCCGCGATGAATTTTATCGAAGCTCGAGGGGAGGGTGCGTCGCTGGTGCTCGCAACCGGCCAGCGCATTCCGGCCGGCGCCGACATCGAACGCCAGCTCGCTGCGCGTCCGGGTGTCGAGGTGCGCATCGGGATCCGCCCGGAGGACATTCATCCGGACGCCGCTGCCATCACTCACCACGTTCGCCTGTCGGCGAAGGTCATCCTCCGCGAGCCTCTGGGCCACGAGACCCTCACCCATATCCGCCTCGAGGGCGCGCCGGAGGGCGCGCCGACCCTGGTGGCCCGGGGCGCCCGGGAGTTCGCGCCCGGCCCGGACGGAGCCACACCGCTGTTTCTCGACGCCGCCCGGCTGCATATCTTCTGGAGAGATACCGGCCGGCGGGTCGACGCGGAGGGACCGCAGGCCGCCGGAGCCGCCCCCGCATGACCGGTCTGATTGTTGCCCTCAACCGCGTATTTCGCCGTCCCAACGTGGGCGGCCGGGAATCGGCGGAGGCCTACTCGGACTGGGAACGTACGTGGGGAAAAGAGTTTGCGCGGATGTACATGGAACCGGCGGCCGACCTTCGGGGTAAACACCTGCTGGATGTCGGATGCGGATTGGGAGGCAAGACCGTCGCCTATGCCGAGACGGGTGCGGTGGTGACCGGGGCCGACCTGCTGGAAAAGAACGTGGAGCAGAGCGGCGCGTATGCGAAGATGAAGGGCGCGCGCGCGGATTTTTTCGTGGCCGATGCGGCGGCGTTGCCGCTGCGCGAGGGGGCGTTCGACACCGTCGTCGCGAACGACGCGATGGAGCATTTCGCCGAACCGGCGGACGCGCTGCGCGAGATGGCGCGGGTGGTGAAGCCGGGCGGTGCGATCTGGATCTTTTTCACACCCCACTATTCACCCCTGGGTTCGCACCTGTACGATTACATTTACACGCCGTGGTGTCATCTCCTGTTCACCCGCGGCCAGTTGCAGTCGGCGATCCGCGCCGTGTTGCGCCAGCGCCTGAAGGGCGCGTCGCACGACGAAATCGAGGGCCGCGTGCGGGAGATCATGGAGTCGTACGACCGCGATCTCAATCACATGAGCGTCAGCAAATTTCTGGGTATCGTACGCGCCGTGCGCGAACTGCGCATTTCACGGCTGGAATTGAAGCCGGCCAAGTTTTCCGTTTTCAAGCCGCTGACACGCGTGCCCGGCGTGCGCGAACTGTTCAGCGGCTTCGTGGTGTGCCGGCTGGAGCGGGTGTAACCGCGTGGTGACCGATGCACGCATATTCACGCACCGGCGTGACAAGACGCTATTGTGGGGGCTGGTGGTGTCGATCGCGCTGCACGCGCTGTTCTTCATGCCGGGAATCCGCGACGTATTCAAGAACGCGGTGAAACTGAACCAGGCGCTGGAGGCGCCGCCGCCCGACGTGCCCATGGAATTCACCATTGTATCGCCGCCGGAAAATCCGGTGCCGCCCGAGAAGGACCAGGAGAGCCGCTTCCGGTCCACGGTGAACGCGCAGGCGAGCGACAACGAGAAGCAGGACACGGGCGCGGACGCGCCCCACAGCACCGGCAAGTTTCCCATTCCGGATACGCCGGGCAAGCGCGACGGCAACGACGGCGGCGGCCAGTCGGAGGTGCCGCCCATGCCGCAGGAACAGGAGGGGCTGGGCGAGGCCATCGCGCGCTCCAAGTGGACGCCGCAGGTGAGTCCGCAGCAGGAGCCCTCGTTCGCCGACGAGTCCGTCGACTTCGACGAGCCGGGATCGGCGCGCGCGTCCATCGGTGGCATTTCGCTGTCCACCACCAACTGGGATTTCGCGCCGTATCTCCTGGACCTGAAGCGGCGCATCAAGCAGAAATGGATTCCGCCCATCGCCTTTACCGCGCTGGGTGCGATCCACGGATACACCTGGGTGCGTTTCCGGATCTACCCCGACGGTCACATGGAGGACATGCAGGTGATCGAAACCGAGGGGCACGACTCGCTGCACCGCGCCAGTGCCAATGCGGTCAAGAGCGCGGCGCCGTTTCGCGAACTGCCGAAGGACTTTCCGGACCCCTATCTCGAAATTGAATTCGGGTTTTATTATCTGTTGCCCGGCGATGAAGACCGGTACTTCAAGAACGGGCGATTTGTTCGCAAGGATGAACAGCAACAAAAGGAGCAGCCCTAGATGTGGCAACTATTTCTGAAGGGCGGGCCCGTCATGTACCCGCTTGCCCTGATGTCCGTCCTGACGGTGGCGGTCATCATTGAGAAGTTGTTCTCGCTGCGCAGACCCAAGGTCATTCAGGGCGAGATCGTGAGCTGCATCGAATCGATTCGCACGCCGGCGGACATTCCGCTGGCGATGAAGATCTGCGAACGTTTCGACACGCCCTTTGCCAACATCATCCGCTCGGGCCTGGCGGAAGCCAACAAGCCCATCTTCATCGTGCGCCAGGCCATGGAAGACACCGGCCGGCGCGAGGTGAAACGCCTCGAGCGCTACATGGTGGTGCTCGAAACCGCGGCGGCGTCCGGTCCGCTGATGGGGCTGCTGGGAACCGTCATCGGCATGATCCAGGTGTTCTCGGTGATCAGCGTGTCGGGCGTGGGCCAGGCGGGCATGCTCTCCGGCGGTATCGCCCAGGCGCTGATTACCACCGTCTTCGGACTCATCATCGCGGTGCCGGCGCTCATCATCTTCAACTTCCTCGACGCGCGCATCGAGGGCATGGTGATCCGTATCGACGAGTATTCGCACATGTTGCTCAAGCGGCTGGCGGCCATGCGCGAGGGGAGCGACGTGGAGCTGGCCGAATTCGAATTCAGAAAGCAGTAGACAGGCATGGAACTCCGTCGCACCCGTCGCAAAACGCGCTCCGTGTTTGTCAACGTGACGTCCTTCATTGACGTGCTGTTTGTGCTGCTGCTGTTCTTCATGGTGTCGACCACCTTCGTGAACCAGCCCGCGATGAGTCTCGACCTGCCCAAGGCCGTGCACTCGGAAGGAACGCGCCAGCCGCCCATCATCGTGTATGTGGACAAGGACGGGGTGGTGCATCTCAACGACGAACAGGTGGACGACGCGCTGCTGGAGCAAGCGCTGATCAACCGCCTGGCCACCACCGAGGAGAAGGCGGTGGTGCTGAAGGCCGACTCGCGCGTGTCCCATGGCACGGTGGTGCACGTTCTTGACATCATCAAGGGTGCGGGCGTGACGAAACTCACCATCGCCACGCAACCCGAGTCGTGACCGTTACATTGACCCCCCTGCAAACGTGTGTTAGAAGGTTTCGATGAGTTCTGCGAAGTGTAGTCTGCCGTCCGCCCGTCTGGCGGCGTTTGTGTCGCTGGCCGTGGCCGGCGCCGCACTCCTGGTGTTTTCCTGCTCGTCCGATCCCACCGGAACCCTGGGTTCCGACAGCGACCTGCTCGGCAGCAAACCGGGCACGGTGTATCAGGACACCATCGGTGTGTACGCCGACACCACCTACGCCTTTGACACGCCCATTTCCACCGACACCGACCTCGAGGTGGGACGCCAGGACGGGTACATCCGCACCATGGTGCTGCAGCCGGGCTTCATTCTGTCGGACGGACGCGACGTGACCGAGTCCGGAGACGTCAAACGCACCGTCCTGTCGGCGTCGTTCCATTTCTATACCGCCAACATTTCGCAAAGCTTTCCGGTTCGTTTCTACGGAACGGGCCATTATTACAGCCAGGGCGACAACATCTCCGATCTGGACACGCTGATGGACGCCGACGCCATCCTCGATCCGGTCGCAGGCAGCATTGAGCGCCACCTCGAAACTGCCGAGCCGCTGTATCCGCTTCCGCCCGCGCTGGTGCAGGACTGGATTCGCGACACCACCAAACGCGAAGCCGTGGCCATCGTGTACACCGATTCGCTCAATGAGCGCGTGGCCACGATTCCCGCGTCGGAAACCTCCGACCACCCCTACCTGCAGGTGATCTACACCGACGGGGTGCAGCGCGCGTACAACATTCGCTATGACGCCACCTCGTACCGTCCTGTTGCCCCCGCCACACACCTGGTGGTGTCGGATGGCTACGCGCGCCGCGTGTACATGCGCTTCACGCTCGACGAGCTGGACAAGGATTCCGCGGTGCACACCGCACGGGTGCGTTTTCACATTGTGCCCGGATCGGTGATCGAGGGTGTGAATCCCACGCTGCTGCTTTACATCCCCGACAGCACCGACCCCGCCAAATCCGATTTCAAGAATGGACAGCGGGTGACGGAACAGGGAATCACCATCAGCGATGAGACAGTGGAGTTTCCGCTCACCAACGCCATCTTCCTGGTGCTGCAGGGCAAACTCAAGGACAACGGCTTTGCCATCCGCTTCAAGAACGAGACCACGGAACTGCGCCAGGTGGAACTGTACGGGACCAGCGCTCCCGACAGCCTGCGCCCGCAGGTGTTCGTGACGTCATCGACGCCGGCGGTGTTTCATTGATGCGGCGCCATCTGTACAGCGGGCTGCTGTGCGCTCTGGTCGCGGTGGGAATCGCCGGCTCGGCGCACGCGGACTCCATCTTTGCCCTGAACCTGGTGGGCGAGCGCGAGGACATCGGCGACGCGCGCATTACGGCCCTGGGTGGTTACGTGCAGACGGTAGACGATTCGCTGGGAGTGCTGCAGTACAACCCGGCCACGGTGGCGTGGCTCAAGCGCTTCTCGTTTGGTGTGGCGGGATACACCACCAGCGACAAGAACAAGAACCTGGATTCCGAGACGCGCAGCAACAGCACCACGCTTTCGCAACTGCTGTTCGCGTTCCCGCTGTACCACCACCGGGTGTCGGCGGGCGTGGGATTCCGGGGACGCTATGATCCCGACGGCAAGTTCAAGACGCCGGGTGTCACCTCCGAGGGCGACGAGTTCATCGACAGCTACGAGCGCACCGGCGGGCTGTTCTCCGTGCCCATTACGGTCGCGGTCGATGCCGGCAACTATGCCAAGGTGGGATTCTTCTACGCGCTCGAGCGCGGGAGAATCGAGGAAACCTGGGTGAAGGACTTCTCGGGCAACGCGGCGGACGCCACCAGCGACCGCGAGCGCGTTTTCAGGGGGCACTGCATCGGCGCCGGCTTCGTGTCACGGCCGATTTCGCAGCTCTCAATCGGTCTCACATACGAGTCCAAAATCGATTACCATGTAGACGTCTCCGAACGGTTCACCAGCGCGAGCGCCGACACCGAGAGCACGGAGACGGCCTCCATGCCGTCACGCATGACCCTCTCGGCGGCCTACCGGCTCGCCTCCGACGTCACCGTGTTCGCTGGCGGGACGATTTGCGATTTTCGTAAGTTCGAAGGCATGAACTTTCCGTCCGAGCGCCTCGCCGAGGAAAAGATCGGGTCGCTGGGAGTTGAGTACCGGCTGGGGCAGAAGCGGGTTCCGCTACGCGGTTCGTTCACCTATGAGCAGCTGCCGTACACGATGCCGGACGGACAGAACATCAAGCGCATCGCGTTCGCCGTCGGAAGCGGACGCATCATGCGCGGTGGGCGTGGCAAGGTGGATATTGCGCTGCAGTTCGCCAACACCGGTTCCGTGAACAACAACACCTATTCCGACCGGTCCGTGCGTTTCTTTCTGAGCATCACCGGGTCGGAGGACTGGAAGCGGCAGAGAGGTCGTCAGCAATGAACTCAAGGACCATGATTCGCGCCGCGCTGGTGGTCGCGCTGCTGTGCGCCGCCGCCGCGGGTTGCAAGAAGGAAGCCGCGGAGAAGGCGGCCGTGCCGCCCGCCGCCACCGGCGGAAACGATCTGGCCACCCGCCTCAACGCCATGGATCCGCAGGCGCAGATCGACACCATGCGCACGCTGGTGAAGATGGATTCGACCGACGCGCAGATGCACTTCTACGCGGGCAACGCCTACTACTCGTTTGCGTCGGGGCTCGAAGCGTCGGCGCCCAACCGCAGTGCGTACCTGGACAGCGCCGCCACCTGCTATCACCGCGCCGTGGCCATCGATTCCACCATGTCCAAGGCCTGGGTGAATCTGGGGCTGGCCTACGAGGACGACAACAAGCCCGCGGATGCGCAGAAGGCGCTGGAGACCGCCATCGCGGTCAATCCCAAGGACGTGCTCGCGTACTGCCACCTGGGGTATCTCTACCACGCGAACGGCAATCTCTCCAAGGCGATGGACGAATACAAGCAGGCGCTGGCCATCGATCCCAACAGCGCGCAGGCTCACTACAATCTCGGGCTGGCGTTTGCCGAATCCAAGATCTTCGGCGAGGCGGTGCGCGAGTGGGAACTGGTGATCAAGGCCGATCCCAACAGCGACCTCGGCAAGACCGCGTCCGAAAACGTAAAGATCATCAAGCAGTACAGCACCAACCAGAAGTAGCACGGTGATGCGCGGCGAATTCCTGAGCATACGCGATGCGCTCCCGCGCAACGCGCACGTCCTCCTGGCCATGAGCGGCGGCGTGGACTCCGCCGTGTCCGCGCTGGCCCTTTCCGAAGCGGGCTACCGCGTCGTCGGTCTCACCATGAAGAACTATTGCTATGGAGACGCCGGCGCGCCCGAACGCAGCTGCTGTTCGCTGGAGGCCATCGACGACGCGCGCGCCGTGTGCCAGCGCGCGGGTATCCGCCACATGGTGGTGAATACCGAGGAGATCTTCGGCCGCGAGGTGTACCGCAACTTTCTCGACGAGTACCGCGCGGGACGCACGCCCAATCCGTGCGTGCGCTGCAACTCCATCGTGCGCTTCGAGACCCTGATCGACTGGGCGCAGAAGCTGGGGTTCGACATGGTGGCGACCGGGCACTACGCGCGCGTGTTCCGCGCCGACGACGGGCGCCGCTACGTGGCGCGCTCCACCAGCCGCGCCAAGGATCAGTCGTATTTTCTCTCCGCGCTGAATCCCGCGGTGCTGGACTGCGTGCTGTTTCCACTGGGCGACCGCGAAAAGAGCGACGTGCGCGACGACGCGCGACGCGCCGGACTGGCTGTGGCGGACAAGCCCGACAGCCAGGACGTGTGTTTCATCTCCACACGTACGCTGCGGGAATTCCTGGACGGCAAGGTGGACCTGATGGAGGGCGACGTCGAGACGGTGAACGGCGACGTGGTGGGACGCCACGACGGCGTGCCCACCTACACGGTGGGGCAGCGGCGCGGAGTGGGCGTCGCGGCCGGACGTCCTCAGTACGTGGTCTCGGTGGACGCCGCGCGCAACGTGGTGGTGGTGGGCGACGAGCCCGACCTGATGCGGCGCGAACTGGCGTTGCGCTCAGCCTGGATGGATGATGCTGCCGTGCGCGCCGCGGCGGACACGGCGGCGTTGCGCGCGCAGATTCGCTCGCGCCACGACGCGCAGCCGGTGGAATCGGTGGAACTGGACGGCGAATGTGTCCGCCTGGTGTTTGCACAGCCGCAGCGCGCCATTGCGCCGGGACAGACGCTGGCGCTGTACGACGGCGACGTGGTGGTGGGCGCGGGCATCATCGAATCGTCCGGGCCGGCGTAGGAGCCGCGTGTGCGGCGCTTCCTTCACTACATTCGCGGGTCCTGTTACACACGTCTCGACGCGCGGGTCCTGTCACGGACATCCCCGGACCGGCTTCGCTACGCTCGCCGCCGAGGGCCCCTGTCCGAGCCACCCGCTCGATCTCATCCCTATGCACATTTCGCTCGCGGGTCCTGTCACGGACATCCCCGGGCTTCGCTCGCGGGTCCTGTTACCGGCGACCCCGGAACAACCTCGCTCCGCTCGGTTGCCGGGACTCCGTCCGGTGCCACCCGCTCGTTCTTGTATCTCACGGGCGTCATTCTCGTTCTGGTCCTGAGTTTCGCTTTCCTCGTACCGGCGCGCGCGCAGATTCCCGTTCCCATTTCCATCGACGCCGAACCGCGCTACCACCGCATTGCCGACAAGGTGCAGAAGATCTGCGAGACCGAGGTGCCGCGCATTGCCGCCGAACTGGGGCTCACGACCATTCAGCCCATCCAGATCGACATCACCGACGACATGCGTCCCTACAACCGCGCCCACCACGGCGAACTGCCGGAGTGGGGAGTGGCGTTCGCCATGCTGGAGGACAACCAGATCGTGGTGGACGTGCGCCGGGCCCTGCGTGAGTACAACTCGCTCGACGAGGTGATTCCGCACGAACTCTCGCACCTGCTGGTGCACCAGCGCGCGCCCGACGTGCGCTTTCCGTTGTGGTTTCTGGAAGGACTGGCGCAATGGCAGGCCGGCGAGTGGTCGATGGTGAAGCAGTGGCAGCTGATGCAGGGCGTGTGGATGCACTCGTCGCCGCGGCTCCAGGACATGTACCACAGTTATCCCGTCGATGAGACGCGCGCGCAGCAGGCCTACCGGGTGGCGTACGAGGGATTCACGGAACTCTTCGCAGAGGTGGGGTTCAAGGATCTGGCGCCGTTTCTGGCGGAAGTGGAGCGCCGGCAGTCGTTCGAGGACGGGTTCAAGGAGTTCTTCGGGTATTCGCTGGCGGACTATCAGACGTACTTTCAGGATGACTTCGAGAAGCGCTACGGCTCGAGTTTCATGGCGCTGCAAACCGGGCCGCTGTACGCCTTCGCGGGCGCGCTGTTCCTGGCGGTCAT
>DASRYI010000215.1:0-5489 GCA_035687255.1 Candidatus Krumholzibacteriia bacterium | reverse complement strand
TGGTGGCGAAACTGGGCGTGCTCTCGAAGGTGGGCCTGGGGTATCTGCGGCTGGGGCAGCCGTCGACGACACTCTCGGGCGGCGAATCCCAGCGCATCAAGATTGCACGCGAACTCTCCGAGAACACCGAAGGCGGCTTCGTCTATATCCTCGACGAGCCGACCACGGGCCTGCACGTCGAAGACGTGGAAACCCTGATCGACGTGTTGCGCGACCTCCAGCAACGCGGGAATACGGTGATCGTGGTGGAACACAATCTGCAGGTGGTTGCGCAGTCGGACCGCGTCATCGATCTGGGACCGGAAGGCGGCGAGGGGGGAGGCTCGGTGGTGGCGTCGGGAACACCGGCGGACGTGATGCGTGTGTCCGGTTCGCACACCGGCGTGTTCCTGAACCGGTTCATGCGCGGTGCCACGCGGAGGGCGTCATGAAACTGTGCGTGACGGGCGGCGCCGGCTACGTGGGCTCGGTGGTCGCGGAAATGCTGCAGGCGGGCGGCCACCAGGTGGTGGTGTTCGACAACCTGTCGACCGGGCATCGCGACGCCGTTCCCGGCGGCTGCGCGTTCGTGGAGGGCGACGTACGCGATGCCGGCGCGCTGGCGCGTGCGCTGGAGGGCGTCGATGCGGTGCTGCACTTTGCCGCGCTCAGCGTGGTGGCGGAGTCGATGCGCCGTCCGCTGGAGTATTTCGACAACAACGTCAGCGGCACCACATCGCTGGTGCGCGCCATGCAGACGCACGGTGTGCGCCGTCTGGTGTTCTCGTCCACCGCGGCGGTGTACGGCACTCCCGCGCGCCTTCCCATCGAGGAAGATGCGCCCTGTTCACCCGAAAACCCGTACGGCTGGTCCAAACTCACCGTCGAGTGGATGCTGGCCGCGATGCATGCGGCCTGGGGACTCGAGTACGTCGCGCTGCGTTACTTCAACGCGGCCGGGGCCAGCGATGCATGCGGTGAAGACCATCGTCCCGAGTCGCACCTGATTCCCATCGTGCTGGAGGCGGCTCTCGGCCGGCGCGAAGCGGTGACGGTATTCGGCGACGATTACCCGACGCGCGACGGAACCTGTGTGCGCGACTACGTGCACGTCTCCGATCTGGCGCGCGCGCATGTGCTCGCGCTGGATGCCATGGCGGGCGGATTCAGCGGTTCGCTCAATCTGGGCAGCCAAACCGGTTTCACGGTGCGCGAGGTCATCGAGGCCACGCGGCGCGTGACCGGGCGCGACGTGAAAACGGTCGCGGGAGAGCGCCGTCCCGGGGATCCGCCGTCGCTGGTGGCGTCATCGCAGCGCGCCGGACAGGTGCTGGGATGGACCGCGACGCACAGCGACCTGGATACCATCATCGGGTCGGCGCTGGCCTGGCACGAGAAATACCCGCGCGGATATCACGCATAAGCACGCCGTTCGGTCACCGCGGGTCGCCTTGACACCCGTCGCCGGTGCCCGTAGGATGAGTCATGGTTCGGTCGTCGACCCGGCGTGAGCGCGGGCCAGGCTGGCTGAGCCATGTCCGGTCCCGTAACGGTCTCCCCGTGCGGAGTACGTCCCGAGCGTCCCTCGCGTGATCTCCCGCCAGTCTACGAAGAGAACCGTCGACTACAACCGGTTCGTGAGAGGACGGTCCACGGTCCATGTCCCGCATTCCCCTGGTCAACCGGGAGATTGGCTGGCTTTCTTTCAATGAGCGTGTGCTCCAGGAGGCTGCCGATCCCGAAGTTCCGCTGATCGAACGCCTCAAGTTCATCGGGATCTGCTCGTCCAACCTTGAAGAGTTTTTCCGCGTGCGCGTCGCGACATTGCAACGCATGGTCGACGCCGGAATCAGCTCGCACAAGATGGTGTACGGCGAACCCCGGAAGGTTCTCCAGTCGATTCACGAAATCGTCATCGCGCAGCGCGAACGCTTCGAGATCGTGTTTGCGCAGGCCCGCGCCGCCCTGGAGAACGAGGGCATCATCATCGTTGATGAGAAGAAACTGCGCGAGGATCACCGCGCGTTCGTGCAGCAGTATTTCGAGGATGTGGTCCGGCCCAGCCTGGTACCGGTGATCCTGGACAGCGTGCCGGACTTCCCGTACCTGCGCAACGGCGTGCTCTATCTGGCGGTGCGGCTGACGGGACGCAAGGTGCCGGCGGGCGTCAAGCACGCGCTGGTGGAGGTACCCTCGGGCGACCTGTCGCGTTTTCTGGTCCTGCCCGCCGTCGGCGACAAGCGCTACGTGATCATGCTCGATGACGTCATCCGCTTCGGGCTCAAGGACGTGTTCTCCATCTTCGAGCCCGACCGGGCCGAGGCCTACACCATCAAACTCACACGCGACGCCGAGATCGAAATCGACGACGACGTCACCGTGGGGTTGGTCGAGAAGCTGGCCAAGTCGCTCAAGAAGCGCAAGGAGGGTCCGCCGGTACGCTTCGTGTACGACCGCGACATCCCGGCCGATTTTCTGGAGTTGATCATCAAGCGCGCCAACCTGCGGCGCCTGGACAACGTGATTCCCGGTGGCCGTTATCACAACGCGCGCGATTTCGTGCGCTTTCCCAACGTCAACGGGCCGGCGCTCGAATACAAGCCCCAGCAGCCCCTGCAGCACCCGGCGCTCAAAGGGAAGCGCAGCGTGATGGCGGTGATTCGCAAGCAGGACGTCCTGCTGCACACGCCCTACCACTCGTTCCATCCCATCATCGACCTGCTGCGCGAGGCCGCCATCGATCCCAAGGTCAAGTCCATCAAGATGACTCTGTACCGCGTGGCGCGCGATTCACGCGTGGTCAACGCGCTGCTCAACGCCATCCGCAACGGCAAAAAGGTGACGGTTCTGCTCGAATTGCAGGCGCGTTTCGACGAAGAGGCCAACATCCACTGGGCGCACGCACTGGAGGACGAGGGCGCACGGCTTCTGAGCGGCGTGCCCGGGCTCAAGGTGCACGCCAAGACGGTTCTCATCAGCCGGCGCGAGGAGGGAAGGACCGTCGACTACGCGGTGGTGGGCACGGGCAATTTCAACGAGTCGACGGCGCTGCTGTACGCGGACCACTTCCTGCTCACCGCCGACCGGCGCATCACGGGAGAAGTGGGAAAGGTGTTCGAATTCCTGGAGGCCACCTACAAACGCCAGGCGTACGGGCACCTCATCGTGTCGCCGGTGGATATGCGCCACGTGTTCCTCAAGCACATCCGGCGCGAGATCAAGAACGCGCGCCGCGGGCGTCCCGCCTATATCGACGCCAAACTCAATTCGCTGGTGGACCGGCAGTTGATCGAGGCGCTCTACGAGGCCAGCGAGGCGGGCGTGAAGGTGCAGTTGATCGTGCGCGGAACCTGTTCGCTGGTGCCGGGTGTGGCGGACGTCAGCGATCACATCGAGGGAATCAGCATCGTGGACCGCTACCTCGAACACTCGCGTATTCTTTTCTTCTGCAACGCCGGCAACGAGCGTTGTTACATCAGCTCGGCGGACTGGATGACGCGCAATCTCGATTACCGCGTGGAAGTCGCGGCGCCGATTTACGACGCCGAAATCCGTGCGGAGTTGCGCTACTATTTCAACCTGCAGATGCGTGATACCACCCACGCGCGCGTCATCGACGAGGCGTTGAGCAACACCTACCGGCGTGGCGCCGGCAATCATCGCGCGCAGGTGGAAATCTACCGGTGGTTGGCCCGGGCGGCCCAGTCGCGGGGCGGCAACGCCACGTGATTCATCCCTCGACCCGCAGGAGGCACGCATGAAACGCCTGATACTGGTTCGGCACGCAACGGCCGTGGACAAAGGGCCCGAGGGCTCCGACTTTCACCGCCGCCTGAAGAAACGCGGGCGCCGCGAGGCCCTGCTGATGGCGGAGCGCGTCGCCCCGCTGGTGAAGATACCCGACCAGGTGTACTCGAGTCCGGCCGACCGCGCGCTGGAGACCGCGCGCGTATTCGCCGAGCACCTGGGTGTACCGTCGGAACGGGTTGCGTTGCGCGAGGATCTCTACGGCGGCCTGCTTCCCGAAGAGTTTCTGCACATCGTGCAACGTTTCGACAACCGCGCCTCTTCGGTGATGGTCTTCGGACACGATCCGTCCTTCACGGAATTCGCGGCCTACATGATTCCCGGGTTCCGCAATTCCATCCCCAAAGCCGGCGTGCTGGTGATGGACATGGTGCGCACGAACTGGCGGTCGGTGCGCGCGGGCGATGCGCGCGTGGTGCACTTCGAACGCCCGCCCGCACCCGACGTGCAGAAGCGCATGGACGAGGATGCCCTCGACCGGCTGGTGGTAGCCATCCGGGCCGGCATCCTGTCCGGGATTCACGGCCTCAACCTGGGAAACTCGCGCGAGGTCACGCGGCTGATTGCCCGCATGTCCACACGTCTCGCGCGTGATCTGCGTCCGTTTGTCCGCGCCACCACGCGCAGGCCCGCGGCGGAAGCGCCGTCACGGGGGCGCGAACGCAAGCGCTCCGGCAAGTCCGCGCACAAAACGGGCAAGGTGGCAAGGAGCGCCGGGAAACGCCCGCGTGCGGCATCTCCCGGTTCGGCGCGGCCCCGTACGCGCCGCGGCACGCGGAGACGGAAATGAAGTTCGCTGCCATCGACATCGGCAGCAATGCGGTACGGCTCCTGCTCGCGCGCGTGATCGAAGAAAGCGACGAGCCCCTCCTGAAGAAGGAAGTGCTGGTGCGCATGCCGTTGCGCCTGGGCGATGATGCCTTCCGCGAGGGACGGATTTCCGCCGACAAGGCGCAACGCCTCGCCGAAACCATGGTGGGCTTTCGCCACCTGATCCGCGCCTATCCCGCGCTCGACTTCGCCGCGTACGCCACCAGCGCCATGCGCGAGGCGAGCAATGCGGCCGCCGTGGTGGAGCGGGTTCGCAAACAGACGGGAATCGGCATCGAAATCATCGACGGCGCGCGCGAGGCCGGTGTCATCTACGCCAACCATGTCGAACACCGCCTCGATCCCGATCGCAACTATCTCTATCTGGACGTCGGCGGCGGCAGCACGGAGGTGACGCTGATCTCGCACGGGCGCATGGTGGGCAGTGAATCGTTTCCGCTGGGCGGCGTGCGCGCCCTGCGGGGCAAGGTGAGCCCGAAGGTGATCGCATCGCTGCGCCAGTGGGTGGAGCAGCGCCGCCGCGAACACGGCAGCATGGTGGCCATCGGCAGCGGCGGCAACATCAACACCATCTACAAACTCGCGCGCGTGAAGCAGGGCAAGCCAATGGAGATCGAGCGCCTGCGCACCATGCGCAACATGCTGCGCGGATACTCGCTTGAAGAACGGATCGTGACCCTCAACCTGCGGCCCGACCGCGCCGACGTGGTGGTCTTTGCCTGCGATCTCTATCTCTCGGTGATGAAGTGGGGCCGCATCCGCAAGATCGTGGTGCCCCAGGTCGGTCTGGCCGACGGTATCGTCCACCTGCTCTACAACCGGCACCGGCGGCGCCGCGCGCGCTCGGCCCGCGGCTCCCGCTAGCCGCAAGC
>DASRYI010000214.1:0-6255 GCA_035687255.1 Candidatus Krumholzibacteriia bacterium | reverse complement strand
GCGGGCGACGGGGGACTGAAGGTAATCGATATTTCCAACCCGGCGTCGCCCACCGTGACCGGCAGCACCACCGGCAGTGATCAGAATGCGGTGGATGTGGCACTTGCCGGCGACTACGCCGTGGTCGCCAATTCTCAGTACGGCGTCGCGATGGTCGATATCTCAGGTCCCACGCCCGGGGTGGTGGCGACGCTGAGTGCGCCGGGTCTCGCCAGCCGGGTTGCGGCAGATGGAAACTACGCCTACGTGACGGCCGGTACGGAAACCAACGTGATGGATATCACCGATCCCGTACACCCCGCGTTCGTGGCAGGGGTCGCTGCTCGCGGCGGACCGAGGTGGGTGACCGTTCACGATAACCGCCTGTACGTATCCGACATTCGTGCCGGTGTGCAGGTGGTCGACGTGTCGACGCCTGCCGACCCGCACGTCCTGGGCTATCTGGACGTGCCACCGCTTCCGGATACGCGCGGTGTCGTGGTGGATGCGGGACGCGCCTACATTGCGGCCGGGGCCAGCGGTTTGGCGATCGCCGACCTGAGCAAGCCACCGTGCCCAAACAATGCCGGTGGTGTATTCATTGCCACCCGGGGAAGCACGGCGGCTGTCGCCGTGGACGGCGATCGCGGGGTCTCGCTCGATTACGTCGGCCTCAACGTGCTCGACATTTCCGATCCATCCCGGCCAACCATTATCGCCGAATCGGGGAAGCTGGGTGCGTCGTGGTACGGGGTGGCTCTCGCGGACGGATTCGCCTACGCACTCGAGGGTTCTGAGGGAATGCTCGTCTTCGACGTAACCGATCTTATCAATCCCCACATCGTGGGCCATCTGGATCTGCCTGCCACCCCGCGGGATGTCGTTGTGCTCGGCAATCGCGGCTACCTCGCCGACGGCTCGGCCGGTTTACACGTCGTCGATGTCAGCGACCCCACGTCGCCCCGGATTGTCGGAACCGCCGACACGCCCTATGTCGCGGCCGGTGTTGCTGTGAACAATGGCTTCGCGTACGTCGCGGACGGAAATTCGCTGCAGGTGGTGGATGTGCGCGTGCCGACGTCGCCACGGGTCATCGGAGGCGTGGACACGCCGGGTCTGGCAACCGACGTGTGTGTGGTGGGCGACGACGTGTACCTGGCCAACGGCGCGGTGGGACTGCAGGTGATCAACGTTTCGCACCCGACAGCACCGCGCGTCGTGAGGACCATCGCGCTTACCTTTGCGCCATTGAAGATTGCGCAGCGCGCCGGGATGGTCTACCTGGTTGGCACCGATGGAAGCCTGCAGGCATTCGACATTCTGCGGCCCGAACGGCCGGCCGATGCCGGGCGGATTATGCTGCTCAACGGCATCTATGACGTGGCGGTAGGCGCCTCCGGCGTGTTGGTCGGATCCGGCCCGTTTTCCGTAACATTGCCGGCTGCGTGCCGCTGATCGCCGTTTCACAACGGGCAATACACACGCCCGGCGCCGTGCCTCACACGGCGCCCGGGCGTTAATTTTTCTTCTCCTCTTTACCGTCGTACCGCGGCAGCATATTTTTGTCCCAGGAATTCTATACGGCTCATCTCGCCCAGCACGGCCAGGTCGCCACGGCCGATCGATGCCCCCGTCCCGGACATCCCTCGACAACGAAGTGCCCGACGAGTGATGCACGCGGAGGAGGCTGTGCAATGGTTCGGTCATCGATTATCACGCGCGCGGCGTGTGCCGGCGCACTTCTGTGTCTCGCCTGCAGCAACAGCGGTACCAGCACCGGACCGGGTCCGGTGCCCGTTGCCTATTGCATCGACTACGACAAATACCTTCACATCGTGGGTTCGCTGGCGACGTCGAACGACGCGCATGACATTGCCATATCGGGAGCGTACGCGTACGTGGCCGTGGGCACATCCGGTCTGCAGGTTGTGGACATCACGGAACCCTCGTCGCCGCTGGCGGTGGGCACGGTGGATACACCGGGTACAGCGCAGGATGTCGTGGTTTCCGGCACGCACGCCTACGTGGCGGACGCGTCCTTCGGCCTGCAGGTGGTCGACGTATCCACACCGTCTGCGCCGGCAATTGTGGGAACCATCGACACGCCGGGTGATGCCAACGGAGTAGCGGTGGCCGGATCGTACGCGTACGTCGCGGATGGCGCCGCCGGCCTGCAGGTGGTCAACGTGGCCACGCCGTCGTCACCCGCCATCGTCGGCACCCTCGCGATGACCGGTGATGCCCAGGATGTCGTGATTTCCGGAAACCTCGCGTACGTTGCATGCGGAACGGGGGGACTCCAGATTGTCAATATCTCCGTACCGACGGCGCCGGCCCATGTCAGCACCGTGGTCACGTCCGCGCCCGCGCGCGGTGTGGCCGTGTCCGGCACCACCGTGTATGTGGCCGACGAGACCGCCGGTCTCCTGCTTGTCGATGTGCAGACGCCCGCCGCTCCCGTACTGGTGCGAGCCGTGGATACCCCGGGTGTCGCCGAGGACGTGGTGGTCAACGCGCCTTATGCCTACGTCGCGGACGGTGGCTCCGGGTTGGTGGTGATCGATATCTCCTCGCCGGCATCGGCGGCGATCGTGGGCAGCATTGACACGCGCGGATCCGGCGAGAGCGTCGCGCTCTCCGGAGAGAACGCGTTTGTGGCCGACGGACCCATCGGAGTGGTGGCCATTCGAATAGAGAATCCCAATTCGCCGGAGGTTGTCGCCAGCCGCGAGACACCGGGGCACCTGTGGGACATCGACATCTACACCCATCACGCGGTGATTGCCGACGGACCGGAGGGATTGCAGGTGATGAACGTCGAGAATCCATCCAACCCGCAACTGGTGGCGACGCTGAAGCTGCCGGGTGATGCCTATGACATTGCGGTGTCGGGGTCGAATGCCTACATCGCGGACGGCCTGGACGGTCTGCAGGTGGTCTCGCTGACCAATCCGCAGTATCCGAAGATCATCGGCGCCGCCGACACGCCCGCGCTCGCACACGGAGTGGCGGTGTCCGGAAACATCGCCTGCATTGCCGACGAGTTATCGGGATTGTATGTGTTCGATGTGTCGTCGCCCACCAACCCGCTTAACAAAGGTATGGTGAAGACGGCGGGCAACGCGCGCGCCGTCGATATGGCGGGGAACTACGCGTATGTGGCGGATGAAAGTGGTGGCATGCAGGTGGTCGACATCTCGACGCCGACGGCACCCACGATTGTGGGAACGGTGGTGCTGCCGGGCAGCGCACTCAACGTGTCGGTATCGGGGTCGCTGGTCTACGTGGCGGACGGTAGCGCGGGGTTGCAGATCATCGATGTATCGACGCCCACGGCGCCCACCATCATCGGCGCGGTGGATTCTCCCGGTGACGCGCAGGATGTGGACGTGGACGGCCGCTACGCGTACGTCGCCGACGGAATCTTCGGACTTCAGGTCGTGGACGTGTCATCGCCGACCGCGCCGGTGGCCATTGGCAGCTCTCCCGGCAACGGCGTGGGCGTGGACGTGGCGCGCGGCTACGTGTGGGTCGCGGGCGGCCCCAACGGATTCCTGGTGCTGCCGATGGAGTGCAACTAACGCGCGACTACGGCGCGCTACCGTGCAATCACCATCTTCCGTGTGACCACGTCGGCGCCAGCGTGCACGCGGTAGAAGTACACACCGCTGGGCAGCAACCGGCCTTCGTTGTCACGCGCGGAGATACACAGCGTGCCCCAACCCTGCTCCCGGGCCGGCACAAGAACGTTGCGGACGCGCCTTCCTGCAACGTCGTAAATCTCGATGCGCAGGTCGCTCCTCGCGGGCAACCCCACCTCGAGCTGGGTCTCGCCGCCAAACGGATTGGGATGGTTCTGCAACACCGTGAGTGCGGTAACCGGTGGCAGGTTGCCGGCACCGGTGTTTCCGCTGACGGCCGCTTCGTTGGACGGCGCGCTCTGGTTGCCGTGCACGTCGTTGGCGGTGACGATGTAGTAGAGCGCACTGGTGGGTGCGTTCGGGTCGACCAGCACCGTGTCGGTGTCGTCGGCCAGAAAGTTCACCGGAATCGGCGTGACCCCCGTCGACGTCCCCCGGAACACGGAGTAGTTCTTGAGGTCGCTCACGCGCACGCGATTCCATTTCAGATTTACGTCGGAACCGGCACGGTTCGCGGTGAGATACATCGGGGCGGCCGGTGCCAGGTTGTCCACAGAATGGCCGGTCATGACGTTCGAATCGAAAAACAGGAAGGGATCGCTCGTCTGTGCGCTCACGAGGTAGCTTTCGTCGGACGAACCCTGACTCGTGGAATCGCTCCGCGTGGTGGCCGTGTAGCTGTAGGCCGAAAAGAAATGTGCGTCCACGTTCGCAAGCCATTCCCAGTAGTAGTCTGCGGCGGCGGTGTGCTGCGTCCACACGGCCCGGCCGTCGAAGTCGCCCGGGACCTGGGATGGTCCCTGCACCAGGAACCCCTGAGCGGCGGCCTGGGATGCGGCCGCCGCGTCCGTCGCACGCCACACCGCGTAGTGCGTGATGGCGTTGAGGTAGGGCACATCCTCGTTGCTCGCGGTCCAGTTCACTTTCACCCGGCCGCCCTGGTCCACCGGCACATCGGCCACCGCGACCAGTTCGGGTCGGGGATACCAGTATCCATGAACGCCCTCGATCCGCTGCGCGTAGATGTCATAGTCAGCACCTCGAAGGTCCATCCAGGTGACAATCGCTCCACCCGCGGCGTCGGAAATGATCACGGGCGAGGTCTGATCGCCGCCGGCGGTACTTACGGGCGTTCCATTTACCTTCCATTGGGCCGCGCCCGATGCATCCACCCGCTGCGCGTAGACGTCGTAATCGGCGCCGTTACGAAAGTCATGCCACACGATGACCGCACCACCGCTTCCATCTGCGGCGACGACAGGGTTGTACTCATTGCCGCTCGCTGTGGAGATCGCTACGCCGTTGGCCGCCCACTGCGGGCCGACTGCATCGACGCGTTGCGCGTAGATCAGATACGTGCCGCTGCGGGAATCACTCCATACGACAAAGGCGCCTCCCGCGCCGTCCGCTGCGATCGCCGAGGCGTTCTGGCTCGCGGGATCCGTGCACAGGGCAAGTCCGTTGGCCGTCCACTGGGAGACTCCCAGCGCACTGACCATCTGTGCGTAAATGTCCGAGTTGTTGTTGCGATAGTCGGTCCACGCAATGAATGCCCCGCCGGAGCCGTTCGACGCGATGTAGGGAAGCGTCTGAAAGTGTGACTCCGTACAGACCGGCGAACCATTCGCGATCCACTGAACCACACCGGAGGCGTTGATGCGCTGGGCATAAACGTCAGGGGTGCCGCTTCGATAGTCCTGCCAGGCCGCGATGGCGCCACCGAATCCGTCTGCCACGATTCTGGCGTTGGGCTGAATACCCGTCGCTGAACACAGTGCGACGCCATTGGGCGTCCACAGCGCCGTTCCCGCCGCGTTGAGCCGTTGTACGTAGATGTCACTCGCATCCGTTCGATTGTCTTCCCACAGCATGATGGCGCCCCCGGCGCCGTCCGAGACAATCTGCGGGTAGCACGGGTCGGACGAGGTCGGAGAGAGCTCCACGCCATCGGGCGTCCATTGCGCCACCCCCGCGGCGTTCATACGCTGCGCATAGGGAGCGTAGACGCCGGACCGGTGGTCCACCCACGTTACAATGACGCCGCCCGATCCATCCGCGACCGGCTGCGGGCTGTACTGATCCTGCACGGCCGTGCACACGGCAACACCATCGGTGGTCCACAGCGGGTCTCCCTGGGCGTTGACGTGCTGAATGAAAATGTCATAGTTGCCGTTCCGGCCGTCGTACCACGTGACGAAGGCACCGCCGAAACCATCGGGCGCGATGGTGGGGTACTGTTGAGCGCCCGTCGCGGTCGACAGGGCCAGCCCGTCGAGCACCCACTGGGCGCGCGCGACGATGGGTTTAAGCAACAGGAACGGGACCAGCAGCAGAAGACAGAGCCGGGTTCTCATGTGCGGCCTCCTTGGCTCGAACAAGGGCGTCATCGGCGAATGCCGACGTGCGCGAAAACCAATGACCCGGCCGGCAGGACGGGCCCGGAGGGCGGGAGTTCGGAACAGCAGGGACTCTCGCGGTAACTACAAGCCTACCATTGCGTCCCGATGCGGCGCAACGGTGGGGACCAAATGGTCCGATTGTTGCTTTCCCTGAGGGCCCATTCTCATTTATATAGTGGAGTCTGCCGCGACGACTTTTTAACGAGGTAACCCATGGCCACCACGACCAATTCTGC
>DASRYI010000213.1:0-2025 GCA_035687255.1 Candidatus Krumholzibacteriia bacterium | reverse complement strand
TGCTTCGCGGCCGCGTGAGTTTCAAACCGAGGGAGTGATCTCATGTCGTTCTTTCGCCGGTTCCTGTGGATCTTCGTCTCACCCAACCGGGTGTTCGATGATATTCGCGACTCGAAGGCGAACTGGTGGCAGCCGTGGGTGATGGTGTCGGCCCTGACGCTGGTTGCCACCGCGCTCATGATTCCCATGCAGCGCGTCCTGCTGGAGATGAACCCCAAGTTCTCGGGCGCCCAGGTGGAAAAGCAGATGGCCATGGTGAGTGTCTCGCAGATGGTGATGGCCCCGGTCATGGTACTGTTCGTGACACTCATTGTTTGCGGACTGACCTATGTCATTGTGACGGTGATGTCCCGGGAGGCCACCTTCAAGAAGTACTTCACCCTGATCTTGTTCACGAGCGTCGTGTCGGCGCTGGGCTATCTGGCGACGGCGCTCCTTCTGCGCGCCCGCGGCATGGATACCATCACCTCCCCGGAAGACCTGCATGCGTCCCTGTCCCTGCGCGTACTGGCGCCGGAGGGGAGTGCCGTGCTCAAAGGCCTCCTGGGAAGCATCGAATTCTTCTCCATTTGGGGGCTGGTCCTCATCGCCGCCGGCCTGCGGCGGACCTTCGGCATGCGCCTCGGCCAGGCCCTGGCGTGCGTGATTCCGCTGTGGTTGCTGTACGCCGTTTTTACCGTGCTGGGGGAGATGTTCGCGAACTTCGGACAGTAGCCACGGCGTCTTTCGCCAGATTGACACCGCTTCATGCGCTTTGCTAGAATGCCAAGTCCAACCTCAAGCAGGTATTGAGGTTGCGTCCCGCCGCGCCACGCTCTAACAGGAGGCTAATGTGAAGCAGTTCCCTGCGTCGCAAATCCGCAATGTTGCCCTGGTGGGCCACCAGGAATCGGGCAAGACCATGCTGTCCGAGTCGATGCTCTACACGGCCGGTGCCATCGCGCGCCTCGGCCGCGTCGAGGACGGCAACACCACCATGGACTACGACTCCGAAGAAACCGCGCGCAAGATTTCCATTCATTCCGGCGTCGCGTGGCTCGAGCACAACGGACACAAGATCAACATCGTCGATACGCCCGGTTACGAAGATTTCGTGGGCGACGTGCTGCTGGCCATGGACGTGGTGGAGGGTGCAGTCGTGACGCTGCGCGCCGACGCGGGCGTCGAAGTGGGCACGGACCGCATGTGGGGCTTCCTGCACGAGCACAAGCTCCCGGGGATTTTCGTGATCACGCGCATGGACAAGGAGCACGCCAACTTCGACAACGTGCTCGAATCCTGCCACGAGCATTTTGGCCTGCATGTGCAGCCCCTGCAACTGCCGATCGGAAGCGGGGAAGGTTTCCGCGGGGTTGTCGACCTCGTGGAAATGAAGGCGTACGAGTTCGAGAAGGACGGCAAGGGCGGTGTCAAACCCATCGATATCCCCGCCGACCTCAAGGACCGCGCCGAATCGCTGCGCAAGGAACTCATGGAGTCCGCGGCGGAATCCGACGAGGCGCTCATGGAGAAGTACCTCGAGTCGGAAAGTCTCTCGGACGACGAGTTCCGCGGGGCGCTGGCGACGGTGGTGCGCAGCGGCGAGGTCTTCCCGCTCCTGTGCACGTCACCCGCGCACAACATGGGAGCGGCGCTGGTTCTCGACGCGATCGAGAAGTACCTGCCCGGCGCCGACGCCAGTTCGCACTTCACGGCCGATGGCAAGGAGATCGATTTTGACGTCAAGGGTACGCCGGTGGCCTACGTCTTCAAGAACATCTCGGATCCGCACATCGGCGACATGCTGGTGGTGCGCGTGTATCACGGCACGCTGACGCCGGGAACGGACGTGCACAACACCACGCGCAATACCTCGGAACGCCTGGGGCAGCTTTACTCCGTCGTGGGAAAGAACCGCCAGGACACCGATCAGATTCACGCCGGCGATATCGGCGCGCTGGTGAAGCTCAAGGTCACCAAAGTGTGCGACACGCTGGCGGACAAGGCCAGCGGCAGCGTCATTCGCGCCACTCCGTTGCCCCGGCC
>DASRYI010000212.1:0-1909 GCA_035687255.1 Candidatus Krumholzibacteriia bacterium | reverse complement strand
AAATACCCCGCACCGAAGTGCGGGGTATGAATGGTGGGCCGAACGAGACCTGCATCGAACCGCGGCCAGGCTGGTCAAGACGCTTCTCGCGTATTAGGCTACTCGTTGGCGGCCCTTGCTGCCGAAACCACACATGAAACTGATTGCATCCCTACTTCTGGCCGCCCTCGTCGGAGCCAGTCCCCTGGAGCCCGCCTGGGTCACCGATTTCCGTTATTGCGACCTGGTCGTCAAGGGCCAGGTCACTGACGTGACTGTCGAGGTGAAGCCTCGCCGGCAGGCGATGCCGATGGTGCCCGGCGGAAATGACGACAGTGGCGTGGACGTCGCGACCACTACTTTAGCCGTCGACGAGGTCATGCGTGGGAACACCCAGCAAGACTCTATCCGTTTTGTTTCCTTTGTGGGCGCCTCTCTGTTCAAGAAGAACTACTCCGTCGGACAAGAGTTGATCGTAGGCCTGAATTGGGGGAAGGACGTGCTCGGCGGAAGTTACTGGTTGTTTTCGGAGCACGGAAGATTCATTCACGAAGAGAATGGCTGGGTCAATCAGGGCGATGGAAGAGTGCTCACGGATCTCACCGAATTGCAGAAGCGTTTGAGTGACGTTTCTCCAGAGTCAGTTCTCAATCAGTGTGAGCTCGCCGTCGTCGGTGCGGTCGATAGCATGAAAGCGAAGACAATCTATGGTCCCGACAAGTCGGACGCGGTTCAGTGGTCGATCTTCTTGCGCGACTCACGTTCGATTCGCGGTGCCACAGTCCCTTCCGAAATTGCGATCCGACAGATTACATCCGGAAACTACTGGCCCGACTGGCGTGATCCCGCGCCGCTTCGGTCAATGATTGAACCCGGAACGCGGTACTGCTTCTTCCTGAAGAAGATCGAGGACGGGTACGCGCCCGTGCGGGGGATCAACGGAATGTTCGAAGTCCGTGACGACAGTCTCTACTTCGCGGGAAGAACTCCGATCGATATCACGATCGACGACATCAAACGGGCTTCGAAGTAGACAAAGTTCGATGTAACGAAATGCCCCCCAACATAACCTGTTGGAGGGCATTCGCTTGGATGATGGCGGAGCCGACGAGACTCGAACTCGCGACCTCCTGCGTGACAGGCAGGCGTTCTAACCAACTGAACTACGGCTCCGTGAAATTCGGGTGCGGGTGCCGCGGGGCGTCCGCAGGGGATCAGACGCTACCATGCCCCTGTGGCGCTGTCAATCCCCCGAACTGACAACGCCTTAGGCCGCCGGGCGGGGTTTTCCGGCGTTGCGGCGGGGCAGGAGCCCGTGCAGTGACCCGGTGGGAGCCAGCGACCCGGCCAGCGCCTGAGCGACCGCCGAGGCCACCTGCGTCGATCCTCCGAGCGAAACCAGCACCGGCGTTTCCTCGGGAATCCAGTCATCGACCACCCACCCGGTGAGCACCACCGCCACCGGGCGGTACATGTCCGCGAAGGCTGCCAGACCCAGCACAAATTCTTCCGACGGCGCGCCGCGCGACGAGAATACAAACACGGCGTCTTCCACCTCGAGTGTGTCCATGGTGGAACCGCCGCCGTAGCGCGTGGCGTCGACCACGGTCGCGCGTTCGCGCTGCAGCACCGGGCGCGTGACACCCTCCGCGTCGAGCTCGAAACCGGTGACCATGGGTGCACGATGCCAGCGCAGGAAATGACGGCACAACACATCGACGAAGCCCGGCAGGTCCTGGCGTTTGAGCGATTCACCCGGCGCCCATTCGATGGGCACCACCACGCACGTGGAATCCATTTCCTGCGGATCGAAACGATCCCAGTTGGCCCACGGCGTCACGGCGCGTTCCGCCACCGTGCGGTACACCGCCGGCACCGACGGATATGAATCCAGGGCAATCACCTTGCCGCCGCCGGCCGCACGCGCATT
>DASRYI010000211.1:0-20323 GCA_035687255.1 Candidatus Krumholzibacteriia bacterium | reverse complement strand
GGACAGGTCGGCAGCGGGATCTACTTTGTCTCGCTGAAGGCCGGATCAGTCACCGACCGCCGGAAGATCGTGATGTTGAAGTAGGCCTGTATATCTCAAGACACGCATCATGCAAGGGTGCGACCGGCCGCCGGATTCCCGTCCGGCGGCCGGTTGTTTTTTGGCGCTCACATGCCCTCCCGCCTCCCCTCCTCATCCCTCTGGCGAAAAATCCCCGCATGCGGCATCATCCTCACCGAGCCGTGCCGGGCCCCCGATTGTCACAGGAGTGAGAATGAAGCACGCTGTCTGGTCCCTCCGCGTTGTCCTGCTGCTGGCCGTCGCCGCCATCTGTCTTCCCTACCAGTCCCGGGCCGCATCCGTGGATTCAACCGCCGCGATGGCTCCCGCGCCGGTGGTGTTCCGGGGCGATACCATCACTGTCGTACGGGCACCCATGGGGCCGTTCTCGCCCGCGGACCGGGCCAAGGCCAGCCTCGAGCGCGTGGAGCGGCTGCTCAAGGACCGGGGCACCCACATGGATTCACTGGTCGTGAGGGACCTGGGACATTCCTCCAGCGTCTACAGCGGCGACCGGATCGTCTTCACCATCACCGACGAGGATGCCGCCCTGGAGGGCACGACGCGCCACGAATTCGCGCACCGGCTCGCGGCCCAGGTATACACGCTGCTCATGCGCGATGCGCAACGAACCAGCTTCCGAAGCCTGCTCATCGCCGGCGCACTCTCTCTGCTATGCACCATCGCTCTGATCGTGGTGTTCGTGTTTCTCAAGCGGCTGTTCCGGCGCGCGGTCGCGGTGTTGCACTCCTGGCGCGACACACGCATCCGGCCCCTGCGCATCCAGAATGTCGAGGTGTTCTCGGCCGCCCGGATTACCAACCTGTTTATCGGTGCGGTGAAGATCGTACGCGCGGTTACGTACGTTCTGCTGTTCTACCTGTTCGTGCCGCTTATCCTGAGCTTCTTCCCGTGGACGCGGGGGCTGTCGACCAAGCTCATCAACTACATACTATCTCCACTCGGCAGTGTGGCGATGGCGATCGTCAATTACCTGCCCAATGTTCTGTTCATTGCGATCATCGCAGTGGTTACACGTTACGTGCTGCGGATGATCGAGTGGTTTTTCCAGGAGATCGAAAAGGGGACGATCAGACTCCCTGAGTTCTATCCCGACTGGTCCATGCCCACGTTCCGGATTCTACGCGTGTTCGTATTCGCGTTCGCCATGGTGGTCATCTTTCCCTACCTGCCCGGCGCCAGCTCACCCGCATTCAAGGGTGTATCGGTATTCGTGGGATTGTTGCTGTCGTTGGGTTCGGCCGCCTCAATCTCCAACATGGTGGCGGGTGTGGTGCTCATCTACATGCGCGCCTTCAACGTGGGCGACCGTGTGCGCATCGCTGACACGACCGGCGAGGTCATCGAAAAGACGCTGCTGGTCACGCGTGTGCGCACCATCAAGAACGTGAGCGTCACCGTGCCCAACGCGCTGGTGCTGGGCAGCCATATCATCAACTACAGCTCGTCGGCCAAGGCCCGCGGGTTGATCCTGCACACGACGGTGACCATTGGCTACAACGCCCCGTGGAAGAAGGTGCATGAGCTTCTGCTCGCGGCCGCCGACGCCACCGAACACGTGCTCAAACAGCCCAAGCCGTTCGTGCTGCAAACTGCCCTAGACGATTCCTACGTGAGCTACGAGATCAACGTCTACACCGACCAGCCCGAGTTCATGATCATGACGCTGTCCCAGCTGCATGAGAACATCCAGGACAAGTTCAACGAAGGCGGCGTCGAGATCATGTCACCGGCGTATTCGGCCATCCGCGACGGCAACGCCTCCACCATTCCCGATCCCTACCTCCCGAAGAGCTACCGCGCTCCGGGATTCCGCATCTTCCCCTGGACCCGGAGTGGACAGTCGTCTGATTCGGGTGAGGAATGAAAACGGGCCGGGATAACCCGGCCCGTGCTCTTTCACGAAACGTCGTGACGGCGGGAACCTATCGTTTCTGCGCCCCCAACTCGTTGATCTTCAGAACCATCTCGTAGAGACGCGCCGGGCTCTGGCGGTTGAGCGCAAACACCAGGCGGTGTTTATCCAGCAGCTCGGGCTCGTTGGTCTCCTCGGGCAGCGCATTGGACTTCTCGACGGTGCCCTTCTTGACCAGATCGGAGAACTCGTGCGCCAGTTCGTGCACGGCATCATCCGGGAGTTCCTTTTCGAGCCGCAGCACCACGCGGTCGCGCACGAAGCGCAACGAGTGATACGTCGAGTAGAAGAACTTGATGTAGTCCACAGCCTCGCGCGGTGAATGCACGATCTTGTACAGCACCAGGTCCCGCTGGGAGATCAGCTTGCGTCCCAGCAACTGATCGCGGACAAACTGATCGAAGCTGCTCCAGTACGTGCCGCCCGGCAGTTCCACAAACAGCAGCGGCATGGGCGGCGCCTTGCCGGTCTGGATCAGCGTCATGGTCTCGAAGCCCTCGTCGTGGGTGCCAAAACCACCCGGGAACAGCGCCACCGCGCTGGCCTCCATCACGAAGAACAGCTTGCGGGTGAAGAAGTATTTGAACGTGATCAGCTTGGGATCGTCGCCGATCACCGGGTTCGGCGCCTGCTCGAACGGCAGCAGAATGTTGACACCGAAGCTTGCGTCCTTGCCCGCGCCCACGTTGCCGGCCTTCATGATGCCCTCGGCGGCGCCGGTAATCACCATGAAGCCCTCTTCGGCCAGCATGTGCGCAAACTCGACCGCCATCTTGTAATACGGATCGTCCTCGGGTGTGCGCGCCGACCCGAAAATCGACACCTTGCGCCGGTCGCGATACGGCATGAAGGTGCGCGCCGCGTAGCGGAACTCCGCCATGGCCCGGCTCAGCACCTTGAGATCGAGCACCTCCAGATCGTCGCGCCGGCACTTGAGCGCGTGCACGATGAGCTCGCGGATCAGGCGCGTGGAGAGATCGGGATCGGGGTCGGAATAGAGCGTTCGGATTTCCTCCAGCACGCGTGCCGGAGTGTCGAACTGTTCACGTTTGCTGTCTGTCTTGTGCATATCAACCAATCAAGTCGAGAATGTGAGAAAGATTGGGTTCGTTGATTACATGGCGTGCACGCCGTGCGAGCTCCACGGAACGCGGATTGAACGCCACCACACATCCGGCCACACCGATCATGGGAATATCGTTCTCGCCGTCGCCCACGAAGGCCGACCGTGACAACGACACCGAATGTTTCTTCGAGAGTTCGCGCAGCGCCAGCGGCTTGCCGTGGAGGTCGAAGGGAGTCGCCTGCCATCCCACCAGGCGGTCGCGCGTCCCGAAGATCAACCGGTTCGAGTACACGTCGTCGAATAAATTTTCGGGAAAGAGCGTGTCGATGACCACGTCGAGTGTTCCCGAGATCACCGCCAGCCGCGCCCCGCGGCGCTTGAGTTCGCGCAGCGTCTCGTGTGCTCCCTCAAAGTGCTCAAACTCGTGCACGGCGTCGATGATCTGAGCGCGCGTGGCTCCGGCGGTAATCCAGCCCTGCACGTCCAGCTCGACCCACTGTTCGTAGGTGATGCGGCCTTCGTTGTACCAGCGATGGCGCTCCACATTGACGGTGTGATCGCCGGTGAAACGTTCGTTGAGGACTTCCCAGATAACCTTGCCGGAGGGATGCCGAACCAGAGTTCCGTCCACGTCGAAACAGATGAGGTCGTAGGCGCGAGGAAGCATTCGAACTGAATGATAGGCGGCGGAAGGGCCCCAGTCCACTCTTGAAATAAACGCGCGCAGGCCTAGAATTACCGTCCCATGGCCACCCGCCCCGAACACACCCCACCACCGGACACGTCCCGCTGGGTGGAAGAACACGGCGATGCGCTCTACCGCTATGCCCTGCTGCGCGTAAACAATGCCGACCTGGCCGGGGACCTGGTCCAGGACACGTTTCTTTCCGCGCTCAAGGGCATCGAGGGCTTCCGGGGAGGCTCGACCGTGCGCACGTGGCTGATCGGCATTCTCAAGCACAAGATCATCGACTACTACCGCCGCAACCGGATTGAGATCCTGTCCAGCGACCTGCCCTCCAGCGAGGAGGAGCATCTGGACCACGTGGAACAGGCCTCCGCGCGCTGGAGCGAGGCCCCGTCGCAGCTGGTGGAGAACCGGGAGTTCTGGGCTGCGTTCACGAGCTGCCTGTCAGGGCTGCCCGAAGCCCAGCGCCGCGCCTTCTCCCTGCGGGAGTTTGACGGGCTTCCCGGCGAAGAAATCAGTAAGATTCTGGGGGTGACCCCGACGAACCTGTGGGTCATGTTGCATCGCGCGCGCGCGAAGCTTCGCCGGTGTCTGGAGCTCAACTGGTTCGAGGCTGGCCGGAAAGACAACGGATGATGAACTGTCGGGAATCGGAACGGCTTCTTTCGGAGCGGCGCGATCATGCGCTGCCGTGGAAGAAGCACCTCGCGCTGCGGTTGCATCTGTTCCTGTGCGTACTGTGCCGGGGATACGATGCGCAACTCTCGGCGGTGCTGGGAGTCTGCCACCGCGCCGGGGCCGAGGCATCGAGTCACGCGCCCTCGCTCTCCGCGGAGCAGCGCCGCGCCATCCAGGACGCCATGGAGCGCGAGCGGCGTTAGACCACCGGTCCGTGCAACCGCGCTAGTCGAAGCACTCGCGGAACCACATCTCCAGCATCATCAACGACCACATCATATAGGAATTGTCGCGCTTGCCCGCGCCGTGCTCGTCGACAATGCGGCGCAGGAACGTCTCGCGGAAGATTCCCCGCTCCAGCACGCGCGGACTGAGAATGAGGTCGTGGCTTGTCCCGGCCCACTGGTCGCGCAGCCAGTGCGCAACCGGCACCGCGAATCCCATCTTGGGCCGGTGTACCATCTCCGCCGGCATCAACCGTTCCGCCACTTTCTTGAGGATGTACTTGGTGGTCATGCCGCGCATGCGCAACTCGGGCGGAATGGTGGCGGCAAACGCGGCGAGCTCCTGATCGAGCAGCGGGGCGCGGCACTCGAGCGACACCTTCATGCTGGTCCGGTCCACCTTGCTCAGAATGTCCCCCGCCAGGTAAGTGTGGATGTCCAGATACTGCCGCCGCGAAAGCGTGTTCGCGCCCGCGGCGGCCACCGCCAGGAACGGCGCGGCCACGTGCGACGGATCGGTGTCCACCCGCTTTGCCATGGAGTCGGTGAACACGGTGCGGTGCATGTTGGGCAGCCCCTGCGTCATGCGCCGCACGTACTGTTCGTCGGCGGTCCCCAGCATGTCGCGCAGACGGTCGATGCCCTTCGTACCTTCGGGAAGCATGTGCGCAACCGGCGCAAACAGCGCATTGCGAACCGGTGCGGGAATCCGGTCCACCGCGCGCACATTGGCAGGGTCGACATAGCGCAGATACCCCGCAAACAGTTCGTCACCGCCATCACCCGACAGCGCCACCGTCACGTGGCGCCGCGCCGAACGGCACACGTAGTAGGTGGGAATCATCGACGAATCCGCAAAGGGTTCGTCGAACTGGCGCACCAGCGCGGGCACGTCGTTTTCCGCGTCGGGCAGCACCACCTCTTCGTGATGTTCGGTGTTGAAATGCGCCGCTACCTCACGCGCGTATTCCAGCTCGTTGTAGGCTTTCTCCTCGAAACCGATGGAAAACGTCTTCACCGGCGACAACGAGTGGCGCGCCATCAGCGCCACCACCACCGAGGAATCCGTGCCGCCGCTCAGGAAGGCGCCCAGAGGCACCTCGCTCATCAGGCGGATGCGCACGGCTTCGTCGAGAATCTCCAGCGCGCGGTCGACGTAGAACGACTCGGGCTGTCCGCGTGTGATTTCCGCGAACGACACATCCCAGTAGCGCTCCACCGTCACCCTGCCGTTCTCGAACACCAGCGTGTGCGCGGGCGGCAGCTTGGCGATGCCCGCGTAGATGGAGCGCGGATCCGGCACATAGCCCCACGCCACGTATTCCGCCAGCGCCTGCTCGTCGAGACGGCGCGGCACGCCGGGGTGCGCCAGGATCGCCTTGATCTCGGAGCCGAAAACGATCCCCGTGTCGGTGTGCGCGTAGTAGACCGGCTTCTTGCCCATGCGGTCGCGCGCCAGCACCAGCCGCCGGCGCGGCGCGTCCCAGATGGCAATGGCAAACATCCCGCGCAGGTGTGTCACGAACTGCACGCCGTACTCTTCGTACGCGTGCAGAATGGTCTCGGTGTCGCTGTGCGTGGTGTAGCGGTGCCCGCGCCGCTCGAGTTCGCGCCTCAGATCGAGATGGTTGTAGATTTCCCCGTTCTGCACGATGACGCAGGTGCGGTCCTCGTTGTAGATGGGCTGGTGTCCGCCAGCGACATCGATGATCGACAGGCGCCGCATTCCCAGGCCCACCGCACCGTCGAGGTGCATACCCTGGTCATCCGGCCCGCGATGCTGGATGGCATCGCACATTGCGCGCAGGGTTCCTTCCGCCACGGGCACGGTGCGGTCGGAATGAACAATGCCGGTGATACCGCACATGGTCAGAACCCGGCCGCGGCGCGAAACCCGGGAACTTCCGGTGCCGCGGCGGTGTTAGAAGGGGCTGGATCGCAACGCGTTGCTCGGTTAGGATGTCGTTGCATTCGGTCCAATCTCATGAATTCATTCTTCAAGGAACTGTCGGGTGGCATCGCCGTGATGGTGGTTGCTTCCGCCGTCGGAATCGGCGTCAACGCGGTACGCCCGCACGGGCTGCCCTTGATCCAGCACGGCGAAGCGGTGTCGACGGTGCAGCACGGCCAGGCGGATTCGACCGCGGCCGAGACGCCGGCCCCGGGGGCCATCTCCCTGGAGGAAATGAAGCGGCTGTTTGACAGCCATGGCGCCACCATCATCGACGCGCGCTCCACGGATGAATACGCCGAAGGGCACATTCCCGGCGCCATCAACATTCCGCACGACCGCATTCCCGAATTCCAGGATGTGCTCAACCGCGAAGTTGCCAATACCGACCACATTGTTTGCTACTGCCGCGGTCCCGATTGCGATTTCGCCGACCTGCTTGCCACCGAACTGAAGATCATCGGCTACGCAGACGTGTCCGTGTTTTCAGGCGGATGGGAAAAGTGGTCGGGCGCAAATTATCCCGTCGAAAAGGGACCTCAGAACTGATGAACTTCCTCCGCAATCGCTGGTTGAACGTGGCGCTGCGCCTGATTGTCGGCGGACTGTTCATCTATGCCGCCCTCGAAAAGGTGACGCACCCGGCCGGCTTTGCAATGGCAGTGCGCGGGTACAAGCTCATTCCGTTCTCGCTGTCCAACCTGTTTGCCATCTGCGTGTCGTGGAGCGAAACCGTCGCGGCCACGATGCTGATCCTCGGCATTTTCACCCGCAAGGCAGCGGGCGCCATCTTTCTGCTGCTCATCATGTTCACCGCCGCCATCTCCACGGTGCTGGTGCGCGGCATGGTCATCGACTGCGGGTGTTTCGGCGAGGGCGGCGCGACCACGTCCTGGCTGTTGCTGGTTCGCAATGTGGCCCTGCTGGTCGGCACCTTCCTCATCATCCGTTACAACGACGGATCGCTGAGTCTCTTGCCCGGCCGCTCGCGCTCCACTACCACGTAATTCCTTCGTAGCCGGGTCCGGTTGGCGGCGTTTCGAACACGCGCGCCAGATCCACCACCGTCTTCCCTGCGGCCTTTCCCTGCAGTGCGGCGGCGAACTCTTTGGTCCGGTGCCCCACCACGATCACGTCTGCAAAGGCAATCACCTCGTTGAGATCGGTCGAGAGCAACCGCGAGATGTGCGGAATTTCCTTCTCGATGTAAGCCTTGTTGGCGCCGGTCAGCCTCGCCACGGAAACACTCTGATCAAAGATGCGCAGGTCGTAGCCCTTGCCGAGGCAGTGCTCGATCAGGCGGACCAGCGGGCTCTCGCGCAGGTCGTCGGTGCCGGGTTTGAAACTCATCCCCAGAAAGGCGAGACGCTTCTTGCCGTGCGAGAAGATCATGTGGGCGGCGCGTTCGATGAGCAGGTCGTTGCTGGGGAGCAGCGCCGAAAGCAACGGCAAGGTGAGATCCTTTGACCGGCCCAGATACACCAGCGCGCGCACATCCTTGGGCAGACACGAGCCACCGAACGCGAATCCGGGCTTGAGGTAGGCCGGCGAGATGTTCAGCTTGCGATCCTCGGTGAAGATGCGCATGACCTCGTGGCTGTCGACGCCCATCGATTTGCACACGCTTCCAATTTCGTTGGCGAACGTGATTTTGACGGCGTGAAACACGTTGTCCACGTATTTCACCGTCTCCGCCACCTTGATGGGCGTCTTGAATACCGGGGCTTCGATGCCCGCGTACAGGCCGACCACGGTGTCGGCGGTGGATTCGCGATCCGCGCCCACCACCGTCTTGGGAGGATTGAAGAAGTCGTACACCGCCGTGCCTTCGCGCAGGAACTCGGGATTCACCGCCACCTCCACGCGCGCCGGCAGCGTGCCGCCCAGTCCTTTGGTGAGCGCCGGAATCACTACGCCATCGGTGCTTCCCGGCACCATGGTGCTGCGCACGCACACGATGTGGCGTTCCTTCTTGGAGCGCAGCGCCTCGCCGATCTCTTCGCACACGCGCCGCACATACTCGAGATTCAGGCTGGAGTTGGGATTGCTCGGCGTGCCCACGCAGATCAGCGAAATGTCGCTGCCCGCAATGGCGTCGGCGGCCGATGCCACCGCGCTCAGGCGGCCATTCTTCACGCCCTCCGCCATCAGCTCGTCGAGATCCTTCTCGATCACCGGCGAGCGACCCTGCATGAGGATCTCGCGCTTGGCCGGCGCCACATCCACGCCGATCACCGTGTGTCCGTTCTTCGCAAAACAGGCCGCCGACACACAGCCGACATAGCCAAGTCCAAAAATGCTGATTCTCATTCGGTTCCTCGTTGTACGGTTGTCATCCGGTTCCGCGGGTCCGGAAGCCATCTTCTTGCAATCGAAGCTACCAGCTTACATGGAATCGAGCGTCCGTGCGAGCTTTGCCGTCAGGTTCCGGCGCTCGTATTCGGCCACCGCGGCCGCATTGCGGTGTGCAATCGACGTACCATTCCGCCAGTGATCGTAGAGCGTTTCCAGGGCGCGTGAGGCCGCGTCGACGTCGTCGGGAGCCACGCACATGCCGCTCCCGGTCTGCTGCAGGATATCGCGCACTTCCCCTTCCGGCGCCAGCGCCAGAATGGGATTGCCGGTCCCCAGGTACTGGAAGAATTTGGACGGAATCCATCCCCGGCTCTTTTCGCCGCGTGACAGCACCAGCAGCAATGTGTCGGCCTGTTTGAGGACGCGCAGGTGCTCGTCGTAGTCCAGGTACCCCAGGCGGTTGACCACGCCATCGAGGCCGCGTTCGCGAATGATGGGGTCGTAGCCCTGCCCCAGCACCCCCATGAAATTCACGCGCACCGACCCCTTCGTTTCCGGCCTTCGTTCGAAAAACTTCTGCAGCGCCTCGAAGAAATACAGCGGCGAATACGTTTTCATGACGGCGTCACCCGCGCCATCCGAAAAATCGGATCCGATGCTGTAGTAGAACGCGCCGGCGTAGGTGATCGTGAACCGCGGGTTGGGCACACGCTCGATCGACGCGAAGTCCTCGGCGTCGAATCCGTTGTGAATGGCAACAAACTTGCCGTGATCCCCGCCGGAACCAAACTCCTTGTCGATCAGTGTGTTGTTCCAGTTGGTATTGGAGATCACGCGGTCGCTGTGGCGCACGACCCGGCGCTCGAGCATCCGGTCGAGCGCGCGATGCAGGGGTGTACGGCGATGATAGCCAAGATTCTGCGTCCACGGATCGCGGTAGTCGATGACCACGCGCGCTCCGGTGTCGCGCTTGATGCGCGGTCCAATGAGAAACGATGAAAACGGGCTGCCCGAGATGTAGACATGCTGGATGTTCTCCGCGCGGATCAGTTGTCGTGCCATGCGCGTTGCCGACGGCACCCAGCCCACCTTGGGATCGGGAAGCGCCAGCCAGTTCCACGCCAGGTACAGGCGCGTGTGGATCCGCGATCCCAGCGTCTTTCGCGGCGTCTCCTTTACCGGCCGGTCGAACCCCTCGTTCAGCGCCTCCCACGACGCACAGCGGTGCACCTCGACGCCGTCCGGGATCAACGCCATCAGGCTCTCGTCGTACACGGGAAACTTGCCGTTGGAAACCGTGAGCACCACCGGCTGCCACCCGAATTCGGGAAGGTATTTGATGAACTTGAGCGTGCGATACACGCCCACGGCTCCCGACGGGGGAAAAAAGTATGCGATGACCAGCAGCTTCTTCACAGGTGATCACGCATCGATCTCGTCCAGCCACCCCAGCTCATCGGCAGCGCGGGCGGTGTCCTGCGGCGACGGCGTGACCGCGCCCGTGACCGCTCTCCCGCCCACGCGCACCTGAAACGGATCCAGCTGCATGTACACGATGTGACGGGCGTGCCCGCCGTCGATGGCGCAGCGGATGTGCCCTTCGCGCGCCGGCATTCGCCGCACCGAGACGTCGGGGGTTCGGAACACCGAAACCGTGGTGACGGCGCGCGGCACGCCGACACGCACGCGAATCGTGGTCCCCGTGGATACCTCGCCGTAGCTCTCGGAAAACCACGAGGCGTGATCGGTGCCGTTGTCGATCACATCGATACCCGCGACCGGCTCCCCCACGACTTCGAAGACGCGCACGAAGGCCGCCGCGTCGGTGAGCCGCACGTGCTTGCCTTCGAGCACGGCGGAGCGCGGAGCCGTCCGCGTATGGAAATACAGTTCGGCGGAATACTCTTCGTGGGTTTCCCGCGGCGTCACGGTATCCACGACGATCACGGTCGAGTTGATGCACACCAGCCCGCGTATGTGATCGACGCCCGCTCCCTCCCGTCCCGCCAGACGCCGCCGGCAGCCGGTGGCCAGCACGCCTCCCACGGCGCCAAACGCCAGCGCCTGTCCCGTGGCGATGGCTTCCCACTGGAAGGTCCCGGTCGCATGCATGGGCTCGACACCATCGATGAGCAGCGTGTTATGCGCGCGCGCGCCGCGCATGTGGCGGCGCAATTCTTCATCGATACCGTAGAGATACGTCCCCGAGTCGACAATAAGCGGAACCCCGTCCAGCTCCAGCTCGAAGCTCGCCGCATCCGCGTGCAGGTGTCCGCTGGCGAACGGATGGTGGTGCTGCGGACCATGGGTGAACACCAGGTGACGGTGCGCGTCGCGCACCACATCCATTCCCGCTTCGTGAAAGCGGCGCGTGCGCGTGACCGGCGCGTTCAGCGCCAGCAGGTCGCGTCCCCAGTCGGTGGTGGTGAAGAGACGGGCGTGCTCCGGCCGCAGCAGTGCTTCCCCCGAAATCGAATCACGAAAGCGTCCGGGCGACCCCATGAAGCCGCTCAAGACCAGAAGATGCGGCATGCTGTCGTCGCCGATCATCGGCATGCGTCCGGCGGGCGACACCAGCGTGAGCGCCGCATCCAGCATGGCGCGCGTCTTACTGAGGATGATTTCGGACGGCGTTTCACCGCGAAGCACGCGGGCGTGCAGGTACATGAGAAAGTAGTCGAGCACCACCAGGTGATAGTTGACGGAATTCTCGAACTGGAAACCATCGGCGAGCACCTGGCGCCTCGCCTCTTCGACCAGGATCTCCTCAGCCTGCGCCGTCCACTCCCCGGCCCGGCGAAACTCCGGCCAGTACGCGGCAAACGCCGAGAGCAGGGCCGCCTCGCCGATCAGGTGGTTGTTGGGAACCGGCCAGCGGGAGAAGTGCGAGGCCAGGAACTCGGCCTGGCGGATCACCGAACGCAGCACGCGCTCGCAGCGCGCGGCATCCGGCACGGGCGCATCCGCCACACCCGCCAGGGCCATGCTCCAGTACACCAGCCGTAGACCGGTCTCCATGGGGCTGATCCAGTTTGCGCCCACCAGGTACGGATTCGCGCCCGCCCACGCGTCCATCAGCGCGAAGGTTCCTTCGGCAAGATCCTCGTCGCGGGTGGCGCGGTAGGCCGCCACGCGGTCGCACACAAAGGTCATCCGGTTGAGGTGCCACAACAGCACCAGATCGGCGCCCGGCACCGAATACGGAAACGACTCCACCTGAACTTTCGGCCACGGGATCCCGTGAAACGGCTCGACGTGCCAGTCGGTACGGGGAGTGATCCGGAAGGTGCGGTTGAGAACGTGGCACTCGCCACGGCGCGCACGCTCAATGTCTGCGTCCGAGGCGGGGGGAGCGACCGTCCACAGGGCGGACGGCGTGGAAGACATGTGACGTCTCCACAGCTCCTGGAAGCCGTCCGGGGAAAGCAGGTCGACGCCCGGATCGGGCTGGAGTGCGGCGTACAGGTCCGAGACCGGCGCCTGCGCATACATGCGCTCGTAGTAGAGACGCAGCCAGCGACGTCGCAGCGCGCCACGGACGCGCCCGGCGAAACTCATGGTCGCACCCCGGGACCGGGGGTCGCGGCCGGATATGGTGGGGACTTCAACAACGACGGGCCTCGATAAAAATGCAGGCGGCCGGCGTACTGTCCGGCCGCCTATGAGCATACCAACCGCGAATCCCCGGTCGCAATCGTGAAAGGCGGAAAGCGCAAGCAAAACGGCCCGCCGGAGCGGGCCGTTTTCTCACGCGGATGCGCGTAAATCCTCGATCAGGAACCGATGCGCGTGTCCCAGGACATGATCGTCTTGTGCAGATCCCGTCCCGACTTCGCCTTTCCCAGCGTGTGCAGGAATTCCGGCGTCGCGCACAGACGCGCGATGCGCGCCAGGATGGGCAGGTGGTGATCCGGCTGTCCCTGGCGTCCGATCAGGAAGAATACCGTGCGCACCTTGTCGGCATCGGTGGGGCCGAAGGCAATCGGCCGCGACAGCGTGTACAGGCCGACGACCGGCTTGTTGACGCCCATCACGAACGCGTGCGGAACCGCCACGCCGCCGCCGATGTTGGTCGGCGCCTGCTCCTCGCGGCGCTCCAGGTGCCGCAGCAGATCCTCGGCCGACACCTGTCCCGCCTTGTGCGCCGCATCCTTGGCGATGCGCTGCAGCAGGCGTTCCTTGTTCTGAACCTGTACCGCGGTCGCGCACAGTGCGGCATCGACAACGCCGTCGAGGCCGCCGTTTACCATGGTCTTCTTCTTGGCCGTCGCCGGCTTCAAGATGCCGGCACGGCGCTTCTTGTCCGCGATGATCTCGCGCAACTGCGTGAAGTCCTCGGCGTCAAGGCCACCACGCATCGCGGCCAGCATGAACTCCGCGGCCTCCGGCGTTTCGCTCATGAACGTCATGAGCTCGGGGTGCATCTGCCTGGCCGTGCCCAGCAGGTATCCCTCCGAAACTCCCAGCATCTCGGCTACCTGCACAATCCGCGCGCGCGGAATCTTGTGCTGCCGGCCGGCTTCGATCTGGCTCAAGAACGCGGGCGATACGCCCAGCTGTCGCGCCAGTTCGCGGAGCGAAATACCCTTGGCCTGTCTGAGTAACCGAATGGTGGGTCCAAATGCGATTCCCTGCATTTCTCTTTGTTCTCCTTTTGCTGGCTTGCCCGCTCCCCTTCTCCCTCACCGGCGGAGCAACTGAACACTTAACAATTATAACCGATCGGCGGCCCCGCGGTTCACGAATTCTGCAGCGCGATATGCGCAAACACCCTGGCGTCCGCCAATTGATGCGATATACGAGCGTATTCGTCGGGACGATGCGCCTGCTCGTCCATGGAGCACCACACGACGCACGGAAGACCGGCCTCGCGCAGGTATTTGGCCACCGTTCCCCCGCCGATTCCAATGGTCTTCGGGGTCTTTCGGCGCAGTTCCTTGACCGCGCGTGCAATGGCCAGTGCGACCGGGGCCCTGGGATCCGTGGGCGGCGCGGCCGACTCTTCCTGGTTGAGCGTGATCTCCATCTTCACCTTGAACTTCTTCTCCGTCTCTCTGGCGATGGCCTTGATGGCCGCCATGACGGTCTTGATGGGATAGTTGGGCAGAACCCGGCAGTCGAAGTAGATGACGTCCTCTCCGGGAATGGTGTTGATGTTGGGAACGTTGGCGTCCTTCCGGGTCGGTTCGAACGTGGAGTTGGACGGATGGAACAGCGGATCGCGCTTCCGGAATTTCGTGTACAGAGAGTCCATGCGGACCGTGAAATACGCCGACGCCTTGTGGGCGTTGATACCCGTCGCCGGCATTGAGCCGTGCGTCTGCTTCCCGAGCGTGCGGATCTTCACCCACAGGATACTCTTCTCCGCGACCTCGATCTCGGTGCCGGTCGGGTTTCCCGAATCCGGAATGATGATCAGGTCGTCCTTGCGAAACAGATCTTTGTGCTTCTGGATCAGATACTGAAGCCCGTAGATACTCCCGGTCTCCTCGTCGGCCACGAATCCCAGCGCGATGGGGATCTCGGGGGTAACCCCGGCTTCAATGAAGGCCCGGGCGGCCATTACCGACGCAACCAGACCACCCTGATTGTCTTCAACCCCGCGACCGATCATTTTGTCCCCGTCAACCCGAAGTTTCCACGGATCTCCTGACCACAGGCCAAGATCGCCGGGCGGAACCACGTCGGTATGGGAGATAATCCACAGGCGGGGGCCCTTGCGCTTTCCCTCCAGGAAGGTGATCAGATTGGGGCGGCGGCCACTGGGAACGCGCGCGTCGGGCGCGTCGTAGTGCTTCACCGAAAGTCCCATTTTTTCGAGGTACGACTGCAGGAAGGCGGCTTTTTCGTCTTCTCCGCTGCCACCGCTCGTCGGATCGAGCGCCTGGCGGCGGCACAACTCGGTTTGAAGGCGGATTACTTCATCCCGGTAGCCGTCGATCTTTTCGGCGACGGCACCGAACATATTTTTGTCCATGGATCTCCAGAATAGGAAACGCTACACACACCGGGTGGGAATTGTGTTGGTTCGGGGTGCGGCCGGGCTCCGTCCACCCTGTCTTTGCCCGCGGCCGCAGATGGAAGCAAATGGAGAATAACGCCGCGCGCCGGCGCCGTCAACCGTCTACCACAAAGGGAAAAAGCCCGACCCGAAAACGATCTCGCCGCCGTAGTGCCCGGCCACGACGGCGGCGGCGGCCGCGATGACCAGCAGACCGCGGTACAGCCACAGCTCCCAGATCTGCCCACTGCGACGAACCCCCGCGCTGAGTCCGGCGCACAGGAAGATCAACACCGGCGTGGCAATGCCGGCGATGCGATGAATTGCAAACAGGTGCTGCTCGGACGCGGTGAACGTGAGGCTGTCGGCGCGAAAGAATCCCGTGGCCGCCGCGGGAATCGATATCCACGCCGCCGCCGTCACCATGAAGCGCGCCGCATCGGCATAGCGCCCGTCCCGGCGCACCACGCACAGCGCCTCGGCCACCACCGCCACCAGCAACAGCGCGATCGGGAAATGGATCAGTGCCGGATGAAAACGGCCCAGCCAGTTGGACCACGCGGACACATCGGGGGCCGGTTCGCGCGCCTGCGCGACCGCGGACACCAGCACCATGCACACCGCGAGAGCCGCGGATGCACGCGCCCGCCGCGGACTAGACATCCAGCCCCTCCCACAGATCCGACACGATGTGGCCCGCGGGAACCCGGCGGCCGGCACGCACCCGTCGCAGCTCGAAGTACTCGGGTGAGGACACCTCGCGGTAGTTGAACTTCTCCTGGAGACTCAGGAAGAAATCGTACTGGGTTTCGTGCGCGCGAATCGCGGCGAGCTTGCGATCCATGGCTTCATCGCCGATGGGAACAGCGGCCGCGATCTGCGACTCCGGCAGCGGCACCAGGTTGGGACGCTGATACAACTGCGCGCGGTGCTCGGCAACTCCCCAGCCGAAATACGCCGCCGGTCCGTCGTCCACCTCGTCGAACGCGCGATCGAGAAAACGCGCCACCGCGATATGGTCGGGATGACCCGACACGCCCAGCCGATGGAACGTCAGCACCACCTGCGGCCGCAACCGGCGTATGTCGGCGACGATCTCGCCCACCGCCCAGGCCGCGTCAACGTTCTCCACGCCGCGATCGGGCGCGCCCAGAATGCGGTGTCCCGCCACACCCAGCGCATCGCACGCCGCCGCCAGTTCCAGGGTGCGCCGCCGGGCTTTTTCTTCGGGGGAAAGGGATTTCGAAATACCGATGGTCCCGGCTTCACCGGCGGTAAACGTCGTAATGAAGACCTCGCCGCCGTCGATCGCACACTGCGCAATCGTGCCGCCGGGCCCCAGGCACTCGTCGTCGGGATGGGCAAAGACACATAGCAGGCGTTTCATTCGCGCGAAGGTATCCCCGCGTGAAACCCGAGTCAATCATTGCATCGCGGCCGGGAGTTGCCGATAATTCGCAGCGTCCAGCGCGGCGCCCATGAACTTCATCGCGCGATATCTCCACTGGTTGCATACCCGGTGGCCGTCCGGCACGGTGGAAAAGCTCCCTGCGGCCAACGACGACGGGTCCACCCACATTCCCGGGCTCTACATCGCCGGCGACCTGCGCGGCGTGGCGCTGCTCAAGTTTGCCGCCGACAGCGGCACGCGTGTGGTGCGCACCATCGCCGCCCGTTCGGGATCCTCCGCGCGCGACCGCGGCGAATCGTCCGCCGTGGACATCGTGATCATCGGTGCGGGCGTGGCCGGGGTGGCGGCTGCCATGGAAGCCGCCGAACACCGGCTTTCCTATCGCCTGCTGGAAGCCAACGCGATGTTCTCGACCATCGCCAACTTCCCGCGCCGCAAGCCCATCTTCACATACCCGAAAGAAATGACGCCGGTGGGTTCGCTGCAGGTCACGGCGGACACCCGCGAAAGCCTCTACGACGAATTGATGCAGCAGGCGACGCGCGCCGGTGTGCGCCCCGAGGCCGCGCGCGCCCAGTCCATCAAGCGGCAGCCGGGCGCCCTGGAAGTGGTGCTCGACAACGGCACCAGCGTGCTGGCGCGCAATGTGGTGTGTGCGCTCGGTCGCAGCGGCGACTTTCGCCGCCTGGGTGTGCCCGGCGAGGAGCTCGACAAAGTCACCAACCGCCTGCACGATCCGCACGACTACGCGGGCCAGCGCGTGCTGGTGGTGGGCGGCGGCGATACCGCTCTGGAAACGGCCTCGGCGCTGGCCGACGCGGGTGCGCGCGTTACTCTGTGCCACCGCCAGGCCGCGTTCTCGCGGCCGAAACCGGAAAACATCGGCGCCGTCGAACAGTGGCGGGCGCGCGGCGTGCTGGAAACGCGCATGTCGTCGCGCGTCACCGCCATTCGCAGCGACGCCGTGGTGTTGCAAACTGCGTCCGGCGAGCGAACGCTTCCCAACGACGCGGTCTTTGTGATGATCGGCCGCGAAGCCCCGCTGGATTTCTTCCGCCGCGCGGGTGTCAAGATTGCCGGCGAATGGACGTGGCGCACCGCCGCGGGACTGGCCGCGTTTCTGATCTTCTGCACGGCGCTCTACAACTGGAAGTCGGGCGGATGGCTGAACGACTGGTTCTACCAGCAGCACTGGTGGCCGACCACGATTCACGACGCCTTCAGCGGCGCCAATCCCAACTCCCTGCGCTCGGTGATCGCCACCTCGGCGTCCAGTCCCGCGTTCTGGTACACGCTGGCGTACTCGGTCGTCGTCACCGTGTTTGGAATCCGGCGCATCCGGCGCCGGCGCACGCCCTATGTCGCGCTGCAAACATGGGTGCTGATGGCCATCCAGGTGCTGCCGCTGTTTCTCCTGCCCGAAATCATCCTTCCCTATCTGGGACGCAACGGGTTGCTGCCGTCGGGCCTGCTGGATGCGCTGTTCCCACTGGCCAACTATGGCAACGGCCGCGAGTACTGGCGTGCCTACGGACTGGTGCTGGCATGGCCGCTCAACGTGTACAACGTGTTCACCGACCATCCGCTCGGCTGGTGGCTGGCGATTGCGTTCGTGCAGACGTTCGTCATCATCCCGTTGCTGATCTATCGCTGGGGGAAGGGCGCCTACTGCGGATGGATCTGCTCGTGCGGCGCGCTGGCCGAAACGCTGGGTGACACCCATCGCGGCAAGATGCTGCACGGAAAGGCGTGGAACCGCGCCAACGGCTTCGGCCAGATCGTGCTGGCGGTGGCGTTTCTCATGCTGGCCATGCGCATCGGAGGCTGGGTGTGGCCGGGGTCATGGGCGGATCGCGTGTTCCCCGCCGTGCTGCACCGTTACAAGTGGACCGTCGATGTGTTCCTGGCGGGTGTCATCGGCTACGGATTCTACTTCTGGTTCAGCGGCCGCGTGTGGTGCCGGTTCATGTGCCCGCTGGCCGCGCTCATGCACGTGTACGCGCGCTTCAGCCGCTTCGCCATCGTCGCCGACAAGAAGAAATGCATCTCGTGCAACGTGTGCACATCGGTGTGCCACCAGGGCATCGACGTCATGAACTTCGCCAACAAGGGGCTCGCCATGCAGGATCCGGAATGCGTGCGCTGCTCGGCGTGCGTGCAGAGCTGCCCCACCGGCGTCCTGACATTCGGCCGCGTGGACCGCGCCGGCCGGACCACCGCGCTGGACCGCCTGCCCGCCAGTCCCGTGCAGCAGTCACAAGGCTGATTGATTGCAACCGCCGGTTGCCGTATCTTGAGCAGATCCGAGGAGGAACACTGATGATCAGCAAGAAAATGGAAGCCGCCATCAACAAACAGATCAATCTCGAAATCGAGTCGGCGCTGCTTTATCTGCAGATGAGCGCCCACTTCGCGCAGGAAAATCTGAACGGTTTTTCCCACTGGATGCGCATTCAGCATCAGGAAGAACTGATGCACGCCAACCGGCTCTTCGACTACGTGCTGCAGCGCGACGGTGACGTGACTCTCACCGCGGTGGCTGCGCCGCCCAAGACCTGGAAAACCACGCTGGCGGCGTGCGAAGCCGCCTACAAAGCCGAGGTCAACAACACCAAACAGATCAACGCCCTGATGGATCAGGCCATCAAGGAAAACGATCACGCCACGCGCGTCATTCTGGAATGGTTCGTGGAGGAACAGGTGGAAGAAGAATCCAGCGCGCTCAACCTGATCAAGCAGGTGCAGCTGGCCGCCAAGTCGGCGGGCGCCATTCTGTTGCTGGATCGTGAACTGGCGGGCCGCCAGGCCACGCCCCCCGGGACCACCCAGGCGTAGTTTGCAGCGCTTGTATTCGTGGGGGTAGAAACGACTCGCCGCTTGACTTTACGTCGGCGATTCAGTTAAGATTGTGGCATCAGAGTAACGTCATGAACACGAACACGCCGAAAAATGCCCGTAACTCGTACCGCTGGTGGTGGTGTCACCATACCATTCGGTAGCGGGCGCATGGTCGGCGCAAAGACGTAACTCGGCAGAATTCCCAAGGTCTTTTGAACCCGCTATCCGATGGATGGCGGGTTTTTTCGTTTTTGCTGGGAAGGAGAGGGGCGATGCTCAAACCAACGCGGGAAGAGTTTGTGGTGGCCGCCAGAGGCGGCCGGGTCCTACCGCTGCGGAAGCGCATACCGGCCGATCTGGAGACTCCCGTCTCCGCGTTTCTCAAACTCCAGGCGATGCCCGACGGTCAGCGGGCGCGATTTCTCCTGGAGAGTGTGGAACGCGGCATCCAGGTCGGCCGGTACTCGTTCATCGGAATGTCGCCTTCTTCCACCCTCCGGCTCGACGACGACGTGCTTACCGTCACGCGCGGCGACCGGGTTTCGCGGGCGGCGCTCGGTGACCGCGATCCCCTGTCGTTCGTGCGCGACGAGATTGCGCGCACCGGCGTCTCCGATTGCGACGACATACCGGGTCCGTTTGCGGGCGCCGTGGGCTATCTGTCCTACGAGGTGGCGCGCCACTTCGAACGCCTGCCCCGCCCCCCGCGCAACCAGCTCGGTCTCCCCGACTTCTACTTCATGATTCCGCGCACACTGGTGATCTTCGACCACGTGCGCAGCGAGATGGAAATCGTCACGCTCCCCGACGGCGCCAGCGAATTTGCATACGATGAGGCGAGCAACACCATCGACGCCATTCTCACCGCCCTGGGCGCGCCGCTCGGGCAACGCAACGGGCATCATGCCGGCGCGCCGCTGCGCACCGCGGAATCCAACGTGACACGCGATCAGTTCATTGCGCAGGTCGAGGCCGCCAAGGAACACGTGCTGGCGGGCGACGCGTTTCAGATTGTGATCTCGCAACGCCTCAGTGCACAAACCCACGCGGCTCCCTTTCAGGTGTACCGCGCGCTGCGCATCCTCAATCCCTCTCCCTACATGTTCTTCTTCGACGCCGACGGGTTTCAGCTCATCGGCTCGTCGCCCGAGGTGCTCGTCAAACTCCAGCGCCGC
>DASRYI010000210.1:0-15009 GCA_035687255.1 Candidatus Krumholzibacteriia bacterium | reverse complement strand
CCGGACACGCCCCGGCGCGCGTCCACGCCGCGAAAATGCGCGCGGGCGCGGGCGCGGTCCCCCGCCGGGTAGTAGATCCGGTTGATCACCGGCGGCTGCGAGGGGTGCGGCGCGGATGGCAGGGTGAAATCCGCGTAGCATCCGCATTCCTCGAGCACGCGCAGTTCGTCGTCGACGCCGCACCCGGCGCCGTTACGGCCCGAGTTTCCCAGCACCCAGTTGCCGTGAATGAACGCAAACATCGGCTCGCCGCCGGGCCCGCTGTGCAGGAGTCCATGGTGAGCACGGAGCGCGTGCACGTACTCGCGCAGCGTGCGCCGCATGCCGTCCGCGGTGTCGTGGTCGTGGTGCAGGTGCACCTCCACGTCGCCGGCGTTCACGCGCGAGATTTCCGCCAGCAGTTCGACGCACTCGGGTGAGCGCGCATAGTCCTCCGCGGGATAGAAGAAGGCGTGCCGGGGCGGCCGTCCGCCGTTGTCATGGCAGCGCGCCGCGATTTCCGGATAGCGTTCGCGCCAGATGCGCACCCGCGCCAGCGCCACCGCCAGATCGTCGTTTTTCCAGAAGGGTTCGAAATGGTCGACAATGCCGAAGAAGATATGCACGGGTCGCGCCGCTGTCCGGGGGCTCCGCGCCAACGACGCGCGAACGATCAGATCGACATTCTTCGCGCGCAGCATGCGCCCGAGCTGCAGCACGGCGATCAGAATGCCGGCCCCGGCGATCCACACGACCCATGCGAGGTTCATCGGGCGGTCACCATACCACGCGCAGGAACAGGTAGAACACCACCACGGCCGCAAACATGCCCGCCAATCCGTACAGGAAATCCCGCCTTTCGATCAGCGCATACCGCTTGTCGCTGCGTTCCACGTACACGCGGCTGATGGCCGCGCACAGTCCGATCAGAACGAACAGCGACGGATGGTAAGTGCGTGAGAGGAGCAGCGCCCCCGCGACGAACAGGAGCAGGGAGAGCCACGCGGCCTGCGTGTACATGGCGAAGTTCCTCTCCCCCGCCGCGACCAATTCCTTTTCAACGAAGCGCGTATTGCGCAGCGACATCCAGATCACCATCAGCCACGGATAGAGGCCCAGCAGCCCCAGCTCGGAGGCACACAGCACAAATGAGTTGTGCGCCGTGCGGAAGTGGTACTCCATGAAATTGCCGAAGCCCACGCCGAACAGCGGCGAGCTCTTGAACAGTTGCATGCCGATGGCCCACGCCTCGAGACGGCCGTATGATGACGCTTCCTCCGGCGAGATGGTGTTCATGCGCGGCCCCAATACCACCAGCGCCGCCATGACGGCCAGTCCTGCGGCCACTCCCACAATCTTTCCGAACTTGCGCTGGAAAAGCAGGATCGCCATCAACCCGAGACACAGCAGGCCGCCGCGCGAGGCTGTGAGAAAGATGGCGTACACGAAGATGATGCTCACCACGAAGGCATAGATGCGCAGCAGCAGGCTGCGCGACTGCATGAAAAACAGCACCATCAGCGGCAGAACGCTGTTGATGATCAGCGCCAGGTCGTTCGGATCGGAGAAGATGCCCACCGCCTGAATCCGCCCCTCGTAGGCCTTCTTCCCGCCGAATCCGGCGCCGGTGAAGTGCATGACCAGCCCCTGCACGGCCAGCGCCAGGGTCAGATGCACCAGGAGCAGGAACACGATTCTCACGCGCCGGGGAGTGGTGACCAGTTCGACCACCAGAAAGTACATGACCACCGTGGGCACGAACGTCAACGAGGCTTCGAGCGCGCCGCGAAGGTGCGAGAGCGCCAGTTGTGAAACCACGATGGCAACGTAGAACCACAGCACGAACAGATGCTGCGGAACCCGGGCGAACACCAGCCGCTGTTTGCGGATGGCGCTGTGCAGAATCACGAGGGCGGCCGTGCCCCCGCCCAGCACCAGCATGATGGGCATGCCCTCCATCGCGGGCACGAAATCCTGCGGGCGGATGTAGAGAAAAGCGAGATAGTTCAGCAGCCCGACAAAGGGCTCGATGAACAGGGTTGTGAACCCGAGGATGCCCAGCCAGGCCACAGCCGCCATCGCCAGCGAGCGCATGGCCAGCACCGCGAACCCGAACGCAAACAGGCACGCGCCCACGAACGTGACGACGACGATGATGCGGCGTTCACGCGGAATTTCCACGCAGCACCTCCCGCAGCAGGGCGTCGAGGTCGTCGACGATCGCGTTCATGGAAAAACGTTCCGTGCCCGCACCCGACAACAGCGGTGCGTCCGCCGCGCGGGCCTTCATGATGAATGTCTCCAGTTCCCTGCCCGTCTCCGCCGCATCGTCCCCACCGAACACGCGTCCCGCCTGCAGCGTGCGCACCAAGACGGCCGTATCGCCGTCGGGAACGAACGCGAGTATCGGCCGCCGGGCCGCCAGGTACCAGTACACCTTGCTGGGCACGCATGTCCGCCAGCGCTCCTCCTGCGGAAGCAGCGCCAGCAGTGCGCGCGCGCGTTGCATGGCGGTGATGCTCTCTTCGTGCGAGACGAAACCACGGTCGTCGAGGTATGGCAACAGCCCCATGCTCTGCATGCGCGCGCGTTCCGCGGGATGGATGGTGCCGTAGACGGCGAGGCGCGGGGTATGGCTGGGAGAGCGATCGCGGATCGACGCGACCGCACGTGCGTACTGCGCCAGCATTCCCTCGTAGATTTCGCCGACGTAGGTGATGTCCGCGCTATCCGTGGGCCCGGCTGCGACCGCATCGGCTGCAAACAGCCGCTCGTCGTATCCGTTGGTGGATACGCGCACGCGCGCCGGGTCAAGACGCGGATTTGCCGCCAGCAGCGACGCCAGGTTTCCGGGCGTATTGACAACAATGCGGTCGGCGCGCGCCAGAACGCGCCGTTCCAGAGCGCGCTGCACGCTTGCGGAGAGCACTCCCGGCGCCCGCCGGCTCGGAAACATCCACGGGTCGCGGAACTCGGCCACCCACGGAAAGCGCTTCAGTGCACGCGCGTTCGCGACCGCGAGATGCAGCGAGTGCGGAGGACTGGAACTGTACACGACGTCGATGGGCCGCGAGCGCAGCAGCGAGAGCAGGCTCGGCACCAGCGATACTCCCCACGGCGCATACTTGTCGGGAAATCCGGCCAGTGAGCGCAGCAGCGGGACCCGCGCAACGCGCGGGCTGGCGATGGCGGGTCCCGCGGTCGCATTGCTGAGAGCCGGTGTGGTGCGCACCACGGTGTAATCCGCGGGCTCGGGCTGTCCGGCACGCGCCGGGGTCGCGGTCACAACCAGGCTTTCCCATCCACGCGCGGACAGACGCCGTGCCACCTCGTCGAGGCGGCGGCTCCCCGGCGTTGCCGCGGGCAGAAAGTGATAACTCACCAGCAGAACCGAAGGACGGGGCGACATGCCTCAGCGCTTCTTGCGCACGGCCTCCTCGAAAACGTCGTCGAGCAGACGGTAATTGGCCGCCCATTCGTAGCGGCTCACCACCAGTTCGCGTCCGGCGCGTCCGATGCGTCTCCGGCGTTCCGGGTCGCGCAGCAACGCCACGATGTGTCCGGCAATCTGAGCGGGGTCATCGCTGAGCAGTGAATTGACGTCGTGCTCGAGCGCGATCCCCTCCGATCCCACCGAAGTCGTGACCAGCGCTTTCTCCATGGCCAGGGACTGAAATACGCGGTGCTTCTGCCCCGAGCCGATGCGCAGCGGCAGCGCGACCACGGCGGCGCGCGCCACGTAGTCGCGAATGTCGGGCACCATGCCGGTGACCACCACATCGTCGGAGGCGAGGCGCTGAATCGCGGCCGGCGGATTGCGCCCGACCAGGTAGAGGCGCGCGCCGGGAATGGACTCGCGCACCCTCGGCAGAATGTCGTCGTGCAGATAAAGGGCGGCGTCGTCCTGCGGCAACCATCCGAAGTTGGCAAAATAGATGATGGAGTTTTCTTCTTCGGCGATATCGGATCGCGGCTGGAAGTACTCCACGTCCGCCCCGTTGGGAATCGTGACTACGTCGCTCTCGGGGACGATGCTGAGGAATTCCCGGCGGTCGTCCTCCGAGAGCATCACCACCTTCTCGGAGAGCCGCCCCACGCGGCGTTCCCAGCGCACGAACTTGGGGATCTGATTGCGCGCGAACGCGCGCAGAACCGCACCCTGGACCTTCGCGAAACGCGCCCACAGCACATGCTCGAGGTTGTGGGCGTCGTATACGAACGCCGCCCGCGTGGGTTGCGTCACGTACTGGCCCACGTGCAGGCAGTGCGCGTGGACGACGTCGATCTTCTCCTCGTCGATCATGCGCACCAGGGCGTCGCCCATGGCGCGCGAGTGGTATTCCGACAGCACGAACGGACGGGAACCGCCCGCCCAGCTGCCCAGCGCCCGGGCGACGCGCACGGGACGGGGACGGACCAGGTCGATGGTCTGGATGCGCCTGCAGTACGGGGTGAGGGCACGCACATGCTCTTCCCCGGCCCCGGGATTCACAAAGGAGAGTGAGTAGATCTCGTGGTGGCGCGAGGCCTCCTTGAGGAGGCTGAAATTACGAATCTCGGCACCACCGTGCAGCGGCCAGATTGCCTTGGCGGTGAGAACCAGAACGCGCATCAGACCTCGACGCGGAAGAGCCTCAACGACGGGCGACGGCGCGCGGCGCCGCCTCGCCTTCCAGCTCGAAGGAAAGCACGCCCGCCGCGGTCGTCATGCGCGTCCCGCCCTCGGCCACATTCACGCGGTAGCCGGCTGCGCTTCGCGCCACGTCGACACGATATCCCGTCGACGGCTTCAGGTCGAAGAGATTGTGCAGGCTGGGATCCGTTGCGCCCACCTGGTAAATGATCGAGCCGGCCGGCGGCGCTCCGCTGGGATCGGTCGAAAACATGATGACGTGCTGCTGCGTTGCATCCTTGATGACCGCGCCCGTCATGCTGCCGTCCTCGGAGGAAACGGCGTCGGTGGCCGTCATGCTGGCCACCGTGCTGGCGCTGGCCTGGAAGACATTCATGAACTGGTAGTTGGGCCGTGTCGTCCCATCGGTCAGTTCGAGGCGCCACACATCGGTGCCCTCGGCCGCTTCGTCGTGCCAGTTGAGTACCGCGGTGGACGGCAGCACCACTTTCTGGAAAAGACGGGCGCCGCCGAGCGTTTCGGTGATCAGGTTTCCCGACACCGCCGGCATGTCATGCGGGTAGTGGAACAGACTCTTGATCACCACGTTCTCAAATCCCGGCTGTGGCACCACGCGGTCGAACACGGCCACATAGTTGGGCAGGATGTGGACCAGTTCGCGCTGATACACCTTGAGCATCTTGGTCTCGCCCGGACCGTAGTGCGTCGGATTGGTATAGTACGCATCGGATGCATCGCCCACGGCGTAGACATACCCCGACTGGGCGTCGAACTTGAGTATCTTTCCGGTGCCGTTGCCGAAGCGCTGCTCGGTATCATCCACCACGATCGTGTTGTGCTCCCACGTGTCGTCCGCCACGTTGCTGGAGAACGGAACCCCCTCGGTCATGACCCATCCATTCGCGCCCGGGTTGGGCTCGCTTCCCTTGTAGATGACGAACTGGTTCTGGTCGCGATGCTGGTGGCCCGCAATACGATCGGTGCTCACCATGACCACCGACATCGCGGTGTTGGACCAGTCGGAACGGCTGTGCACCCAGCCTGCCGCCTCCGCCAGGTAATGCGGCGGGATCGACGCCTTGTGGTTGCGCTCGGGAAACTCGGCATGGTAGCGAAGAAAGTCCACCGGGATCATGGCGCGGATGTCGTTCATATTGAGATAGACGTGGTTGCACCAGTACTGCGCGTACTCGCTTTCCACGGTTCCCGCAAACCCTTCGGCCGCCTGCAGGAACAACTCACGGCTGTAGGCGTGCACCGGCGCGGTGCGGATGTTGGGCTGGTCGCCGCCGGGGTAGTACACGCCGTCGCCGGGCTGGATGGAATACAACTCGTAATAGAACGCCTGGCGCGGAAACGGGTGCGCGGGATCGTTGAACAGATCCAGCCCCGCCGTCTGCTTGAGCATGAGCAGTGTTTCGAACAGGTGCCGTTTGGAAGCGCGTCCGTAGTTCTCGCCTTCGAACCAGCCACCCCCCTTGCCGCGCGTATCCAGCGACGGCCACATCTGGTCATTGATCTTGGCCATGAGAAACGTGAACATGTCCGTGTAACTCGTCGACCCGTCCCCGTCCATCAGGTAGTAGCAGTTGTGCGTGACTCCCTGGTAGGTGAAGGTTCCGGGGTTTTCCCCGTACGTCGCCAGTGACACGTACGCCGTCGCCAGCAGGTAGGCATAAAAGAAGTTGTTCGTCGGATTCGACGTCATCCAGTGGGTGGTGTCGTAGATCGACGTGGCCTCGGCGGTTTCGTTCCACGTCAGGAATATGATCAGATTCATGTAGTTGACGTAGTCCTGCCGTTCCTGCGGTGTGAGCTTGTCGTAGAGCCAGTCGTACACCAGCGCCACGTTGCGCATGTAGTCGCGCACGTAGAGAAAAAACTTGTGCGACTGCGCCACGCACTGCCAACCGCATGCAACCGTGGCGTCCGCCTTCTGGATGGCCGTCGTCGCCGCGGACTCATCGCCCGTCATCATGTAGAGAAGCGCAAACTCCCACGTCTCCGCCTCGCCGGGACGGGTCGCCATGAAATTGAAGAAGGCGCTGGCCTGTGCACTCGGGGTGCAGCCGGGAATGGGGTTGCCGTTGGCATCGCGGCACGCGAGCGCGCGCAGTTCCTGCAGGCGTCCATTGTTGAGCCAGATGCGCGGATGCGTGGTCGGAATGGACGCCGCGGCACCGCCGGGTGCGGCGCGCGAGGGGACGGGTGTGAGGGCCGCCATCACGGCGACCACCATCACCGTCGTGCGAAAGATGCGGAACATGCTGCGCCTCCTGCAGGGGATCGTCATCGCGTCGAGAAAACTCGCGTCCGCCCTGGGGGTGGAAAGCAACGGGTCAGGGCGTCCCGGGAACCGGCCAGGCTGCAATCCACATACCAGCGCCCGCGGGGGCAGCGGAGGTGTACGCGTTGCCGGGAGAATGCCACGCGCGCATGCACCGCGCAACGAAACAATCGACGGGAAATGGCGTCCGGACGCCTCCGAGGGGCCCTCATGGGGCGGGCGCGCCCGCGGCGTCAAGGGGTTGTCCGCGTGCGGGTTGGGCGCGTTCCTTCATAGATCGCTGCATAGTTCCCGACCATCGCCTCGAGGCTGAAACGCTGGGCGGCGCGCTGGCGGCCGGCCGCTCCCATGGCGGCGGCGTGCGCCGGGTCGCGGAGCACGCGTTCAATCGCATCCGCCAGTGCCCCGGCGTCACGGGGTGGAACCAGAAACCCGCTCGCGCCATCGACGATCACCTCCGGATTCCCACCCACCCGGGTGGCAACCACCGGTCGCGACGCGGCCATGGCCTCGAGCAGCGTCATGGCGAGTCCCTCCGTGACCGACGAGAGCACGAAAACATTCATCGCGCCCAGGCACGCGTCGATGTCGTGGCGTGCTCCCAGGAAATGCACGGCGCCCACCAGCCCGCGCGCGGATACGTCGTGTTCCAGTTCCGCGCGCAGCGGTCCGTCTCCCACCACCAGGCAGTGCAGCGCCATTCCCCGCTCGCGCACCCGCGCCACCCCATCGAACAGGTTGGCGTGGTCTTTCTCCGGCGAGAGACGCGCGACGATTCCGCACACGGGGGTGTGTTCATCGAAGCCCAACTCGCGGCGCAGCGAGCGCCCCCCATCCGCGCACCCGTCAAAGCGCGCAACGTCGATTCCATTGAGGACAGTGTGGAGGCCGCGTTTGTTGACGGCCTTCGCCTGCAGGGCCATGCCGCGTGCGTGTTCTGACACGAACACCACATCCTGGACCAGACCGAGGTTCTGAAAATGCCGCGTGACGCGGCGTTGCGATGTGACCGCACCGTGCACGGTGTAGACGGCGGGCTTTCTCTCGAGGCGCGCCGCCGGAGCTCCGTAATACAGCGCGCCCGCGTTGTGACAGTGGACCACGTCGATGTGGTCGCGAGCGAACATGCGCGCCAGGCGAAACACCGCCGCCGGGCTGAAGCCGCGGGCGGGACGTCCCACCGTGAGCACGGGGACGCCGGCCGCCGGAAGCGGCGACGCCAGTGCTCCTGCGCGGTCGAGGCAGTACACCGTCACGCGCGCCCCGGCGGCGCGCTGTGCCTGTGCCAGCGTGGCCACCACGCGTTCCAGGCCGCCCACGTCGAGACTGAGGACGACGTGCCCGATATGGCGTTGGGAACCGGCCGGCGTCATGAAACCGGGCGGCGCGCCAGGAAGCGGATGATGAGGAGCTTTTCGAGCAGCGGCGTGCGTGCAATGGCGATGCGCATGCGCGTGGGAAGCAGTGAGAGCGCACCCTCGAGCACACCGACGGTCCAGACCGGCAGCGCCGCGAAGTGCCCCTTGATGCCGATGCACGCGCGCGTGTCCGTGTACCCCATGCGGCGAAAGAACGCGTCGATGTCGCGGTACGTGTACTCTTTCATGTGCAGACCGGTGGCCACGGTATCGAAGAACTGCGAGATGTCGTGCGGGCCGTTGAGACGGTTGGGGGTGACGCACAGGTAGCATCCGCCGGGTTTCAGCGCGCGCAAAACGCTGGTGATCTGCAGCGCGGCATCCTCGGGATGCAGGTGCTCGATGACCTGGTTGCTGTACACCACGTCGATCGAGGCCGGCGGCACCGGGATTTCGCAGCCGTCAAATACCAGCAGCCGCATATTGGAGGGCGCAGCAATGTCTTTCAGGATGGTGTCGGACACATCGATGGCGGTCACCTCGCGCACGTGCCGGGCGACGTGCTGAGAGAGTGCGGCGTCGCCCGCGCCGATTTCCAGGAACGCGGTATCCCGCGTAATGAACTTCCGCAGCAGACGAAATTCTGCCAGGAATTTCTGGCGCGAACGTTCGGGCGACACCTTGCGGGACAACTGCGGGTGGTCGGGAACGCGCGCAAAGAGTTCGTTGTAGATCTGGCCGTACAGGGCGCGCCGCTCGGCGGCGGGTGCCGCGCGCAGGCGGTCGGCCAGCGAACGCTCCACCTCGTAGTGGCGTCGCAGATCCGAGAGGTTGCGCGCCGACGTCTTGCCGTGCGCGCTCGGATGTTCCCCGGCGGTCATCGTGTCCCGGCGTGCCATGGCGTGTGCTCCGATGGTGTGTGTGCGTTGCGCCCCGCGCCCGTCAGCATGGCCGCGTCGACACAGCGCGCAGTCCGTTCCCCCACCGCATCCCAGGTGCGCGAGCTCACGGAACGCGCGATCAACGCCGCGTCCCAGGGGCTCGACAATGCCTGCTCCAGCGCCTTTGCCAGCGACGCGGGGTCATCCGGAGGGACCAGCAGTCCCAGCGCCGGATCGTGAATCAACTCGCGCGTGCCACCGACTGCCGTGGCCACCACCGGGCGTCCGGCGGCCAGCGCTTCGAGGACGGCATTGGGCATTCCTTCCGCGCGGCTGGGGAGCACCGCAACATCCGCGGCCGCCAGCCAGCGGGGAATCTCATCGTGCGGCCGCGTACCCGCGAACGTAATACGCTCGGCAAGTCCCGCCGCGTGCGCCTGCGCGGTCAGGGCGTCCCGTTCCACGCCGTCGCCCACGACGACGATCCGCACGTCCGGATGCCCGATCACGCGCGCGGCATCGATGAGCACGTCGATTCCCTTTTCGTGGCTGAGGCGGCTCACGCACACCGCGATGCGCGCATCGAGCGCAAGACCAAGTGACGCGCGTGCGGCGCCGCGGTCGGCGGGCGCGAAACGGACGGCGTCGACGCCGTTCGACACCACGGTGACATGCGCCGGTTCGACGCCCCACCCCAGAACCAGGGCGCGCATATCCTCACTCATTACCAGCACGTGGCCGCAGGCTTTCAGCGCCCGCCGGATCAACCCGCCCTGCAGCCGGGGCGCGGTCATGAAATTGACATCGCTTCCACGGCAACTGACCGCCACCGGCAGCCGGAACACGCCTCCGAAAAGCACCGCGGCAAATCCGTAGGGATACGCGAAGTATGCCAGCAGCGCATCGGGACGAAAGCGCCGCACTTCCTCCGCTACCGCGGGCAGGATCGACGCGAACAACTGATACCCATGCAGAAAGCGGCCCACCCGGGGCACCACTACGAAGCGCGGATACACCGTCTCGATGCCCTCCCAGCGGTCGCGCGCCGGGACACCCGCATACACCCGGTAGCGTCCGCGCGCGAGCCTGCGTGGAACCCATGGCACCGCGGCCACCACGCGCACGTCGGCGTGCGCCGCGAGCGCGCGCACGTTCTGAAACACGTGCACGCCCCACGTCGGATTGCAGCGGTTCGGGAAGATTCCGGTCAGAACCAGAACACGCCGCCGGACTGTGCGATCCGCGGCCATCACGATTGCTTGGCCGAATACCCGTAGTACTTGTAGTCGTAGAAGTACGGCAGAACGTGGGTGGCGTTGTTGAGCACGACGCCGATGATGTTGGCGCGCGAATCCACCAGTACGTTCTTGGTGCGCTGCACGACCTCGCGCGGGGTGACGCCGGCGAGCACCACCAGAATGGTGGCTTCCACTTCCGATCCCAGGAAGAGAGTATCGCTGACGGGCAATACCGGCGGGCTGTCGACGATCACGATGTCGTAGTAGAACTCGAGCTTGTTCAGCACCTCGCGCAGGTGTTCGCTTTCGAAGAGGCGTCCGGGTTCGGGAACGCGCTCCCCGGCCGTAACGACGCCGAGATTGGGCAGCCGCGTCTTCTTGATGACCTCCATCGGATCGATGTGGTCCGCGAGGCAGTCCTTGAGGCCCAGACGGTTGTCGAGTCCGAACAACTTGTGCGCGCGCGGGCGCCGCAGATCGGCGTCGATGTAGACCACCTTTTTCGTCGGGAACTGGCCGATGGTGAGCGCCAGCCAGCTGGAGATGGTGCTCTTCCCCTCACCGCGGCTCGAACTCGTGATCAGGAACGACTTGTAGTGGCGTCCATCCGCGCCCCGCTTGGCGTTGTGATAGATGCGGCGCAGTTCGGTCGCCACCGGCGATTCGCTGTCGTAGGTGTTGAATATCAACTCGCTGCGAGGGTTCTTGTCCGGTGTCACGGCTGCGTTGCCTCCGAATGCGCCGGTGCGGTCGGCGTCAGATCGATCATGTGGTCACGTGTGGACTTGCCGTAGAAATAGAAACCGGAGATAAACAGGCACACGAAGGTCACGCACACCGCCACCCAGATCACGGTGCGTTTGCGCGACGATTCGGACACCCAGCGCGCGTTACCCACGCGTGGTATCGTGCCCAGCACCCGCAATCCCAATTGCCGCTCGACGTCCTCCACGTTGCGATATGACGAGTCGGTGAATTCGGTGAGCAGCAGGCCGGCCGCCCCCACAGTGGCGCCGAAGAGAAAGCACAGCACGAGAATCTTGACCTTGTCGGGCCGCACCGGAACCACCGGGCGGCTGGCAGCCTCGATCAGCGTCACGTCGGAACCGAGTTGCGGGTTCTGCACGGCGTTCTCGGCCATACCGACCTGCGCCTTCTGCTCCTTGAAGGAGTTGTACATGCTGCGATTCCGCTCCACCTCGTCCTTCAGGCGCTGCTCCTCGGCTTCGATCTGCGGGGCGCTCTGAACCTGGCCGCGGAACTGCCCGATGAAGCCGTCGAGCTTCTGCAGCTTGCGCCGGTACGCCTTCACTTCGCTCTGCTGGTAGAAGTACTCCACCAGCAACGGACGGTAGTCGGCGGGCACGGTGGGATACGCATCCAGGGCAATCTGCTGGAGACGCCGCTGCAGCGCCTGCTGTGTGGCCAGCACGGGGTCGGAGTCCGGGTCCGGCCGGCGCGTGTTGTCGCCCAGCTCCAGATACAGTTCGTTCTCGCGGCGGTCGCCGAGCTGGTTGACCAGCTTGGCCACTTCGGGATCGCGCCAGATGGGGTCGCCCGGAGGCATGCTTCCAATGGCGGTCGAAATGCGGTCGCGTATTTTCTCGAGGGTCGACTCGGATGCCTGCACGGTCAGACTGAGGTCGGTGCGCACCTTTTCGGACAGGGAGACGTTGCGATCACTCACCGGGTTGGCGGTGGAGTTGCGCGCCGCGATCTTCTCCTGGTAGTCGGCCAGATCGCGCTCGGAACGGTCCAGTTTTTCTTTGAGACTCGCCAGCTGCTGCTCGCTGAACTCGCTCACCACACCCAGCTTCGTCATGGCCTGGTTGCGTTGCATCTCAATGTAGAGCTGCGTGATCTGGTCGGCGATCACATAGCAGGCGTCCGGATTGGGATCGGCGTAGGAAATACGAAACTGATCCGGCCCCTCGTCGTCGATCTTGATGCGTTTCTTGAGAAATTCGCGCAGCCGCCGGAACAGCAGGTCCTGCGTGGTCAGGCCGGGATACATCTGATGCTGCATCTCGGCGCGGGCGATCACTTCGGGATCCTGGTCCAGCGCGAGCCGGCGGATCAACTCGTCGAGGAAGTTGCTCCCCAGCAGGTCGGACTCGAGCTGTTTCTTGGTCTTGTCGTTGCGACCGCGCGTCTCCAGGAAACGATTGATGTCGGTTCCGGTGGCAGTGGTGGGAGTGCCCACGCGGATCAGCGAACTGGCTTCATACTCCGGAACCAGAAAGCGCACACCGATCGACGCCACGATGAATGCGATCGCCAGCGGGACGAGCACGAAGTACTTCTTGCGCCACAGAATGCGGGCGTAATTCCCGATGTCCAGGTGAAAGCCCGGTTCCTGTTGCTGTTGTTCCGATAAGTTGCGCACAATACACCGCGCCGCGGCCCGCTCAGTTCTTCGACCGGCTGGCCTCGTTCTGAATCGTATAGTAGAGCAGCACCAGGGTTCCCAGCGCCGTCACAAAGCTCAAGATAAGACTGACATCGCGGCCGCTGAAAGTCTTTCTGCCCACATCGATGGTATCCCCCGCTTTGAGCTTGGGATTGCTGGCCATGTCACCCTTCTGGAGGAACTTGTTCACGTCGATCTTGAAGGTCTCGGCCCGTTCTTCGCCCTGGGGGCGAATCAGGCGCACGCTGGAGAGATTGGCCCGGTCATTGGGTCCGCCCGCCATCAGGATGGCGCCCATGAGATCCTGCCGCCCCGTCAGGCGGTAGTTGCCCGGCTTGACCACCTGTCCGGTCACATTGACGCCCGACGTGCCGGTGTACGATTCCTCCGCGCCGGGCACGATCACCGTGTCCCCCGGGCGCAAAATGGGCAGCGTCTGCACGGTTCCGCTTTCGATCGCGGATTGGACGTCCACCAGCATGCTCGCTCCCCCGCGCGACCGGTCCTGCACGACCCGCACGCTGCTCAACATGGCCGTCGGCACCGGGCCGCCGGCCTCACGAATCGCTTCCCACACATTCACGTTCTCCGGGAACGAGTACTTGCCGGGAAAGCGCACCTCGCCGGACACGAAGATCACGTTGCTCATGGCCTGCGTGATCGTCACTTCGACCTTGTTGACACTGGGGTAGTATTCGCGCAGCGACTGCAGCAGCTTGCTTTCGATCTCGACCTTGTTGAGCCCCCGCACCTGCACGTTGCCGACCAGGGGGAGATTCACGTTGCCGTCCTCCCCCACCACCAGCTGCCGGTTCAGGTCGGGCCGTTGCGGCACGGACAGATAGATGTGGTCACTGGGTCCGACGCGGTAGTCGGACGCCAGCGGCGCCGTCGTGGATTCCAAGCGCGTCTGCGCGCGCGTCAGGCCCGGCGTCACCACGCCACTCGTGTACACCATCGCCACTGCCGCGACCAGCGCCCGACCCGCGGGGCGGGAGAGCCATTCCAGGAAAACACTCACGCTAATACCTCCGTCAACCCAGGGACTTGAGTCCGACCGTCTGATACCACTGTACGGTCCGGTCGATGCCCTCCTCGAAGGACACGCTCACCCGGTAACCGAGTTCTTTCTGGATGCGCCCGATCGCCGCCATCGAGTGCTTGACGTCACCCGGCCGCGGAGGCCCGTAAACGGGAGCCACATGGGTGTCGAGGCGTTCACGAAGTGCGGTAAACAGCTGGTTCAGCGTGTAGCGGCCGCCACACGCTATGTTGTATACACGCGCGTCGGTAATGTTCGCCTCACACGCCAGCAGATTTGCGTTCACCACGTTGGAAATGAACGTAAAGTCCCGCGACTGTTCGCCGTCGCCGTGAATGGTCGGGGGGCGCCCCTCGACCAGCGCCTTTACGAACAGCGGGATGACGGCGCTGTATTGCGATCCAGGGTCCTGGCGCGGCCCGAATACGTTGAAATAGCGCAGGGACACCGTCGGCAACCCGTACAGATCGCCGAACACCCGGCAGTAGTATTCCGCCGCCAGTTTGGCCACGGCGTACGGCGACCTGGGATTGGGCGTCATGGTCTCGATCTTGGGCAGCTCCAGGCTGTCGCCATACACCGACGACGACGACGCATATACGACCCGTTTCACCCGGTGCCGGTGCGCGCACACCAGCACGTTGAGCGTGCCCTGCACGTTGACCTGGTTGTTGGACACGGGATCGGCGATGGAACGCGGCACCGAGGCCAGCGCCGCCTGGTGCAGCACATAGTCGACGCCCTTCACGGCGGCGTCCACCACGTCTTCATCCCGAACATCGCCGCGGATCAACTCGACGCGCGACGCGAAGTCCGCCACGTTCTCCTCCCGGCCCGTGGAGAAATTGTCGAGCACGCGGACCTGCTGCCCCCGGCGCAACAATTCATCCACAATGTTCGAGCCGATGAATCCGGCTCCACCGGTCACGAGATAGGTCGACATCAGTTCCCTTTCCAGGTGAGCAGTTACAGGCGCACGATCTTGTCGGATTCCACGCCCTGATAGACGTTGCGCGTGTCCACGACCAGCGGAATGTGTTCGAGCAGCAACCGGTAATCCACGTCGGTGTGTCCCGTCACGATGACGGCGCAGTCGCAGCCCGCGATCTCCTTGGGCGTAAACTCGATCGACGCCACGCCCGCTTCCACCAGCTCATGGTCGTGCGGGTTGGCCCAGCGGT
>DASRYI010000209.1:0-4270 GCA_035687255.1 Candidatus Krumholzibacteriia bacterium | reverse complement strand
ACTTGCGGGAACCCGACGGCGCGGCGGGGCGCCCTTTGCTCCGGCCGCGGTCCGCGCGTTTCTTCTTCCCTCCCCCTCCGTGCGAGTTCCCGTGACCGGCACGGCGCGCGCGGCTGATGGCCCGGCGCTCCCCGCGGGATTGTTCCAACCTTCCCTGGGGCCGTGCCTTGTAATCGAAATCCGGCACGGTGATGCGCGGCAGACGCTTGCCGATGGCCTTTTCGATGCGCAGCATGTCGCTCTCTTCGCCGGGAGAGACAAAGGTGAACGCGTCGCCCGTCATCTCGGCGCGCGCCGTTCTTCCCACGCGGTGAATGTAGTCTTCGGCCATCTTGGGAACGTCGAAGTTGATCACGTGTCCCAGCGCTTCGACGTCGATTCCGCGCGCGGCAATGTCGGTCGCAACCAGCACGCGGTGCTTGCCGCTCTTGAATCCGGCCAGCGCCAGCGTGCGCTGGTTCTGCGACCGGTTGCCATGAATGCGTTCGGCGGCAATCCCTGCGCGCACCAGATGCTCCGTAAGACGGTCGGCGCGATGCTTGGTGCGCGTGAACACCAGCGCGTCGTCCAGATCGCCGCGCTCCAGCAACGCAACCAGGAGCGATGACTTCAACTCCTGCGGCACCGGATACACGGCCTGGGTGACGCCGACCGCGGGAGCACTCTTGCGCGCCAGATTGATCACCGCGGGGTTCTTGAGCATGCGTTCCGAGAGCTGCGCGATGGGCCCGGGCATGGTGGCGGAGAAGAACAGCGTCTGACGCTGCGTGGGGATATGTTTGAGTATCCGGCGGATGTCGGGCAGGAATCCCATGTCGAGCATGCGGTCCGCCTCGTCCAGCACCAGGATCTCGAGACCATCCAGCTTCGCGTATGGATACCCGAAATGGTCCAGCAGGCGGCCGGGTGTGGCGATGATCACGTCGACGCCGCTTCGAAATGCGTGCTCCTGCGGTCCCATCCCGACGCCTCCGTACACCGCGGCTCCCGTAATCGGGGTGTGCACCGCCAGATCGTTCAGGTCTTCCAGAATCTGAGCCGCCAGTTCACGCGTCGGGGTCAGCACCAGCGCACGGGTCGTGCGCCGGGGTTTGTCCATCAGCCGGTTGATGATCGGAATCAGAAACGCCACCGTCTTACCGCTGCCCGTCATCGCGCAGGCGAGAATATCGCGGCCTTCCACCCCGGGAGGAATGGCGTCGAGCTGAATGGGAGTGGGACTCGTGAAGCCGAGTTCCTGGATGCCCCGGAGGAGATTCGCGTGAAGTTTGAAATGGGAAAATGGCACAAGGCGCCTTTCGCAGGGGTTAATGCGTGGAAGAAGTCCGGTGCTCATAGTACCACGCCGGATGAGCGCGGGAGTGTGCGCACATGGTGAAAAAAAACGGAAGAAGCGCGATTCAGCGCTTAAAAATCCAGCCAGATACAGGCACAATGGCAGTCACAGGACCGGGACAGTCCCCGGACTCGATGATCTCAACAGGGAGGAACAAACCACTTCATGGGACGGCGAAAAAACTACAGCTACGAAAAGTACCAGAGGGAGAACAAGCGCAAGAAGAAGAAGGCCGAGAAACTCGAGAAGAAGCGTTTGAAGAAGATCGACAATGCCAACGAGACGCCGCCCGAGGCTCCGGCCGTTGATGACGCCGACCCGGATACCGCGGAACCAGACACCGGCCAGCTGTAGCCTGGCCGACGCGACGCGGGAAACTTACGCCACCTGCGCCCCGGGGAACCGGGGCGCGCATCAGAAACTCACCCCGACCACGAGGTAGGCGACCTCGACCCGCGGGTTGTAGATCAGAGAGCCGACCACGGGCAGAGAAAAGCGGTCCGTTATGGCGATCGGACGCGTGGCCGTCACACCCATGTTGATGACGTTGGCCGTGTCCGTGCCATAGAAGCCGGGATTCTCCTGACTGCCGCCTGCCGCTCCGACGAAGAATCGAAGGGATACTTCCCCCGCCGTCGCCGGATAGGAACATTCGAAATAGGTATTGTTGCCCGGGTCGTTGGCGACATTCACGTACGCCGCCACCGTCAGGGGAAATCCCCCGGGACCCGTCACCGACACTCCGGTTTCAAGCGTATGCGCGTCCGAGTTGGAAAACTTGACTCCCGCGTTCGGATAGTAGTAGTCGGTCACAATCAACTCGACGGCAGCACCGCTGTCGAACGTCTTGTCGTAGCTCAGCCAGAAATCGATCTCGTTGGTGACCGCACTCTGGGAGTTGGTGGGGTACGCACCCCACGCGCCGAGTTGAAACCCGTACCCCGTGAACGACAGCGTGGGCTGAATCGACGGGCTGTCCCCGATGTCGCTGCCCCGCCAGATGTACCGGCTGTAGAAATCGAGTCCCACGCCGGCAACCGGGCTGTCCGCCGACGCCATCCCCGGCATTCCGGAAATCGCGGCGAATGCCAGTGTCGCCAGGCACACCAGTCGCTGGACCATGCGTCGTGGTTTCATCCGATCACTCAACTGACGTAGGCGTTTTCGCCATGGAGAGACTCATCCAGCGTCGTCTCTTCCATCTCGGTCGTCTTGACGGTGGAGAACTTGTTGATGATCCACAGCATGCCGTACGTGAAGACGAACGCATACGCCGACGAAATCACAACCGCCACCAGTTGCTTGACGAAGAAGTCCGCGCCTCCGAAGAAGAGGCCATTGGCGCCGCCCGCATTGACCGCCGTGCTGCCCAGCAGACCCAGCATGACGATGCCCAGCGCGCCACCGACACCGTGAACTCCCCACACATCGAGGGCGTCGTCCCACTTGAGCCGGTTCTTGAGACCCACCGCGGCATAACACACCAGGCCCGCCGTAATCCCGATCAGCACGGCGGATCCGGTGGATACGTAGCCCGCCGCGGGCGTAATGGTGGCGAGGCCGGCAACCGCTCCCGTCAGGAGGCCGACAAATTTCGGTTTCTTCACCAGCGTCCACTCCAGGCACAACCACGTCACCGCGGCAAACGACGCCGCAATATCCGTATTCGCAAATGCCATCACGGTGGTGGAATCGACGCGCAGCTCGCTGCCGGCGTTGAACCCGTACCAGCCGAACCACAGGAGGCCGGTGCCGAGCGCCACCAGCGGGATACTGTGCGGGCCCCGGTCGGCCACGCGCCGCCGGCCCACGAACAGCACCGACGCCAGCGCCGCCATCCCGGCAATATTATGGACGGCGATGCCGCCCGCGAAATCGAGGACTCCCCACTTCGCCAGCGCTCCTCCGCCCCAGATCATGTGAACGAATGGGCAGTAGACCAGCAGGAGCCAGGCCACCAGAAAAATCAGATACGCGGGAAAGCGAACACGGTTCGAAAACGCTCCCGTGATCAGCGCCGGCGTGATGATGGCAAACATCATTTGATAGACGAAGAAGGCGTACATGGGAATCTGGCCGCTTGCGAAGGGTGTCGTTGGACCCACTCCACGCAGGAACGCCATATTGAGATTCCCGATGATCCCACCTTCGCCACCGCTGAAGCACAGCGAGAAGCCGATGGCGTACCAGAAGATGGTGGTGACACCCATCGACACAAAACTTTGAATCATGATGGAAAGGACGCTCTTGCGCCCGACCAGTCCGCCGTAGAAGAACGCCAGGCCCGGGGTCATCAACATGACCAGGCTGGTTGCCAGAAGCATGAATCCAGTGTTCCCAGTATCGAACATAGTGAGTCCTCCTGAACCGGAGATTACCTCAAGAACGGCAATTGCGCGCTGTCATTTCTCATCGTACACGAGGTGGTGGCCGCTCAACGCGTCGCGCCTGTCAATAGAATCCGCTTCGAACAATATTTCTTATCCAAAGGAACCCGGTGCCACAATCTACATGGTGAAAACCAGGCGCTGCGTCACGGGACGACTCCAGACACTCGCGACGGTAGTCAGTGGCGCCACCTGAGTTTCGATTGTCATCCGTGCGCTACGAAACACATGCAGCAACTCGCCAATGGTCTGCACCAGGCGCGGGTTGGAGACGCTTCCCAGCCCGGTGCCGACAAGTTCGAGACCGGAACTGCGCAGCGCCGCGCCCGGCAGCGTGATGGCTGGCCCGGCCATGGAGCCGATCTGCACAAAACGCACACGATCTCCCACGATGCGGCCGGTAACGCCAGCGATGGCGGCGATCAGGTGCTCCGCCGGTACACCCCAGAGGTAGTCGAGCACCACGCGAATGTGGCCGTTCACGATTTCCTCCTGGAACGACTGCAACAGCGTATCGGCGGGCAGATCCAGCGGGATGAAGGCATCC
>DASRYI010000208.1:0-16278 GCA_035687255.1 Candidatus Krumholzibacteriia bacterium | reverse complement strand
GCGTCGCTTCGCCGCGCGGGTCGCGCCATGCTGCCGCTGCTGGCGGCCGTGGCAGCCGCCGCTTTTCCGGCATTGGCGCGCGCGCAGGTTTCACCCGGCCCGCTGTCCCGTGTGCACGCTTCTCTGGAGGGAAATCTCAACTGCTCGAAGTGTCACGGAAAATCCAAGGAGGACATGGATCAGCGTTGTCTGGCCTGCCACCAGGAGATCGCGTGGATGGTGGACAACGGCCGTGGATTTCACGGGCGCGAAGGCAAGAGCAAGTGCGCCAGCTGTCATCCCGACCACGGCGGCGCGGATTTCAAATTGATCGCGTGGCCGGGGAAGAGTCCCGACAAATTCGATCATGCGCGCACCGGGTTTGCGTTGCAGGGAAAACATGCAGGGGTGGCGTGCGAAAAGTGTCACGTGGCGTCGCACGCGGCCCCCGACGTGGCGGGCAAGTTGAAGCACAAGGGCAACGAGACCGCGTGGGCGGGCATGGACAGCAATTGCCGTTCATGCCACGAGGATTTCCACCGCGGTTCACTGGGGAACGACTGCGCGAGCTGTCATACGGAGCAGGGCTGGCATAGCGTGACACACTTTGACCACAGCAAGACGGCGTATCCCCTCACGGGAAAGCACGCCGCAGTTGTATGCGCGGCGTGCCACGAAGCGGCGCGTCTCAATCTGGCGAAGGACAAGAGCGGTCATGTGAAGCCCCTGTACAAACCGCTGCCGCACGATGAATGCAGCACGTGTCACGAGGATGTTCACAAGGGCGCTTTCGGCGCGGCATGCGGCCGCTGCCACGTGACCGCGGGCTTCAAGACGGTAAACAAGGCGAGTTTTGATCACGACAAAACGCGCTATCCGTTGCGTGGTGGCCACGCGAAGCTGGACTGCGCAAAATGCCACGACGAGAAAACCGCATGGGGAAAGAAGCCTCCCTTCGCCACCTGCAACGGGTGTCACAAGGACCCACACGCCGGGCAGGCCACCCTGGCGGGAGTCGCGACGGACTGTGCGGCGTGCCATACCGTCGACGGATACAAGCCGAGCACGTTCAGCGTGGCCCAGCACGCGCGCACGAAATTTGCACTACAGGGGGCGCACGCCGCGGTCGCGTGCCGGGACTGCCACGGCCGCACACCGCCCGGAACTGCGGCACAGATCGCCGCGCTGGTCGGCACCGCGAAAGTGTGGTTCCACCCGGCACACGACCGCTGCGTGGAGTGTCACGTTGATCCGCACGGGGGGCGTTTCTCCCCGCGCGGTGAACGGGCACGCAGTGAAGACTGTCTGGCGTGTCACACCATGGATGGGTTCCGTCCTTCCACCATGGACGCCGGAGCACACGACCAGGCTCGCTTCAAGCTGACGGGGGCACACCGCGCCATCCCGTGCTTCGCGTGCCACAAGGAACTGACCACCGAGGCGCGCACGGCGAAGGCGGCCGGTGGAAAGAACCGCCCGCTGCCGTTCACAATCGCCGGCCAGGCCTGCCGGGATTGTCACGCCAGCCCGCATGGGACACAATTTGACACGCGCAAGGGTGGTGGCGCGTGCGAGAGTTGCCACGATACGGACTCCTTCAAGCCCGCGAGCCGCTTCGATCACTCGAAGATGGCCAGCTTCGCCCTCGAAGGCGCGCACGCAAAAGTGGCGTGTGAGAAGTGTCACCCCGTGGCAACGGCGAATGGCAAGCGGATCGTGATCTACCGGCCCACACCGTCCAAGTGCGTGGACTGCCACGCGGGTGACGGTGTGCTCAAGGGGTGAGCGATATGAGAACACGCACGCACGGTATTATGGTGGCTGTCTGGGTGACGGCGCTTGTGGGCGCAACCGTCGCGCGCGCGGACAATCCCGCCATTACCAATCCCCATGGCGACTACAAGGAAGACTGCTCGCTGTGCCACAGCCCGAAAGCGTGGAAGCCGGTCCGCATCAGCAAGAAATTCGATCACAGCCGCTTCCTGCCGCTGGCGGGCGCGCACGCCTCCGTCAATTGTACGGGGTGCCACAAGACGCTCGACTTTGCCATGGCGCCCACCGCGTGCGTGGATTGCCATTCCGATGTGCACAACGGCGAACTGGGTACGGACTGTTCCCGCTGCCATGGCACGCGCAGCTTCGTGGACCGCAACGATCACATCCGGTTGCACCGCGCGACGCGTTTCCCGCTGGAAGGAGCGCACGTCACGCTGGACTGCGAGATGTGCCACCAGCTGGCATCGCCCGATGCGTACACCTACGTGAATACGCCCACGGAGTGTTCGTCGTGCCACATGAAGGATTACGACAACACCACCAGCCCGAATCACCAGACGTCGGGATTTCCCACCGACTGCACGGAGTGTCACGACCAGGTGTCGTGGACGCGCGCGAGCTTCGACCATGCCAGCACGGGCTTCCCGCTGACGAACGGGCACGCAGGCCTCTCCTGCGACCGGTGCCACGTGGGTGGCGTGTACACGGGACTCTCGAGCGCGTGCGTGTCGTGCCACCAGAATGACTACGATCAGACCAACGACCCGCCGCACCAGGCGTCCGGGTTTTCGACGAATTGTGTCCAGTGCCACAACACCAGGCGCTGGGACGACGCCTCGTTCAATCACAGCGCCACCGCGTTCCCGCTGACGGGGGCGCACCTGACCGCCGCGTGCAATTCCTGCCACGGCGGCGGCGTATACGCGGGGCTGGCGACGGCGTGTGTGTCGTGCCACCAGACGGACTACAACAACACCAGTGATCCGCCGCACCAGGCATCCGGATTTGCCACCACGTGCGAGCAGTGCCACAACACCACGCGCTGGCAGGATGCGACCTTCGATCACAACGCCACTGCCTTCCCGCTGACGGGGGCGCACCTGACGACGTCCTGCAATTCCTGTCACGGCGGCGGCGTGTACGCGGGGCTTTCGACGGCGTGCGTGTCGTGCCATCAGTCGGACTACGACGGCACCACCGATCCCAATCACGCGGCCGCGAACTTCTCGACCACGTGCACGCAGTGCCACAACACCACCACGTGGTCGGGCGCCACTTTCACGCATGCCGATTTCCCGATCTACAGCGGTACCCACGCGGGCCGCTGGACGTCGTGCGCGCAGTGCCATACGAATCCGGCCAGCTACGCCGACTTCGATTGCCTGACGTGCCACCCGCACGACGACAAGACCCAGACCGACAGCAATCATACCGGCATGTCCGACTACCAGTACAACTCGGACGCCTGCTACCGCTGTCACCCCAACGGGAGAGCCGGATGATCCGCGCCCTGGTGTGCGTGCTGTGTCTGCTGTTCGCGGCCGTTTCCGCGCAGGCGCAGACGCCGGCTCATGCCATCACCTATCTGACCAGCACCACCGCCTACATCGACGCCGGCATCGAAGAGGGATTTCATTCCGGTGACCGGGTGGAAGTGGTGCGCGCGGGTGCGGTGATTGCGGTGTTGCGCGTGACCGACGTGGCGGCGCATCGCGCGGCGTGCGCCATCGAATCGAATACCGGTACGCTTGTGGTTGGCGACAGCATTCGCCGGGCCGCTGCGCAGCCGGATGTGCAGGCGTCGCCCGCCGTGTCCGCGCCGGCTGAAGCGGGGGCTCCGGAACCCGCGGCCCCCGAAGCGGTGGTTCGCAGCAACGGAGAATCGTGGGCGCGGCGCAACGGATTGCGCGGGCGCATCGGCGTGCGCTACCTGGGCGTGTATGACCAGAGCGGCTTCGGCGGCGACGTAAAGGAGCCTTCGGCCGATGTGCGTCTCGACGGCAGCCGCGTCGCCGGTTCCGCCTTCGATCTTCAGGTGGACATGCGCGCGCGTCACACTGTGCAAACCGTGGCCGATGGCCGCGAATTCAACGACGGGCAGACGCGTGTGTACCGGCTCAACACCCGCTGGCGCTCCACCACCGATCATTACCACCTCACGCTGGGACGGCAGTTCTCCTCGGCACTGGCAAGCATCAGCACCTTCGATGGCGCCGAGTTTTCCCGTGAAGATGTGCACTGGAGTCTGGGCGCATTCGGCGGCACACAGCCCGCGCCCATCGATTACGGCTTTTCGACGGACATCGCCGAATACGGCGCGTATCTGCGCCTGCGCACGGAGCCCGGCGCCGGCACGCGCTATGAGTGGGTCACCGCGGCCATCGGCTCGTACCAGAACGGCCACATCAACCGCGAGTATGTCGCGCTTCTCGGGCGCATCATGTCGCAGCGTTTTTCGCTCATGCTGCAGCAAGACGTGGATGTGAACCGCGGATGGAAGCGCGACATGGGCGAGAGCGCGGTGACACTCACCAATACCTTTGCGAGTGCGCGCTACCGCGTGACGCGCGCGGTGGACGTCGATGCGGGCTATGACAACCGTCGCAACATCCGCCTGTACCGGAATTTCGTGAGCCCGGAGACGCAGTTCGACGACACCTACCGCCAGGGTGTGTGGGGTGGCGTGAACGTGGGCTTTGCGCGGCGCTATCGCGTCGGCTTCTCGACGCGCACCAGCATGGGGGGCGCATCCGGTGATGCCAACTCATACACGGCGACGGCCGCGATCAACCGCATCACCCGAGCCGCGTTCGATCTCCGCCTGCGTTCCACGCGCTATACCAACGAGACCACCGATGGCTGGATGCACACGGCCACCGCGGGGTATTCGTTCAATGCGCGCTGGATGATGGACGTGTACGGCGGAGTGCGCAACGAACACAGCAAGTTGTTCGCGACGGCGGATTCGAACACCAAGTGGGTCGGCACCGACATGGACATCGACCTGGGGAACAGCCTCTACTGGAATCTCTCCGGCGAGCGCAATTCGAACAACGTTGCCGGCTACGATCAGTTCTACTCCGGCGTGAGCTGGCGCTTCTAGCCGTTCTATCCTCATCTTCGGCCCGCATGCTCGCGGGTCCTGTCACCGTCCACCCCGGAACAACTTCGCTTCGCTCGTTGCCGGGACTCCGTCCGGCGCCACCCGCTCGCACGCTTGAACCAGCACAAACGGGAACGACCGTAGCCAACTCGTCAGGGCGGCGCTGCCACGATGTGTCCCGTTGGCCCCGCGACCGCTCAGTCGGCTTCCTGGCTCCGCCCGCCATTCTCTGGTAGCGGGCTCGCCAGGCGATCCTCCTTCGCTCCTTCGCAAGGGGCCAGCCGTGACACATCGGTCGCGCGCCGCCCTTGAATGTGCGAACGGGTGACCGGTGACAGGACGTGCGAGCCGGCCGAGTCCGGACGATGTGTACTAGCGGGGGGGGTGGGAGCGGTACATGGCGTCGATGCGGTCGCGGTAGCGTTCCTCGACCACCTTGCGCCGCACCTTGAGGGTCGGCGTGAGATCGCCGCTGGCCGTGGTCAGTTCGCCGGGCAGCAGCGTGAACGCCTTGATGCGCTGGTACTGCGCGAGCTCCGCGTTGGCCTGATCCACAATGCCCTGATACAGAGTGACGACGTGGGGCGACGCGATCAGCGCCTCGCGGTCGTCGACGGCGAGGCCGGCGCTGGTGGCCCACGCATCCAGGCGCGGGAAGTTGGGCACGATCAGGAGCGTAATGTAGGGCCTGCCGTTACCCACCATCACTGCTTCCGCGATGAAGAGGTTGTTCTTGAGACGATTTTCGATCGGTTGCGGCGCCACCTTCTTGCCACCCGCGGTAGCGATGAGATCCTTCTTGCGATCGGTAATGATCAGGAATCCGTCGCGGTCGATGGTCCCGATGTCGCCGGTGTAGAACCAGCCGTCCCGGAGTACTGCGGCGGTGTCGTCCGCCTTCTTGAGGTACCCCTGCATGATGTTTTCGCCGCGCACCACGATCTCACCGTCGTCGGCAATACGCACTTCTTCACCCTTGAGCGGGCGTCCCACCGTACCGAAGCGCATGTGCTCGAACGTATTCACCGACACCACCGGGGATGTTTCGGTGAGTCCGTAACCTTCCAGAATCGGAAGCCCGGCTGCGTGGAAGAATTCGATGATGTGCCGGGCCAGCGGTGCGCTGCCCGACACGAAGAAACGGATCCGTCCACCCACACGATCACGCACCTTGCCGAACACCAGCGCCAGCGCGATGCGGTGCTGCAGACGCAGCAACGGGCTGAAGCGGCGGGCGAACCTGGCGTTGACGGCTGCCGTGCCCACGCGCACGCCCCAGCCGAACAATCCGCGCCGGACTTTCGAACTTCCCTCCACCGCGTGTTGCACGGCGGCGTAGAATTTCTCGTAGATGCGCGGTACGAAGCACACCACGGTGGGGCGGATTTCCTTGAGATTGGTCATCGCGGTCTCGATGGATTCCGCGTACGCGATCTGCACACCCGCGGTCATCATGGTGTAGAAACCGGCCGTGCGTTCGAACACATGGCACAGCGGGAGCACCGACAGATACACGTCGCCGGGGCCGATTTGGAACGCATCCAGGCACATGCGTACGTTGCTGGTGAAGTTGCGGTGCGTGAGAATGACGCCCTTGGGTTCGCCGGTGGTTCCCGACGTATACACAATGCTCGCCCAGTCGCCGGGTGACGTCTCTCCCGCCATGTCGGCTGCTGCCGGCGCGCCGTCCAGCGCGCGCCCGCGCGCCACGAAGGAGGCAAACGACTCCACTCCCTCGCCGGCTGCGTCGGCGTCGAACGCGATCACGTGTTCCAGCAGGGGGAGCCGTGGACGCAGCTCCGCGATCTTCGCCGCCTGCACCTTCGTGGATACGAAGATGGCGCGCACGTCGGCGTCGCGGAGAATGTATTCCACCTGGTGGGGAATCAACGTCGGGTAGATGGGAACCGTCACGCCGCCGGCGAAGAGAATTCCGAGATCGGTGGCGACCCATTCCAGCCGGTTTTCCGACAGCAGCGCCACGCGATCGGTCTTGGCGATCTTCAAGTCCTTCAGCGCCGCCGCGAGCGCGTGTACTTCGTCGAGCATCTCGCGGTGCGAAACGTCCACCCACGCGCCGTCCACTTTGTGCCGGAAGGCATCGTGCCGGTCGTATTGTTCCACACAGGCCAGAAACTGGCGGGGGATGGCGTCGCGGAATTCCATGGTCGGGACCATAGCATGCAGCTTCCGTGCCGCCCATAAAAACGGGTTTGAAAATGCTCCGGGCTGCGCTAGAGTACGGGCGACCAGTCCTCGGGCCCGTCAACCGGCGGGCTCCGGAAACCAACGCATTGACACGACCCGGAGGTACCCAGGTGCACGGTGCCGATTTCATCAAGCGGCTCGACGAGACAATTGCCCGCCACGCGCTTCTTTCGCATCCCTTCTATCAGGCATGGAATGAGGGCGCGCTTTCCGCGGACACGCTCCGCGAGTACATCAAGCAATACTATGCACACGTCCGCGTGTTTCCGCGCTACGTCAGCGCCGCGCACGCCGCGTGCGACGACATCCGCGTGCGCCAGTTGCTGCTCGAAAACCTGATCGACGAGGATCAGGGAGAGGGCAACCATCCCGAGTTGTGGATGCGCTTCGCGGACGGTATGGGAGTGGCGCGCGACGACGTGCGCGGGGCGGCTCTGCTGGACAAGACCCGGGAATCCGTGAGCACCATGGTGCACCTGACGCGCAGCGAGGATTTCCGCGACGGTCTGGCCGCGTTGTACGCCTACGAATCCCAGGTCCCCATGGTCGCAAAGACCAAGCGCGAGGGCCTGGCGAAGTTCTATCAGCTCGATGACGCGCGCTCGGTGGAGTTCTTCACCGTGCACGAAGCGGCGGACATCGAGCACAGCCGCGTGGAGCGGGAACTGCTGGCGGCCCACTGTGACACCGAGGAGCAGCAGGACCGCGCGCTGGCGGTGGCCGACAGGGCCGCGCGTGCGCTGTGGCAGTTCCTGGACGGCGTTTACGACGCGTACTGCCAGGGCGCGATGGAGTCGAAGTAGCCTCTCTCGCGGGGCCCGGAGGGTCCCTGAGGCATCGGAGGAGCTCGTGGCACGACATATCGGTATCGTTGCATGCAGCGCCGAGGGCGCGGCCCTGTGTTACACCACCGTCTGTACGGAAGCACCCGAACTGATGGGGAAGAAGCATGCGCACCCCGAGGTGAGCATGCATACGCATCCCTTCAGTGACTACGTGCGGCTGATCGAGTCGGGGAACTGGGACGGGGTGGCGGCGCTCATGCTTTCGTCGGAAGAAAAGCTGGCGAAGGCGGGTGCCGAACTCATCATCTGCCCGGACAACACCATCCACCATGTGTTCGACCAGGTGGCGAAGCAGGCGCGCCTGCCATGGCTGCACATCGCCGAGGAAGTGGCGAAGGAAGCCGGCCGCCGCGGTTACAAGAAGGTCGGGCTCATCGGCACCGCGTCCACCATGGAAAGCTCCTTCTACCGGGAGAAGCTCGCGAAGTACAAGGTCGAGCTGGTGCTGCCGGCCGACAAGGATCGCAAGCTCATCAACCGGATCATCTTCGATGAGCTGGTGGCGGCGCTGTTCACGGCTGAGTCGCGCGCGTATTTTACGGGACTCATCTCCGAGATGCGCGGGCAGGGTTGTGAAGCGGTGGTGCTGGGGTGCACCGAGGTGCCGCTGATCATCACCGAAGAGAATTCGCCGCTGCCGGTGCTGGATTCAACGCGCCTGCTGGCGCGGGCCGCCCTGCAGGCGTCTTTGAAGTAACCCGTCGACCGAATCCATGCATGAGAAAGCCACGGCGCGAAATCGCCGTGGCTTTTTCGTTTGGGATGGGAATAGTATGGCCGCATGCGCGCGTGGAACGTTCATCTTCTGCTTGTCGTTGCGATCGCAGTCGCCGCATCCATCGCTCCCGCCACGTTCGGCGCGGACACACCCGATCCGCTCGCGCCCGTCGCTCCGCTCGAAGGCGGAACATGGACGGGAGAGGGCGCATGGCCTGACGGATCACCGCTGAAGGTCGAAGTCCACTACTTCTGGGGGCCGACAAAGCACGTTCTGCATTTCGATACCTACGATCTCTCCGGCGATACGCGGCAATTGATCTACGAAGGCATCATCTTCTACGACCCGTCCAATGCGAAACTCATGGAGTACAACTTCAAACCGTCCGGCGATGTCGACAGGTTCGAACTCATCAACGCGAATCAGAAGGGGTTCGAAATGCTGGGCAACCTCACGCGCTCCGCGGTGCACTACGTGGGACCGGACGAGTTCGAATGGAAGTTGCACGTGCAAAAGGACGGGAAGTGGAACCAGATCCTCGACGCCCGCTACCACCGAACCCGCTGAGACGCCGCGCCCCCCCCGGATAACGCTGGGTAATGATATACAGTTGTGTTGAATATTGTTCTATTTCTCCCTGCCCCCGTGGCTGGAGAGAGAGGCTGCTGCTAAGATTAAGTTATTTATATATAACAACTTAAGTGCCATACTGAACCCGGTGCCGGGTCTGGTACCCTACTTGCGGTCCGCGGATACCATGCGCAGGAGTCTGCAGATCCATCGATGCGTCACCCGGCGCGAATCCACCTGGAGGGACCCCAACATGTTTCCCAGCAGACTGCGACTTTCCCGCGCCGGGACACTCTGCGCCATGATCGCCGGACTCGCTCTCGCCGTTCCGGCGTTCGCGCAGGAGCCCTCTGCGCCGGTCCTCGACGGAACCGTTGAAAGCTTCGTGAACGCGGCCATCGCCGCCAGTCCCATGCTGGCCGCCGCACGTTACCGGGCCGACGCCACGCGCTCGGCCGCGGGCACGCGCGGCGCGCTCCCCGATCCCATGCTGGGATTCGGCTACTTCATCTCGACACCCGAGACGCGCGTCGGCCCGCAGCAGTCCATGTGGATGCTGAACCAGCGCCTGCCGTTCTTCGGCACGCTTTCACTGGAACGCAAAGTTGCCACACGCACGGCGGACATCGCCGACCGCAGTTACGATCGCCAGCTCATCGAGCTGCGTTACGACGTGCAGCGCGCGTTCTACGAGTACTACGCGGCCGTAAAAACCCGCGAAGTGCTGGGCGAGGAGCGCGATCTGTTGACGCGCATGGAGGCGGTCGCACAGATCCGTTACGGATCGGGGCTGGTGAGCCAGCAGGACGCACTGAAGGCGGAACTCTCCCTCTCGCAGGTCGAGGATGACATCCAGGTGACCGAACGTCGGCGCATCGATGCGGCGTCGCAACTGAACACGCTGCTCAACCGCCCGCTCACGGCCGATCTCCCCGCGCCGGTGGGCGCCGACAGTCTTCTCACCGCGCCGCCGGCGGACACGCTGGTGGCGATCGCGCTCGAGCGCCGCCCGGAGATTCAAAGCACGCAGATCGAAATCGATCGCGCCAACGATTCGCGTTCGCTGGCCCGGCGCAGCTACTTTCCCGACCTGACGCTGGGCGCGCAATACGTGCAGGTGGGCGAAGCGGTCATGCCGAACGTGGCTGACAGCGGGAAGGATATCTGGCAGGTCAACGCAACCATCAATATTCCGCTCTGGATCGGCAAACGCACCGCGGCCGTCGACCAGGCCGAGGCCGACGCGGCGCGCGCGCGCAGCGAGAAGATGTCGTGGGACGTGCGCATCCGCAATGAGGTGCAGGATGCCGGCAAGCGCGTGGCCATTGCGCGCGATCGCGTGCTGCTCTACCGCAACAGCATCATCCCCCAGGCCGAGCAGACCTTCCAGGCATCCGAAGCCGACTACCAGACGGCCAAAGCCGATTTTCTGACGTATCTGGACAGCGAGCGCATGCTGCTGTCGGTGCGGCGCAAGTATTTCGATGTCGTCTCGGATTACGGCGCACAGCGCGCCATGCTGGAGCGCGCCGTGGGTGTGCCGCTGGAGACGATCGAGTAAAGCAGGGTTCGCACGCCGGGCGGACCACCGAAAGGTTGAGATAAGCATGACAGGCGTCAAATCATCCCGATGGATTCCCTGGGCCGCCCTGGTAGTGGTGGCGGCGACCGTGATGGCAGTGCCGGCAACCCGCCACGCGCTGTTCGGCTTCTTTGGGCTGACCAAAACCGTATCGGAGGCCGACGTCTACTACACGTGCCCGATGCATCCGCAGATCCAGCTGCCGCAACCCGGGGAATGCCCGATCTGCGGCATGACGCTGGTGATGAAGAAGCGCGGCGAAGAGCAGCAGACGGGAGTCATCAATGTCACGCCGCAGCAGGTTCAGCTCACGGGTGTGACGGTGGCGCCGGTGGAACGGAGGGATCTGGCGCGCTCGATCGACGCCTACGGCAACGTGGACTACGATGAAACCCGCCTGGGCGTGGTGTCAGCCTGGGTCGGCGGGCGCATCGACAAACTCTTCGTCGATTTCACCGGGACCACCGTGCAGAAAGGGCACGCGCTGGTGTCGCTCTACAGCCCGCAGCTCATCTCCAGCGAGAACGAATATCTCCTCGCCATCACGAATCTGCAAAAAGCGCAGCAGGGAGGAAATCCGCAGGCGACCAAGTCTGCATCCGGGCTGGTGGAATCGTCCCGCCAGCGCCTGCTGCGCTGGGGCCTCACCGAAGCACAGCTCGACCACATTGCCCAGACCCGGCAGGTGGAGGATCACATCACCATCAATGCGCCGCTGGGCGGGACCGTCACCGAGAAGAACGCTTACGAAGGGATGTACGTGAAAGAGGGCGACATCCTGTTTCGCATCGCCGATCTCTCGGTGGTCTGGCTGTACGCGGAGGTCTACGAGGACGACATCCCCTTCCTGTATCAGGATCGCCCCGGTGACTACTGGACGTGTCCCATGCACGCCGACGTGCACAAGGACAAACCGGGCTCGTGCCCGATCTGCGGCATGGAACTCATCCGCACCAACGACAGCATCGACGTCATGATCACGGCGCGCGCCCTGCCCGGAGAAACCTTCCGGGGGACCATCGGCTTCACCGACCCGTTTCTGGATCCGACGACGCGGACGGTGCGCGTGCGCGTCAACATTCGCAACCCGGACCAGCGGCTCAAACCCAACATGTACGCGCGTGCGCGTATCCGGCTGCCGCAACCCGGCGTGCTGGCCATCCCCGAAAACGCGGTGCTGCAGTCGGGCACGCGTCAGATTGCGCTGGTCGAGGAGGCACCGGGCCGCTTCCGACCGCAACCCATCCGCCTGGGCCGCATGTGGCTGGACGATCCCGCGCGCAGCGACGAAGAGCGCAAACATCTGGTGTTCGAAGACACCGCGCTGCGTTACCACGAGGTGCTGGCGGGTCTGAAAGCGGGCGAGCGCGTGGTCACATCGGGCAACTTCCTGCTCGGTTCGGAGAGCCAGTTGCAGGGTGCGCTCACCAACATGCTGGCGCAAACGCCGGACTCGACCGCCACCGCCTACACATTCGCGGAGGAACCGCAGTTTGCGGACATGCTCACCGCGTACTTCGCGATCCAGCAGGAACTCGCGAAAGATTCCATCACAGGCGTGGCCGCGCAGGGACAGCGTCTGGCCGGGCTGGCCAGGAGCGACGCCATCAAGAAAGCCGCCGGCCCGCTGGAGCACGCGTCCCACACGAACAACATCGACGCCACGCGCAACGACTTTCACGCGCTGAGCGACGTGATGATTGCGTATGTAGCGCAGCACCACGGCACCATGAAAGCGCCGCCGCTGCGGGTTTACTGCCCGATGGCGGATGCCTCCTGGCTTCAGGAGGGATCTCAGATCGTGAACCCGTACATGGGAAGCAAGATGCTCCGGTGTGGCTCGTTCCAGACGTGGGACGACGCCGGAGCCGCCGGTAACGCGCCATGACAACACCATCCGATCAGTTCGACCCCACCCGCTCCGTCGCCGCGCGCATCATCTCGTGGTGCGTCGACAACCGATTCATCGTGATCATTGTCACTCTGTTCGTGACGCTCGGCGGGATCCTCGCCATGACGCGGACACCGCTCGACGCCATCCCCGACCTCAGCGACGTGCAGGTGATCATCTACAGCAAGTGGCAGGGCCGCGACCCGCAGACCATCGAAGACCAGGTGACGTACCCGCTCACCACCGCCATGCTCTCGGTTCCGAAAGTAAAGGTGGTGCGCGGCTACTCCTTCTTCGGCTTCTCGCTGGTGTACGTCATCTTCCAGGACCGGACCGACCTCTACTGGGCGCGCAGCCGTGTGCTGGAATACCTGAGTCAGGCGCAGGAACGCATTCCCGAGGGGGTGACGACCACCCTGGGACCGGACGCAACCGGTGTGGGGTGGGTGTACGAGTACACGCTCGAAGACCAGAGCAACCGCTACAACCTGGGTGACCTGCGCGCCATCCAGGACTGGTACGTGCGCTACCAGCTTGCCAGCGTGCCGGGTGTGGCCGAAGTGGCGAGCATCGGCGGCTTCGTGCGCCAGTACCAGATCACGGTGGATCCCACGCTGCTCCAGGCCTATGACATTCCGCTCAAGCGCGTGGTGGAAGCGGTCAAACGCAGCAACAACGATGTCGGCGGCCGGCTGCTGGAGATGTCGGAGACCGAGTACATGGTGCGCGGCCGCGGCTACATCGGCGAGATCGGCGACATCGAGAAGATCGCACTGGCGGTCGACAAGGACGGCACGCCCGTGCTCCTGAAGGACGTCGCCACCGTGCAGGTGGGACCGGACATCCGCCGCGGCATCGCCGAGAAGAACGGGACCGGGGAGGCCGTGGGCGGAATCGTGGTCATGCGTTCGGGTGAGAATGCACTCAAGGTCATCCACGACGTCAAAAACAAGATCAATGAAATCTCGTCGGGTCTGCCACCCGGCGTCACCATTCACACCGCCTATGACCGCAGCCACCTCATTGTCCGGTCGATTCACACGCTGCGCCACGAACTGATTCAGCAGATGTTGATCGTGGCGCTGGTGTGCGTGATCTTCCTGTGGCACGCGCGCAGCGCGCTGGTGGCGGCCTTCTCACTGCCTCTGGGCATTCTCATTTCGTTCATCGTGATGAGAATCATCGGGATCAACGCCAACATCATGTCGCTGGGAGGAATCGCCATTGCCATCGGCGCCATGGTCGACGCCGCCGTGGTGCTGGTGGAGAACGCGCACAAACATCTCGAACGCGGACACAACCCGCAGGGTGCCGAGCGCTGGCAGATGATCAAGCTGGCCTCCATGGAAGTCGGACCGTCGCTGTTCTTCTCGCTCCTGATCATCACGGCGTCGTTCCTGCCCGTGTTCGCGCTCGAACAGCAGGCGGGACGCCTGTTCAAGCCGCTGGCCTACACCAAGACGTTCGCCATGGCAGGGGCGGCCGTTATCGCGATCACCATCACGCCCATCCTCATGGGCTATTTCATCCGCGGCAAGATTCACGCGGAGAACGAACTGGCGGTCAGCCGGTTCCTGGTGCACACCTACACCCCGGTGATCCGCTGGGCGCTGCGCCACAAGACGCTGATTGTCACGCTGTGCGTGGCCATGCTGGCGCTCACCTGGTTTCCGTACCAGAAGCTCGGTTCCGAGTTCATGCCGCCGCTGAACGAAGGCGACATTCTCTACATGCCGACATCGATCCCCGGTATTTCCGAGACCGAGGCGAAGCGGGTCCTGCAGACGCAGGACAAGCTCTTCATGACCTTTCCTGAGGTCAAAGTGGCCTTCGGCAAGATCGGCCGCGCCGACACCGCGACTGACCCCGCGCCGCTGACGATGGTGGAAACCACGGTCAGTCTCAAAGATCGCGAGGACTGGCCGAAGCGATGGATCCAGGAGGGATTCATCCGCTCGCAGGCGGACCACGTTCTGCGCGAACTCGGGCGCCGCGGCGTGCTGAATTCCGACAAGCCATTCGACCGCAAGCAGGCATCGAGCGAGCTCGAGAACATGGTGCGCCGCTCGGTGCAGGACCGGGTGCGCATGATGTACGCGCAGGGCAAAGAGCGCGCGGCGGTCGAGAACGCCGCCGTCGACGCGGTACACGACGAACTCGCGACGCGCATCCAGGAACGTCTGCTGACGAACGGGGAAGTGGCACCCGCGCACGTGAACGACCTGGCGGACCAGGTGCACGCCGCCGTCGCGAAGGCGTGTCGATTCCGCTCGGTTCCCATGCACAGGCTCAGCATGGAAGAGCTCATGTACGAGGACATGGACAAGGAATTTCAGTTCGTGGGTCTGACCAACGCGTGGACGATGCCCATCAAGACCCGCATCGATATGCTGGCGACCGGCATCAAGACGCCGATCGGCATCAAGGTATTCGGCGACGATCTGGCCACCCTCGAGCGCCTGGCCGTGGAAGTGGAGCAGACCGTCAAGACGGTGCCGGGGACGCTCAGCGCCATCGCCGAGCGTGTGATGGGGGGCAACTACATCGACTTCGACATCAACCGCAGCGAGGTGGCGCGCTACGGTCTGACGGTCGGCGACGTGCAGGACGCCATCGAAACCGCAGTGGGCGGCATGAACGTCACGCAGACGGTCGAGGGCCGCTATCGCTTTCCCGTCAACATCCGCTATCCGCGCGAACTGCGCGACGATCCGCAGAAGCTGAGCCACGTGCTGGTGCATGCGCCGACGGGCGCGCAGGTTCCCATGGGCCAGCTCGCGGACATCAGGGTGACCACGGGCCCGCCGGGCATCAAGAGCGAGAACGGGCTTCTGCAGGCGATCGTGTACGTGGATCTGCAGAAGGGCCAGGACGTGGGCGGCTACGTGAAGCGGGCACGCGCGGCCGTCGAGAATCAGGTCAAACTGCCGCCGGGCTACTACCTCTCGTGGAGTGGCCAGTACCAGTACATGGTCGAGGTCAACAAGCGCCTGCGCATCGTGATCCCGATTACGCTGATCATCATCTTCATGCTGCTGTACTTCAACTTCCGCCGCCTCAGCGAAACGCTCATCGTCATGTTATCGCTGCCGTTCGCGCTGGTGGGTGGGGTGTGGTTCATGTACCTGCTGCACTACAATGTGAGCGTTGCCTCCGGTGTGGGCTTCATCGCGCTCAGTGGACTGGCGGCGGAAACGGGCGTGGTGATGCTGCTGTTCCTGGATCTCGCCTACGAGGATGAAATGAAGAAGTCGGGGCGCGTGATGACGCCGCAACGACTGCACGATGCCATCATTCACGGCGCCGTGATGCGCGTGCGTCCCAAGATCATGACGGTCGCCACCACCATCATGGGGCTTCTGCCCATCATGTGGACGATCGGGACCGGGGCGCGTCCCATGAAGCGCATGGCGGCCCCCATGATCGGCGGACTGGTGTCGTCGACCATTCTGACGCTGATCGTCATTCCCGTGATCTATGCGATCGTAAAATCGAAGGGTATGCACGCGTCCGGCGGGGAGCCGACCGCGGCCGGGCGGAATGTGACGACGTGAGGACCTCCGGCGTGCAGCCATCCACAGTAATGGACAAGGTTATCTGATTAGG
>DASRYI010000207.1:0-3828 GCA_035687255.1 Candidatus Krumholzibacteriia bacterium | reverse complement strand
ACCAGCGTAACCCGTTCTTTGTGCGTCTGGACGCTCTTGGGTGTGAACTCTGCATTCGAAGAAATGAACGAGACCCTCCCCGGGTATTCTTTGCCGGGATACGTGTCGGTGGTGACTACGGCGCTCTGCCCCCAGTGAACGCGGCCGAGATCGGTCTCGGGGACGTAGGCCCGCAGCCAGATGTGATCGAGGTCGGCAATCGTGACCACGGGCGTGCCGGGCACAACCACCTCACCCAGCTCCGCCTGCCGAACTGTGACGATTCCGGGCAACGGCGCGCGCAGGACGGTGTAGTCCAGATTCACACGTGAGAGTTCGAGATTGGCTTTCGCCTCTTCCATGTGTGCGCGCGCGATGGCGATGTCTTCCTTGCGGCTGCCTTCCACGGCCTGGTTGTACTTCTGCTGCGTGGCAAGGAACATGGCCTGCGACCGCTTCAATGCAGTTTCGGCCAGATCTCGATCCTGCGCCGAGATGGCATGCTGGGCGAACAGAACCTGCGCACGATCGCGGTCCAGTTGTCTCTGCTCCATCTCCGCCTTTGCATCCAGCATGTTCTGCTGCGCCTCGTTGATTTCCTGCTTTCGCGTGCCCGCCAGGGCCAGATCAAGATTCATCTGGCTCACCCGTACGGCTGCCTCGTCGATGCGGACGCGCTGTCGGTAATCGGCGTCTTCGAGACGTGCGAGAACCGTGTCCCTGTCAACGGTCTCTCCTTCTTCGACCGGCAGATCCGTGATCCGGCCCTGAACCTTGAAACTCACCAGACTTTCGTGAGCCTCGATGTTTCCCGACAGGACGAGCTCGTCATTGGAACCCGGGCCCCGGGTGAGATGCAGATAGATGTACAGTCCGCCGGCGATCAGCAGTGCCACCGGGATCAAAATGCGTATGCGTCGTTTCATGGTTACCCGACCTGCGCGTGGGTAGGATTCAGTCGCGGTTTCATGATGATCCTTTCCGGCTGGCAATAGCGCTCCAGAAGTGCCGAAAGCTGCGTTCGACAATCTTTTCGAGCTTCTGTTCGCCGGTCATCGACCACATCAGCATGGTGCCGATAAATGCTTCCTGAAGATGAAGAGCCATCTGTTCGGGCTTGAGCGTGGAGTCGATCTCGCCACGCGCCTGCCCGAGCTGCAGAATTCGGCTCGCCAGACGGCGTCCTTCCGCCATGTCGTGTGCCACCTGTTCACGGATCGAACTGGACACAAACGCCGCCACCACCGCGCGCGCCAGCGCCGGGCTGCGGCCCGGCTCCTCCGCAATCCGCGTGAACAGAGAGCGAAGGATCGATCGCGTGGGCTTGCCGGACTCGGCAGCCTCCAGTGCCTCGCGCACCTTGCCCAGCTGGATCTCCGCCATGACCCGGAATACGTGGTCCTTGCTCTTGAAATAGTTGAAGAACGTCCCCTTGCCGACGTCGGCGAGCTCGGTGATTTCTTCGACAGTCACGTTCCCGAACCCGTGTTCGGCAAAGAGCTGCAGGGCACTCCGGAAGAGCTTGACCCGCGTCTCGGCGGCGCGCCGCTCGCGGCGTCCCAATCCCTTCAAGTGCGGCAGTTCATCCGATGGCAACGGCCCTGCCGGGTGCAGCTTCTTGCGTTTTGTCGTCATTTCTGACTTGACCTCATATATGACCACCGGTCATAATTATGACGCCCGACGACCCTGCTGTCAAATGGAAATCAACCGCCGTTTGTGAGATCCGACGACGGACCGGCCCGCAAAGGCCTCCTGCCGCAGGTGATCACGTCGCGGACACACCACGCGGACGTGAGCGTTGGTGGGAACAAGAATATTGAGACGAGGCGCTTGCGCGCGCCCCGGCGAGCAAATATAGTTTACCGGCGTCTCTACCGCATAAGGAAGGAAACTCATTCATGACTTCGCCTCGCGTTATCGCCGCGCTCGCGTGCGTCGGCATGCTGTCCGCCTGTTCTCTGGCTCCCAAATACCATCAGCCGGATCTCCCCATGCCGGAGAACTTCTCGGTAACGGCGTCTCAGGACACCATTCCCGACCTCTGGTGGCAGTCGTTCGGCGACGCCACCCTGGACTCGCTGGTCGACGAAGCGCTGGCCAACAACCAGGACCTCGCGGCGGCAGCAGCCCGCGTGGAACAGGCGCGCGCGATTGCCGGCGTGGCCAAATCGGCGCTGTATCCCGAAATCAATGTACAGGGCACCGGCAGCCGGACGCAGATCACCGACCAGGCGGCGGTCGGACGCGACAATCCGTTCAACACCTTCGATCTGCTGGGAACGATTTCCTACGAGCTGGATTTCTGGGGCAAGCTGCGTAACGCCAACAAGGCGGCGCGCAACCAGATGCTCGCCAGCGAAGAAGGACGGCGCAACGTCGAGCTGTCCCTGATCTCGGACGTCATTACCACCTATTTTGATCTGCTCTCGCAGGACCGCGAACTCGCCGTGTCGCGCGCGACACTCGAATCGCGGCGCGAGTCGGTGCGCCTGCAACAGCTTCGTTACGACGCGGGCTCCATTTCGCAGCTCGATCTCTCGCAGGCCCAGGCCGAGTTCGCCGCCACCGAGGCCACAGTGCCGGTGTTCGAGCGGCAGGTTCGCCAGAGCGAAAACCGCCTGGGCGTGTTGCTGGGACGCATCGGCGGCACCGTCGATCGCGCACCCGACGGCGGCGAAATCGACTCGGTCCTCTCGCCGGAAATTCCCGTGGGGCTGCCGTCGGTATTGATCGCGCGCCGTCCCGACGTGATGGGCGCCGAGTACGCCATGATCGGCGCCAACGCCAACATCGGCGTGGCGCGCGCGCAGTATCTGCCCAGCATCTCGCTCACGGGCTATGGCGGCTGGGAGAGCAATGATCTCTCGCAATTGATCACCAAGAACAACGACATCTGGCAGGGATCGGTGTCCATCTTCCAGACCATCTTTGCGCCGGGACGCACACAGCGGCAGGTGGATCTGGCGTGGGGCCGGTACCGCGAAACCTACGCCAACTACATCGGCTCGGTGCAGGTGGCGTTCGCCGACGTGGAAGACGCGCTGGTCGCACGCCGCACCAGCGTACTGGTGCGCGCGGCGGAAGACCGCGAAGTGAAGGCGCGTACGCAGGCCAAGGATCTGGCGCAGATCCGCTACGACGCCGGCGATTCATCCTACATCGAGGTACTGGACGCGCAGCGCCAGCTGTTCCAGGCGCAGGTGCTGCAGGCGGAAGCCCGTCGCAGCGAGCTGGTGTCGTTCGTGCAGCTGTACAAGGCGCTGGGTGGCGGCTGGCAGACGGATGAGCAGATGCACGCACGCCAGAAGATGGCCGGTAAACCGCCGGAGAAATAGACGAAACACACGGTTGTGTGCCGGGCGCGCCGGGTTCTGCATGGAACCCGGCGCGTTTTGTTTAATAGCAGCTCAGCACCGCGTCCCACGCCATTTCGGACGCGATGTAGCTCACCTCGTTGTACTTGAGAGGCGCCGGATCGATTTCGTTGGTGGTCACGGCGTACAACACGTCGCCGTCGTACATGGTGTGGAAGGGATCGATGGCGCGCGCCATCGACGAGTGCACCTGGCGCGCCATCTGATTCAACTCGCGGAGGTTCATGACCTGGTTGGTCACGATCACGGTGAGCGTGGTGTTGCCGGGCGGCACATCGGGCTCGTCTCCGGCTTCGCTGCGAATCGACATGACTTCGCCCACACGGTGCCGGCGGCCGCTCTCGCGATTGAGGTGCCCGCGCACCGCGTGTCCATGCCGGTCCACCAGACATCCCACCGCATTCACCACCACGAACGCCGCCACGCGTACATCGCCCGACTCGTACACCGCCCCACCCTGTCCCGATCGTTC
>DASRYI010000206.1:0-5179 GCA_035687255.1 Candidatus Krumholzibacteriia bacterium | reverse complement strand
CGCCCGACGCGTCGGCACGCCCCACGGCAGGCAGCGCCCCGCCACGCGCGCGCGCGCCGACAGCGGCACGAAGACCACCCGCGAAACTTCCGGGTGCAGCCGGTCGGGCAGGGCGAGACCGGTCGTGAAGGGGTCGATGGGGCGGTCCTGCATGTCGCGCAGTTCCAGGTGCACGTGGGGTGCGGTCGTCCCCGTCATGCCCGACCACGCAATGGTGTCGCCGGCCTGCACACGAAACCTCCCCGCCGGAGGACGGAAGTCCACGGCGTAGGTGGTGTCGATCATCTGCGCTGCGTAGAGGGTGTCCTCGAGCGCCGGGATGTACTCGCTGAGGTGACCGTAGACCACCTGCAGGGAATCGCCGATGGTGAGGTGGAGCGCCTTGCCGTACCCGCGCGAGCCGGCCCGGATCCGCGAGATCCACCCGTCCGCCAGCGCCACACACGGAACCCCCTGGCGGCCGAAGGTGCGCACATCGATGCCGGCGTGAAAGCGCCCGTCGCGATACTCGCAGAAGCTCGAGGAGATGGCGCGGTCGAGATGGACCGGCCAGCGCAGTTCAGCGGGCTTCCCCGTGCTGCCCGCAAGTCCCGCCAGAAGGGCACAGGGCGCGGCCACGGAGATGATTTTCAGGATTTTCACAGGCGATGCGCTTCCTTCGGGCGTAAAAAACAACAGGGTGCGGGGCACGAACCGGCGCAACCTATCACCACTTCGCGCGGGGAGTCAAAGTGAAGTCTCCCCCGCCGCGATTTTGGGCTGGAAATTGCCCCGCTGCGGGCATCCCGGCGCTTGTCAGCACGCCGCATCCCGTGGTATCTTGGCCACTTAGCTTTTTCAACATGGGGCTCAAGCGGCTGCCGCGTGCAGCCGCCCTGGAATGGTGATGCAGTTATGATGAAGCAGATGCGCGAGAACACCAAAATCATCCTCTGGGTGGTGGTGGTCGCGTTCGTAATCACGATCTTCGCCGTGTGGGGGCTGGACCTGCAGTCAGGCGATTCGCGGCACCAGCAAAACCTGGTGGGCCGGGTCAACGGCGTCGCCGTCACCCCCCAGCAGTACCAGACCATTTATACGCAACTGTCGCAGCAGTTCCGCAACCAGTCGGGCGATCTGACGGCGGCACAGCAGGAGATGATCCGCGACCAGGCGTGGCAGAACATTGTCTCCAACATCCTCACCAACGAACAGATCAAGAAGCTGGGCATCACCGTAACCGACGCCGAGGTGCTGAACTTCCTCAAGAACTCGCCACCGCCCGAGGTGCAGCAGTACTTCAAGGACAAGAACGGCAACTTCGACTACGCCGCGTACCAGGCCGCGCTCAACAACCCCGACGCGGACTGGACCGAGGTGGAGAACCTGGCCCGCCAGCGCATCCCCATGGTCAAACTCAACCATTACCTGATGTCGCAGGTGCACGTATCCGCGACCGAAGTACGCCAGCGCTTCGCGGAACAGAACACCAAGATGGTGGCGCGCTACGTCGAGTTTCCGCTGGCCGCCGAGGATGTCAGCGGCTACACGCCGTCGGACGACGAGGTCAAGGCGTACTACGATTCGCACCAGGACCAGTTCAAGGACGTGGCCAAGGCCACCGTCGAGTACGTGCGTATTCCGGTGACACCGTCGCAGGCCGACCACGACGAACTGATGCAGCTGGCGGAAGGCATCCGCAATGACGCGGAGAAGAGCGGTGACTTCGCGTCGCAGGTGTCCACGTACTCCGAGGCACAGACGGCCAAGGTCGGCGGCGAGACGGGTCTGCTCGGTCCCACACAGCGCGACCCTGCAGTGATCGCGGCGGCCGACGCTCTCAAGCCGGGTGAGATCAGCCCGCCGGTGGTCACCGCCGACGGCATCTACCTGGTGCAGTTGATCGAGAAGAAGAAGGAAAAGACCGAGACGAAGTACAACATGCGCGAGCTGTTCCTCAAGCTCGCCGCCAGCACCACCACGCAGGACACGCTCATGGCCTCCGCGCGCGCGGTACAGGAAAGCGCCGCGGCATCGGGCGACCTGGAGGCGGCGGCGAAAGCACACGGTCTGGAGACCGTCACGTCGCCTCCCTTCGCGGAGGGCTTCCCCGTTCCCGGGCTCGGCTATTACCCCGCGGTGTCGCGTTTCGCGTTTTCGTCCGACGCGGGTGCGATCAGCAGTGTGATCAACGACGAGCACAACTACCTGGTGTGCCGCCTCAAGGAGCGCACGCCCGCCCAGGCGCGGCCGCTCGACCAGGTGACCGAGGCCATCAAGCAGACCCTCATTCACGACCGCAAGGTGACGCTGGCCATGCGCAAGGCCGACGGCTTCGTGCAGATGACGACCGGAACCAATGCCAGCTTTGACGCCGCTGCTGCGAAGATGGGCTACAAGATCGCGAAGACCGATTCATTCACGGTGGCGCAGCCCCCGTCCGGCATGATGCCCAACGCGCCCTTTGCGCTGGCGGCGCTGGCGCTCACCCCCGACGCGGTGTCGCGGCCGGTGGAGAGCGGCAACTCCGTGTATGTGATCGACGTCACCGGACGGCACGACCCGGATCAGGCGGCCTTCAACGCCGGTGCGGGCAAGGTGCGCGACGACCTCTACCGGCAGAAGGTGCAGGAGTACGTGGGCTACTGGTACGACAACGTCAAAGACAAGTCCAAGATCGAGGATCTGCGCGGCACGGCGTACTAGCCGGTGATCGCGCCTCCCCCCAAACAAAAAGCCCGGCCGGATGGCCGGGCTTTTTTCATTCCCTCACGCGACGGCGCTATTCGCTCTTCTTGTCGTCGCTGCTCTTCACCGCGGCGGTGACTTCTTCTTCCACCTCGCGGCTGGCTGCCTTGAACTTCCGAATCGACTTACCGAGGGCGTCGGCCAGCTCGGGCAGACGTTTCGGACCAAAAATGACCAGCACGATGATGAGAATGACGACCAGTTCGTTCCAACCAACCGGCCCGATTAACGCAAACATTTATCCTCCAACGCTACCACGCGTAGCGCAAGAACATAAGCACGGCAAAAATGCCGATCACGCTCATGAGATTGACGCGCAGAGAGAAGCCGAGCGTGAAGCTGAACACAATGAGATCCACGTGGACGGGACCGACATGATACTCAAGGGTATTGACGAATACGTCGCGGACGACCTTGCCTTCCGGCAGGATCAGCCCGACCGCCTCGCCAAGCACGGTCCCTACCACGATTCCAAGAAACAACAAAAGCGCGACAAGCGCTAGAGAGCGTCTGCGCGACGCCACCGTGGCCTCCTCGCTTCCTGGTTACCTGAGGATACGGGACCCCGGGCTAGTCCGCCAAGCCCTTTTCAACCTTAAGTCCCAACTTCAGTTGCTCGCAATCGGCGCCCAGAATCAGGGTGGCGTCCTCGACCGCCGACCGGCTCAGCTGCTCGACCACGTGGGCGCAGCCGATACGGTCGGCCAGCAGCCGGACCTCGCCGCCGCGGCGGCGGACCACCAGCATGGACTCGGCATAGTCGAAACTGGCCGCGTTGCCGGTTCGAACCACGTCCACGCCCATCTGCGAGAGCGACGCCTCCGCCGCACCCGCGATCCCGGCGGCGCCGGTCCCGTTCTCGATCGCCAGGCGCAACGCGCGGCTGTTTCCACCGGCGTCGGTCTGGCGGACGAACAGGCTGAATCCCACCGACGCCCCGCACACAATCAGGACCGCGATGGAAAGGCCCACCGCGAACTTCTGTTTCAGCCCTCTGCGCACGGCGCGGCGGTTTCGCTTCTTCCTCGACTTGCTGGCCGGCATCCGTCCCTCCCTCATGCGTCGCGCAGCGCGCGCGACAACCGGTTGTAAGTGTCGTTGAGATCCTCCGACACCACCCGGGTCTCTCCCACCGCCGACATGAAGTTGGTGTCTCCGTGCCAGCGCGGAACCAGGTGCATGTGGAAATGCCCCACGATGCCCGCGCCCGCACTGCGCCCCAGATTCGCGCCCACGTTGATTCCGTCCGGGTGGTACGCGGCCGACAGCGCCCCCTCACAACGCGCGAGCATCGTCATCATTTCCGCGCTCTCATCGGCGCTGAAGTCGCGCATCTTTTCCACGTGACGATTGCTGACCACCATGACATGGCCGGTCGTATAGGGATAGCGGTTGATGACGATGAACCAGTTCGCACCGCGATCCAGAATCAACTGTTCGCGATCGCGCCGCGGGTCGGCCGCCGCCATGGCGCAGAACAGGCACCCCTCGGTGGCTTCACCCATCAGATATACCGACCTCCACGGCGCGTACAGACGGTCCATCATGGCTGGCCCGTCACAAAGCGGCGCACGGCGTCCAGTTCGCCGGGGTTGTTGACGCCGGCCACTTCGCGCGCATCCTCGATGCGATACGCCGCCACCACGCTGCCCTCGGATGCCAGCAGGCCGATCACGTCGGTCACGTAGTACTCGTTCTGGGCGTTGCGCCGCGTGACGCGCTTGAGCGCCGGAAACAGGGCGGATACGTCGAAGCAGAACAGGCCCGAGTTGATTTCGCGGATGACGAGCTCGCCGGCGACGGCGTCCCGTTCTTCCACGATGCGCAGCAGGGCCCCGTTGCCGTCGCGTACAATACGGCCGTAGCCGGTGGAATCATCCAGCACCGCCGTGAGCACGGTGGCCACGGCGTGATGCGCGCGGTGATATTCCACGAACGCGCGGATGGTGGCGGGCCGCAGCCCGGGGACGTCGCCATTCAGCACCAGCACGGTGCGACAGCGCCCCGAGATCAGCGCCTCCGCCTGCATTACCGCATGCCCGGTCCCCAGCTGTTCCGCCTGGCGCGCGAACTGCACACGGGCGTCGGCGCACGCCGTTTCCACGCGCTCCGCCTGATAGCCGGTGACCACCACCACCGGGTCCGCGCCCACCGCGCGCACCGCGTCGACCACGTGCAACACCATCGGCCGCCCGCCCACGGCGTGGAGCACCTTGGGGAGATCCGACTGCATGCGCTTTCCCTGCCCGGCGGCAAGAATGACAGCGCCCACCTGCAAACCCGACTGCGTCATGATTGCACCCTGCGCACCGATCAAAACAGCAGAACGTCGTCGTGAACGTCCGCACCCTGTATGTCGAACACCATGTTGTCGATCAACCGTGTCGTATCAACGTACGCGGCGAGCGCGAGTATAACGCGGCCTTCGGCGGCCTCCAAAGCGGAAAGATCA
>DASRYI010000205.1:0-3450 GCA_035687255.1 Candidatus Krumholzibacteriia bacterium | reverse complement strand
TACTGGACGTGTCCGAAGGCGTCGTGGTCCGGGGAAACACGCTCTACCGCAATCGCACCTCCGACGGCCGTGAGGATGGTTCCAACGAAGTCTTCCGGCGCGCACATCGGAAGTGGACGCAGACCTACCGCAACACGCCGGTGGGTGTCGATGGCGCGCACAGGTTCTACCAGAGCGCGTTCCTCACGCGCTATGGCCGGTGGTTGTATTGATCGAGCAGAGCCGCAACGACCTGCGGTTCTTCGAGAGCGAACTGCTGGCGCCGCACCCCCAGGTTGAAGCCGTTGTCAGCACTCGCCGTGGTGGCGTGAGCACCGGGGCGTTTGCATCCCTCAACCTGGGCGGCAAGACCGCGGACGCGCCCGATAACGTGCGCGAAAATCGCAGACGGGTGGCGGCGTTGTTCGGGAGGAACGCAACGCAGCTCACCTTTGCGCGTCAGGTGCACGGCGCCCACATTGCGCACGTGCCCGCCGGCCATCCGGGCGGCGCGTTTGACAACGTCGACGCGCTCATCACCGACGCGAAAGACACGCCGCTGGTCATACTCACCGCCGATTGCGCCGCCATCTTCATGTACGACGTGACGCATCACGCCATTGGCATCGCGCACGCGGGTTGGCGGGGCACGGTGGCGCAAATTGCCGCTCACACTGTGCAGCGCATGCACGCCGTGTTCGGCACCGAGCCGCGTGAGATCGTGGCGTGCGTGGGCCCGTCCATCGGACCCTGCTGCTACGAGGTGGGCGAGGAGGTCATCGCCGCCGTGATTGACGCGTTTCCCGACGACACCGACGAACTTCTGCTCGAACCCGAAATGGCATCGGCGGGAAGTTTTCGCGCGTCGGTCAATGAAGACCACAAGCACTTCGATCTGTGGCGCGCCAACGAACGGGTGCTGATATCGGCGGGCGTGCCCGACACGCAGGTCGAGGTATCGCGCCTGTGTACCGCCTGTCATACCGACCTGTTCTATTCCCACCGCGCCGAAAAGGGCGTCACCGGGCGCTTCGGCGGAGTCATGATGCTGCGCTGACCCGGCCCCGGGGCATTGCCCATTCGGGCTTCAACGCTTACAATTCACTCAGAACCTCTACCCGGGAGTTGCCCATGCCCGAGCCCAAAATCGACGTCGCGCCCTTCTACAACAACGGCCTTTCGTGGAAGCAGTACCTGGCCGGGGCGAAGAGTGCCGCCCGCATGAAGTCGTTCTACGACGCGTTCGATTTCGACGAGGACGTGCTGACGTTCTTCAACGGTCGCACGCCGCTGCAGGTGCTGGCCATCGCCGAGGACTGGTGCCCCGACGTCGTGCAGAGCGTGGCCGTGGCCGCGCGCATTGCCGACGAAGTGCCGGGCATGGAGCTCAGCATCGTCCGCCGTTCCGACGCCGCCGATCTGATGAGCGAATACTCGGTGGAGGGCAAGCAACGCATCCCGGTGCTCGCGTTCTTCGACATGACATTCCGCGAGCTGGCCCGATGGTCGGGACGCTGCCAGTCCGCCGACCAGTGGATCTTCGGCGAAGTACTCAAGGGCACGCGCGACATCACCACTCTTTCGGGCCCGGCCGCGGCGTCGTTCGAGAGTGAATACGACCGTCGTTTCCGCGAAACCTACGTGTGGGAAACCATCAGCGAGTGGCAGCACCTGCTGGAGGATCAGGACTACTAGCCATGAAGGGCAACTGGATCACCGTCGCCACCTACTGTCGTCCCGTGGACGCGCATCTCGGGCGCGCGCAGCTCGAGGCGGACGGAATCATGTGCGTGATGAGCGACGAGTTCCTGGTGCGTGTGGACCCGTTTCTGTCCAACGCGGTGGGCGGCGTAAAACTCATGGTGCCGGTGTGGGAGGCGGAACGCGCGAAAGAGATTCTGCGCCCGCGTCCGCGTCTGGTGGTGGTCGCCGATGCCAGCGCCGACGGCGAAATGATCTGCCCGCGTTGCCACTGCGAAGACGTGTACTACTCGCGCTACAACCGCCGCGTGTCGATCTGGTTTGTGCTGCTGCTGGGCTTCCTGATACCGTGGCGTGACCGGCGCTGGACGTGCAAGCAGTGCGGCTACATGTGGAAGGAGCGATAGCGCGACAATGGTCGACACGACGGCCCCCTCCGACTTTCCCGTCGAAAAGATCAACGCGGCTCACCGGCAGGCCCTGATGATCGTCGGCGCCATCGCCGGCACGCTTCCGATGTACGCGATTGTGGTGGAAGTGCTTCGTCACTCGCAGCCGGCGCCGGTTGCATCCGCCGGGCTCAACATGATCCGCATCACCATCTTCGTTCTGGCCGGCATCATTATTTTCACCACCACCGTCATCAAGGGAATCATGCTGCGTTCCACCCCCGCCAGTGGCGAGGCCCGGCTGGCGCGGCTGCGAGCCAGCTCCGTGATGACCGCGGCACTCGCCGAAGCGCCAGCGGTACTCGGCCTGGTTCTTTTCATGATGAACCGGCAACGCGCCGATTTCTACCTTCTGCTGGTCGTGGCCGCCTACATGCTCGCGCGTCATTTTCCACAGCGCGACCGCTGGGAAACCTACGTGCGCCGCGGCGGCGACGCGCGCTGACATGCTCGACTTCCGCCGCTTCGACGTCATTACCTTCGATTGCTACGGCACCCTGATCAACTGGGAGGCCGGAATCCTGGCCGCGTTGCGCCCGTTGCGCGAAGCCGCGAGTGTGCGCGTGAGCGACGACGACCTGCTGGAAGCGTACGCCGCACTGGAGAGTGCGCTGGAAGCGGGGGAGCACATGCGGTACCGCGAGATACTGCGCGCGGTGATGCGCGGGCTGGGTCAGCGCTTCGGAGTGCCCGCGGATGGTTTCGACGCGGATGCCCTGGCGGATTCGCTTCCCAACTGGCCCGCCTTTCCCGACACCATCGAATCGCTGCGGCGCTTGAAGCAGACACACAGGCTGGCCGTGATCAGCAATACCGACGATGATCTGTTTGCGCAGACGGCGCGTGTACTGCAGGTGCCGTTCGACTGGGCCATCACCGCGGAGCAGGTGGGTGCCTACAAACCTTCACACCGCAACTTCGAACACGCCATCGCCACCATGGGCATTGCAAGAGAACGTATTCTCCACGCGGCCCAGAGCCGGTTCCATGACATCGCGCCCACCCGAGAGCTGGGAATTGCGAGCGTGTGGGTGAACCGTCGCCACGACCGCACGGGCGAAGGCGCCACCGCGCCGTCGGCGGCAACGCCCGACCTCGAAGTTCCCGACTTGAAGACGCTCGCCGATCTGGCGGAAGGGAAGTCATAGCCAGAATAACGGCCGCCGAACCTTTGCCGGATTCGGCGGCCGTCAGCACTGGCGATGCTTCGGGCAACTATTTCAGGAGGACCATCTTCCTGGTTGCCGAGTAGTTCTGTGCGTTCAACTGGTAGAAATAGACGCCGCTCGCAACGGGTTGTCCACGGTCGTCGCGACCGTCC
>DASRYI010000204.1:0-1880 GCA_035687255.1 Candidatus Krumholzibacteriia bacterium | reverse complement strand
GGTCGTGTGCCAGGAATATCCTCAGGTTGCACAGCATCTGGAATGGCTGCGGGAAGCCGCGCCCGCATGGGTGACGGGCAGCGGGGCGTGCGTGTTTGCGGCATTCGGGACCGAAGCAGCCGCACGCGACGTGTGGGCAAGGACGCCCGCGGGCATGCAGGGATTCGTTGCGCAGGGCCTCATGCGACACCCGCTGCGCGACCTGGGTCGCTGAGGCGGACCCGAATATTGGGGCGGGCGGCGCGGGTGCGGGCTGTCCGCCCTGACGGAGCGCTGTTGGGGAGTCGCCAAGCTGGTTAAGGCACCGGATTTTGATTCCGGCATGCGAAGGTTCGAATCCTTCCTCCCCAGCCAAACAGTTAGGGACGGCGTGGTGTAGCGCGGCGCACACGGTGACCCGGACCGGATCGGGGCGGCGCAAGGGCGCAAAGGTGAGAGCGTGAGTTTAGATCGCTTGATGGTATTCGCCGGCAATGCCAATCCTCAGCTGGCCAAGGATGTGGCCGAGCACCTTGACATCGATCTGGGACGCGCCAGGGTCGGCCGCTTCAGCGACGGCGAGGTCATGGTCGAGATCCTCGAGAACGTTCGCGGCCGCGATGTCTTCGTGCTGCAGTCGATCTGCTCGCCCACGAACGACAACCTCATGGAGTTGCTGGTGATGGTGGACGCGCTCAAGCGCGCTTCAGCGGGACGCGTCACAGCCGCAATTCCTTACATGGGCTACGCGCGGCAGGACCGGCGCCCGAGCTCGGCGCGCGTGCCGATCAGCGCCAAAGTGGTTGCCAACATGATGGCAAGCGTCGGCCTGGACCGGGTTCTCACGATGGATTTGCACTCGGAGCAGATCCAGGGGTTTTTTGACATTCCCGTGGACAATATTTACTCGGGGCCGATCCTGCTCGGCGACGTCTGGAAACATGGTTTCAACAATCTGGTGGTGGTGTCGCCGGACGTCGGGGGCGTAGTGCGCGCAAGGGGCCTGGCGAAACGGCTGGAGGCGGAACTGGCGATCATCGACAAACGGCGGCCGCGGCCCAATGTCGCAACCGTGATGCACATCATCGGCGAAGTCGACGAGCGCACGTGCGTGATCGTGGACGATCTGGTCGACACGGCCAACACGCTGTGTGAGGCGGCGAGCGCGCTCAAGAGGAACGGGGCGGAGCGGGTTCTGGCCTACTGCACGCACGCCGTGCTCTCGGGCAGTGCCGTGGAGCGCATCACCGAATCCGTGCTGGACGAGGTCGTGGTGACGGACACCATTCCGCTGCACGAGGACGCGAAGCGCTGCAAGAAGATCCGGGTCCTTACTGTCGCGAGCCTGCTGGCGGAGACGGTGAGACGGATCAGCGCCGAGGACTCCGTCAGTTCGCTATTCGTTGAATAGCGAACTGACGTTTGGGGTTCAAGGTTCAAAGTTCCATGTTCAAAGTTGTCAACCGCAGGGAAGCGGGAACCTTGAACACGGAACATGGAACACTGAACATGTTTAATTGGAACGATCTGGTCGCGGACGTTCCGTTTTTCGGGAGAGTGAGATGAAGATTGAAATCACTGCCTACCCGCGCGCGCAGCATGGATCGGGTGCGAGCCGCCGCCTGCGCGTGACGGGACGGGTGCCGGGCATCCTCTATGGCGCCGACAAGCCGGCGGCGAACGTCGAGTTCGACCAGAAGGAACTGCTGCTGAACCTCAAGCGGGAAGCGTTCCACGCCTCCATTCTCGACCTCGCGCTGGACGGGCAGAAAGAGCAGGTTCTGCTGCGGGACTACCAGATGCATCCCTGGCGCCAGCAGGTGCTGCACGTCGATTTTCAGCGTGTGGACAAGAACAAGAAGATCCACATGCGGGTGCCGCTGCATTTCGTCAACGCGGAC
>DASRYI010000203.1:0-3106 GCA_035687255.1 Candidatus Krumholzibacteriia bacterium | reverse complement strand
ATCGTCTTCGGCACCAGCCAGCACCTCTCCGACATTCTCATCCGCCAGCCGGGCCTGGTGTACTGGCTGATGGAACAGCCCACCTGGGATGCGGTCGATACCGTGGAGAGCTACGAAGCCTGGCTGGAGCGGGAGTCCGAGCGGTTTCGCACCGTCGACGCCAAGTACAACGCCATTCGCCGCGCCCACCGCCAGGCTCTGCTGAAGATCGGTGTGCAGGATCTGGTCAGCGGACTCCCCGTCGAAGAAGTCACCCGCCGTCTTTCCGACCTCGCCGACGCGTGCGCGCGCGTGGTGCTGGACGTGGTCTTCGACGAGGCCGGCGGCGATGAAAACGCACCGCGCTCACTGGTTGTCATCGCCCTGGGCAAACTGGGCGGGCGCGAACTCAACTACAGCAGCGACATCGACCTCATCTTTGCCAGCAACGAAGCCGACGACGAGACCATGCACCACTATGCACGCGTGGCCCGCCGTTTCACCGACGCCATGTCGGCGCTCACCGAAGAGGGCTACCTGTACCGCGTGGACCTGCGGCTGCGGCCGGACGGAAAGGCGGGACCGCTGGTCAATTCCGAGAGCTCGCTGCGCGTGTACTACGAACACCGCGGACGTCCGTGGGAGTTTCAGGCGCTGCTCAAGGCGCGGCCGATTGCGGGCGACATCGACCTGGGCTCGCGCCTGCTGGACGATCTCGGCAAGTTGATCTTCAACCCGGCGCTGCCCTATTCGCCGCTGGAAACCGTGGGCGCCATGCGCGAGCAGATTCAGGAACACGCCCGCGCCGGCCAGCGCGGGTACAACATCAAGCTCATGGCGGGCGGCATCCGCGACATCGAATTCATGGCGCAGGCGCACCAGATCATTCACGCGCCCAAACAACCCGGCCTGCGCACGCCCACTACGCTGGCCGTACTGTCGTCGTTGCACGCGCTGAGCCTGATGAAGGACTGGGACGTCGACAACCTGACCTCCGCCTATCGTTTCTTCCGGCTGGTCGAACACCGGCTGCAGATGATGCACCAGTTGCAGACCCACACCCTGCCGGATTCCGACGCCGAGATTGCGCTGCTGGCGCGACGGGTGTCGCACGGACCCCTGGGCGCGTTCACCACCGAGTCGTTCATCGAAACCCTGTCACGGCATCTGAGTCATGTGCGCGCCCTGGCCGACAGCTTCTTTGCGGGCGAGTCCGTGCATCCGCATTCGGTGCTGCTGATGCTGCCCGAAGACAGCGAACGCGCCATGGCCGTGGTCCGCCAGTACGGCATCAGCGACGTGTCGCGCGCCATTCGTACGCTGCACGCCATGGCCTACGGTTCGTTTCCGCGCCTGCTGGACCGGCGCGCGCGCGCCGCGTTCGAAGACCTGCTGCCCCTGCTGCTCGAAGAGGCGGCGCAGACGGGGAATCCCGAGCAGACGCTGGCGCATGTGGCGTCGATCGCAAGCGCGCAGAAGAGCGAGGCGTCGTTCTATCGCATGCTGGTCGATTTTCCCCATGTCCGGCGTCTGGTCATGGGGATCGCGGGCATGTCATCGATGCTCACGCGCGAGCTGTGCGCGCAGATCGGAGTACTCGATTCGCTCGTCGAAGACGACGGCGGTGCCGTGGATGCCATGCTGAACGCACTGCCCGAGTGGGAGAGTTTCTCCGCCGTCGACGTCACCTCACGCCGCGGACTCGCCAGTGCCGTCAGCGAACGCCAGAATCGTGAACGCATGTGGCTCGAACGCCTGCGCCTGTTCACCTTCGCGGAATGTCTGCGCCGCAACTTTTCGCCGGGCCCGCACGGAATCACCGGTGAGCTGGCGCGCGCTCAGGCGGCGCGCATGCATCTCGCCACCGCATTCGAGCAGATGGTGCCCGAGAAGGACCGTGTGGCGGTGTTCGCGTTTGGTTCGTACGCCACCGGCGAACCCCGCATCCACTCCGATCTCGACCTGATCGTGGTCGCGGACGGCGTGGATCTTCCCGATCTGATCACGCGCGTCCAGGTAGTCAACCGCTGGTTTGTCGACGGGCGCATTCTGAAACTCGATTTCCGTCTGCGCGCCGAAGGCGCCAGTTCTCCCCTGGTGCAGGACCTGGCGTTCTACGACGATTATTTCACGCGGCGCGCGTCGCTGTGGGAGCGCGTGGCCTTTGCCAAGTGTGCCTTCTGGTGGGGCGGCGATGAGGTGCGACGGCAGTTTCAGCGGCGTGTGCGTTCCTTCGCGGTGCGCCCGTTCTCCGGCGACGAGGTCACGCAGCTCGACACCATGCGGCGGCGCGTGGAGTCGCTGGCGCCGAAACACTTCGTGGAATGGGACACCAAGCGGTCCGCGGGCGGCCGTTACGACATCGAATACCTGACCGCCGTGGGCATGGCCGCCACCTGCGGCGACCGGCTGGACTACTTCACCATGAGTTCGGCGGAGCGCGTGCGCGCGCTGGTGCAATCGGGTTTCCTGAGCGCGGATGACGGCACGGTGCTCGAGAATGCGTTGCGTCTCTACACCCTCGTCGAACACTTCATCGAACTGCAGGAGATGTCACACCCGGGCAGCGAGGAGAAAGCGCGCCGCGTGGAGCACACGGTGGCCCGCTCCATGGCGTCGCTGGATTCGGGCTGGAATGATGTTCCCGGCTCGCTGGCCCGCGCCAAAGCGGGCGTGCGCGACATCTACGGGCGGCTGCTCAACCGCGCGTGATCACAACACCGTCCACGCCGCGATGGCGGCTTCCAGCTTCAACCGGATTTCGCTGAGCTTCTCCGCTTCCGTCAGCTTCTTCCCATCCGCCGCACGCACGTAGAACGAGTCGATCGCCCGCGTCGCTTCGGTGGAAATCTTGGCGCGCGCAATCGACAGGCCGAGCGCGGAGAGCGTGCGTGTAATGGTGTACAGCAATCCGGGGCGGTCGGCGGCGAAGACGTCGATGATAGTGTACTCATCCGAGGTATCGTTCTCGAACTTCACCTGTGTCGCCATGGGAATGGACGATTTTGTGACGCGCCGCCAGCGCTGTGCGTGGCGCCGCGTGGCCGCGCCCAGATCCAGCGTCCCCGCGAACACCGCCTTCAAGTCGGCGCGCAGGTGTTCGATGCGCAGCAGGGTTTCTTCGGGT
>DASRYI010000202.1:0-8206 GCA_035687255.1 Candidatus Krumholzibacteriia bacterium | reverse complement strand
CACCGCCGAGTCCGCGGCGCCGGCGAGCAGATACAGCGCGCCGATGGCGGGAATGTACAGATGGAACGAGAACACATGGTATCGCATGAAGAGTACCGGCAGGAGAAACAGCACAAACGCCGCACACCCGAAGGCGAGGTCTTTCGGCTTTCTACGCCACGCATACCAGGCAATCAACGTCCACCACACGATGTGCGAACCGCGCAACCCGGTCGGAAGATCGAGATACGGATAGATGAGCCACACCGCGAAAACCGATCCGGTGTACTCGCGGAAGTTTTCCCACACGTGCGCGCCGAGCCACATCTGGTACGGACCCGACGCCGGCAATCCGCGGATGCCGAGCACGTAGACCAGATACGCGCCCAGCAGAATCCACATGGGAAGCAACGGCCCCGCGCACGCGCGCAACGCGGCGCGCCATCCCCGGTGGATCCACTCCCACAGCATCAGCACCAGTGGGATCGCCAGTGTCTGCTCGTAGCTCCCCAGCGCGAGCGCATACGCGACGCTCGCGCCGACCACGGGCGCACGCCCCCGGGTGCCGAGCGCATCCACACCCCGGATCAGCGCCACCAGCGTGAAGGTCGCTCCCAGCAGTTGCTGGACGCACGATACCCAGGCGACCGCCTCGAGCTCGCCGACGTTGGCCGCAAACAGCAGGGCGGCGATCCAGCTTGCGAACCTGGAAATTCCCAGACGCCGCAACAGGACGCCCGCAAGAATTGCGTTCAGCGCGTGCAGCGCGAGCGAGACCACGTGGTACGGAAGCGGGTACAGACCAAACAGCGGCCACATCACCAGGAAATACAACCCCATGGTAACGGGACGGAAATGACCGGGATGCGCGTTGAAATGGGGTGCGGTGACCGCGCGAAGCCCGGCGCTTGCTTTTTCGAGAAAGTAGAAATCGTCCTGGGAGAAGAAATACCGGGTGAGGGGCCAGAAGCAGTAGAAGACAAAGAGGGCGAGCAACAGGCTCCCTGCCAGGAACGTCCAGCGGGGTACGGACGCGACACTGACTACCTGCGCGCCATGCGGCACGTGGGGCGGGCGCATGGACGGATTTTATCACATGCGCACGTATGTATGGACGAATGTTTTAGTAAACACCTGCCTCCCCCGGCTCGTCCATGGGTGCTGCTGGGAATGTCCGCGTCCGGAATGGAAAGCCGGGAGTTGTGAAACGCGCCCTAGTGGCCGTCCGGTTCGGGCAGGTTCTTGAGCCACTCCGGGTTGTTGCGCCTCAGGTTGCGCCATTCCTGCAGGCCGAAGCACTGCCCCAGTTCGGTGTACACCAGGACCTCGCCCGCGTTGGCGCCGGGCATGGGGTCAGGAGGAACGAACACCACATCCAGATCGGGCTTGCGCAGCAACAGTCGCAGCGCACTGCCCGACCCGAGCGCACTCTGCACGTTGCGCCAGTTGGCGCCGCGCGTGCCGGGATACACCAGCACCAGCCGTTCCGCTCCCGATCCCGACCAGCGGCTTTCGATGGCCGTGCACATCCGTTCCGCCAGCACCGCGCGGCGCAGGACAAAGCTGCGTGGAAGCGGAACCATGTCGAGTTGCGTGTTCACGTTCTTCTGCAGGGCGATCACCGAGCCCACCATGATCACAATCGTCATGCCGGCCAGTGCGACCAGCGCCGGCCGCGATGCCCTCACGCGCTTCCACACCGAGTCCGCAATCGACGCCAGCAGAAACCACGCACCGATGGCGGGCACGTACAGATGAAAGGAGTGCGTGTGATGCGAATTGAACAGCACCGGACCCAGAAACCACATGAAGGCGGCACACCCGAAGATCAGCGCGCGCCAGGTTTGCAGCAGAGCGTGCATCACCAGTACCGCGCCCCATGCCCAGTGCGACGGCGTGATTCCCTGCGGCAGGCCGTACTCCGGATACACCAGCCACAGTGAAAACACCACGCTCGCATACTGGCGAAGATTGTCGATGACATTCTTCCCCACGCTCATCACGTAGGGGCCGGAATCCGGCATGCCCCGGGTTGCCACGTAACCCAGATACGCGGCCAGCAACAGCAGCATCCAGCGCAGCGGCCCGGATGCCGCACGCAACGCGCTGCGCGCTCCACCCTGTATCCATTGCCACGTCAGCAACACCAGCGGTACGGCCAGCGTCTGCTCATAGCTGCACAGCGCCAGCGCATACGCGAGCGTGGCAATCACCTGCGTGCGACGCGATCCGGCCGCAAGCGCATCCATGCCGAAGATCAGCGCGGTAAGCACGAACGCGGCTCCGATCAACTGCTGCACGCACGAAATCCACGCCACCGCTTCCATGTGGCACATGTTGGCGGCAAACCACAGCGCCGCCATCCAGCTGACCGCCCGCGAAATGCCCAGGCGTCGCAGCAACACCCCCACCAGAATCGAATTCAGGCCGTGCAGCGCGATCGACACCACGTGATATGGAAGCGGATGGAATCCGAACACCGGCCACGCCAGCACGAAGTAGAGCCCCTTGGTGAGAGGGCGGAACTGCCCCGGGCGTCCATTGAAGAAGGGCGCCAGCGCGTCGTGCAATCCATGACCGGCCCGTTCGAGGAAGATGAAATCATCCTGCGCGAAGAAGTAGCGCGTGAGCGGCCAGTAGCAGATGAAAACGAAGAGGATGACGGCGGCGCTGAGCGCGACCGTCAGCGCACGATCCGGGGACGGCGTCGCGCGAGGTCTGGCGTGGGCAGGTGCCGTCCTCATCCGCGCATCATAGCGCATCCCGCGCCGGGGCGCGATGCGACTCGGCGATGGGCACCACGCGCCGAGTTTTCCACAGATGATTGCGGCGCACGCTCACACCCTCATGCGCTTGCCCTCAAACGATTTGACGCGTCCCCACGCCATATTCGCCCCCGCATCGCTCGCTGCGGGCGCACTTTCCTGTTGCAGGGAGTCCCCCGCAACGATTACTTCGTGCGCAACGGGCGCACATGATGGCGCCGGTTGCATTGCACGGCGCCACTGCCAGCTCCCGCGGCTGCGCCGTGAGGCAGATTGGAAGCGCTTCGCGGGCGTGTCTCGGCGCGGAGCTTTCCCGAAAAGAATTGCCAGGAATCGACCCCTGATGGTGACCAGGCGTGGGGACGTGCGTGTCGGCACGTTCCGCAGAGGAGGTCCTTTGCGCCGAGTGTTTCGTCGCGGGTGGCGTGGATGGTACTGCACCGTCACGGCACTCGCCCTGCTGCTTCTGCCCGCCGTGTCGGGGGCAACACCCATCGTGTTCCGCCTGTTCAATCTCGGGGAAACGCGTGCTTATGTCGTGCAGCGCAACGCCACCACCATCAGCACGGGGGCGACGTCGACGGACGGTGTGCTCGCAGAGCGCCTGGACGCCGCGCCCGGCGACCTCATCGAAATTTCGCCCAACCTCGACCTGGCCCCGCCCGCTCCCCCGTTGTTCACCTCCGCGACCGCGCAGGGTGCCGCCTGCGCCCACCTGGCCTGGACACCGAGCGGCGATCCCAGCGTGGTGGGCTACCGGATTTCGTACGGCGTGCTCTCAGTTGAACTCGGCCAGATGGCCACATACCAGTACTCGGCTGAAGTGGGGCCGATCAGTTCGTACGACGCATGCAGCCTCGCCAACACCACCTACTACTTCGCGATTCAGGCCATCAACTACTCCGGACAGCTGAGCGCATTCTCGCAGGAACGAAGCGTCGCGGTTACGCCCACGGCCGTCCTCATCTCGCGGTTCGACGCGCGTGCGGACAGAAACAACGTGCAGCTGTCATGGAATATCGAGTCCGACGAAACCATCGACGGGTTCGTCATCTACCGCCGCTCGCCGGGTTCCGCCGAGCGTCCGGTGGTGGACACGCCGCTCGCGCCATCGTCCCGCTCGTTTGTGGACTCCGCAGTACGCAGCGGCACCACCTACACCTACGTGCTCGCGGCACTGGGCGAGGGCGGCGCGGAATACCGCTCCGCGCCGGTCACCGCCACCACACCGTCGCTGGCGCTGGCCCTGGAACCCAACTCACCCAATCCATTCCGCGCCGACACGCGCATCGGCTTCACGCTGAACACAACCACACACGCCACGGTCCGCGTCTATGACGTAACCGGAGCACTGGTCGCCACCCTGTTCGACGGGATGCTCTCCGAAGGCGATCACACCGTGAGCTGGAACGGGCGCGACACCACCGGACGGCCGGTGGCGTCGGGCGCGTACTTCTACACGCTCACCGCCAACAAGCAGATGCAGTCGAGGAAGATGCTGCTGGTGCGCTGACCGGCACCGCCGTCAGCGTGTGCCCGGGCGCCGCATCGCGATCACTTCGATCTCGACCAGCGCGCCCATGGGCAGGGCGGCCACCGCGATCGTGGACCGCGCGGGCGGATCCCGGTCGAAGACCTCGCCGTAGATCTCGTTTACCTTCGCAAAGTCATCCATGTTGCGCAGGAAGATGGTGCTCTTGACCACCTCGGCGAAGGTGAGTCCCGCGGCCGTCAGGATGGCGCGGATGTTCTTGAGAACCTGGGCCGCCTGCTCGGCGGCGGTGTTCCCCACGAGCTTGCCCGTGGCGGGATCGATGCCGATCTGACCGGAAAGAAACACGAAGTCCCCGGCACGCATCGCCTGCGTGTACGGTCCGATGGGTTCCGGGGCATGCACGGAATGCAGGGGTGATTTCATGATCGCTCCTTCGCGGCGTCACCGCGTTCGGATACCGCACCGTCACGCGATAACCGGCTTGGAGGTGAAGCTTACTCCACCGTGACGCTCTTGGCCAGATTTCTCGGCTGGTCGACGTCACAGCCGCGCAGCACCGCGATGTGATACGCGAGCAGCTGCAGCGGAATCACGGCCAGAATCGGATACAGGAAGTCCAGCGTCTGCGGAATCGTGATCACGTGGTCGGCCATGGCGGCGACCTCGTGGTCACCCTCGTTGCAGATCACGATGATCCTTCCCTTGCGCGCCTTGACCTCGGCGATGTTGCCGAGAATCTTCTGGTAGGCGTTGTCCTTGGGACAGATCACCACCACCGGCATGTTCTTGTCGATGAGCGCGATGGGACCGTGCTTCATCTCCGCCGCCGGGTAGCCTTCGGCATGGATGTAGGAGATTTCCTTGAGCTTCAAAGCACCCTCGAGACCCACCGGGAAATTGGCGCCGCGCCCGAGATACAGGAAGTTGGTGTCGTTCTTGTAGGCCTCGGCGATCTCCATGATCTGCCTGTCATTGTCGAGAATGTGCTGCACCTGCGACGGAAGCTTCTGCAGGTGTTCGATCTGCCCCTGCCCCTCGCGCTTCGACATGACGCGCAGGCGTCCGATGAGCAGCGCGATCAGCGACAGCACCGTGATCTGCGACGTGAACGCCTTGGTCGAGGCCACGCCGATTTCCGGCCCCGCGTGAATGTACACGCCGCCGTCGGACTCGCGCGCGATGGTGGAACCCACCACGTTCGAAATACCCAGCACGCGCGAACCGCGCCGCTTGGCTTCGCGCATGGCTTCCAGCGTGTCGATGGTTTCGCCGCTCTGGCTGATGGCCAGTGTCACCGTCCCCGGCTCGATGATGGGGTTGCGGTAGCGGAACTCGGATGCATACTCGACTTCCACCGGAATGCGCGCGTGTTCTTCGATGATGTATTCGCCGATCAGCCCCGCGTGCCACGACGTGCCGCACCCCAGAATCATGATGCGCTTGATGGAACGCAGCTCATCGTCGGTCATGTTGAGACCACCGAGCTTGGCGATGCCCTCTTCGTAGACGAGGCGGCCGCGCATGGCGTTGGTGATGGTATCGGGCTGTTCGTTGATCTCCTTGAGCATGAAGTGGTCGAAGCCGCCCTTTTCGATCTGCTCCAGATCCCAGTCGACCTCGTGCACCGTCTTGTTGGTGGTCACGTTGTCCACGGTCTTGGTCACGAAGGTGTCGCGATAGACGGTCGCCATCTCGTGATCATCGAGGTAAACAACCTTCTGCGTGTGCTTGAGAATCGCCGACACGTCGGAAGCCAGGAAGTTTTCGCCGCTGGCAACACCCACGATGAGCGGCGAGCCGTTGCGCACACCGATGATCTTGTCGGGTTCGCGCTTGCACATGATCACGAGACCATACGTGCCTTCCATCTGGGCCACGGTCTTCTGCACGGCCTCTTCCAGCGTGGCGCCGGCCTCGAAGAATTTCTCGATCAGGTGCGCGATGACTTCGGTATCGGTCTCGGTGGTGAAGCGGTGGCCTTCCTTGATGAGGACGGCCTTGATCTTGGAATAGTTTTCGATGATCCCGTTGTGGATGACGGCGATATCACCGCTGCAATCGGTGTGGGGATGGGCGTTTTCGGTATTGGGTTCGCCGTGCGTGGCCCAGCGCGTGTGCGCCATGCCGGTGGAACCGAGCCAGGTGCGGTGGCTCACCAGGCGCTCGAGCTGCGAGATCTTGCCCTTGGTCTTCTCGACCAGGAGCGAGCCGTTTTCCATGATGGCCACGCCCGCCGAGTCGTAGCCGCGATACTCGAGGCGCTTCAGACCCTCGATCAGAATCGGCATCGCCTGGGCGTCGCCGATGTAGCCGATGATTCCACACATGGGTGATTCCTCTCGATCGGGGTACGCCGGTGCGGGCGAATTACCAGGAAGCCTCGAGGGCGGCGCGGGCGTCCTTCTGAAGCGCTGCCACGCGCTCCTGCGACGGACCTTCCGCAATCACCCGGACGACTCCCTCGGTGTTGGATACGCGGAGGTGGATCCATCCGTCCGCAAATATCGCCTTTACACCGTCTTCCCGATCAATGTTAACAGGATTCATCGCCCCCAGGGCATTCGAAATCCGCTCCGGGGAGAACGCTCCGGCGAGGGCGACCTTCGCTTTGGTAATCGTCAGGGGCGGGTAGCGACGGGCAGCCTCGTCGAGTGTGATTCCGGTTTCCGCCAAAAACTGCAATATCAATGCCATGCCCACCATGGCGTCGCGGCCGGGATGGAGGGCGGGAAGGATGACACCGCCGTTGCCCTCGCCGCCGATGACCGCCTTCTCCTTGAGCATGCGGGACACGACGTGCGCCTCCCCCACCGGGGTGCGGTGCACGCGCAGTCCGTGCTTGTTCGCCACGTGATCCACCCATCCCGACGTGGAGAGGTTGACCACCACGTCGCCCCGGGCACGCGTGGCCACCTGGTCGATGGCGAACGCCAGCGTGTACTCCTCACTGATGGCGCGCGCGGTCGCGTGTCCCGTCACCAGCGCCAGACGGTCGGCGTCGGGATCGGTGGCGAGTCCGAGATCCGCGTCCGACTTCTTCACCGCCTCGATCAAGTCGGAGAGATTGGCGGGCGTGGGTTCGGGATCACGATAGAAGTTTCCGTCGTCGTCGCAGTTGAGCGGAATCATGCGCACGCCGAGAGTCTCGAGCAGTTGCGGCGCAATCACGCTGCCCGCTCCATTGATACAGTCGAGCACCACCGTGAAGCGCCGGCTGCGAATCTTCTCGGCATCGATCACGTCCAGCGCCAGGATGGCGTCGATGTGCTCCTGCGCGGCGTGATCGTAGCGTCTTCGCTTTCCAATATGCGCGCCGTCGGCAAATTGGAACCGGTTCTCGTGGTACGCCGTGAGAAGCCGGTCGCTGACGTCTTTGGTAATGAAGATGCCACGACGATCGAGAAACTTGAGCGCGTTCCACTGCACCGGGTTGTGGCTCGCCGTGACCACGATGCCACCCACCGCGTCGGTGCGTTCGGTGATGAGCTCCGTGGTGGGCGTGGTGGCAATCCCCAGATCGATGACGTCGCGGCCACTGGCCATGACCGCGCCCATCACACTGTGCATGAACGACTCGCCGCTGGGACGCGTGTCGCGTCCCACCACCACCGGCCCCCTGGGCAGGGTGGCGCAGTAGGCAAGCGTGAGACGGGTAACGACGTCGGCGTCGATGGTCTTGCCGACGATGCCGCGGGCGCCCGCGACGGAAAAGAGGAGTTGGTTTGACATAAGAACGCCGCGTGCGGACCCTCCGCGCGCGCGGCCCGAATATAAATGATGGGCGGCGGGGGCGGCCAATGGTAATTGGAAGGCCCGTATTTACGGCTGGTTCCAGCACGCCTCTATCTTTGCAGGGTCCCCGGCATTATGCTCGTACGGTATTGGTTCGCAGTTCACCACAGATACATGGGGGTACTCCCATGAACACATCCTTCAAGCGCATCTTCGCGACTTTCGGGATTGTCAC
>DASRYI010000201.1:5000-14262 GCA_035687255.1 Candidatus Krumholzibacteriia bacterium | reverse complement strand
GCGTCTGGGCCACGCCGAAGCGGCCGGCACGGCGCTGGCGCTGGCCAGCGTGACCGCATCCGCGGTGGGATCGGTGGCCACCAAGAAGTGGGGACACGGACATCATCCGGTGGCGTCGCTGCTGATTCCCTTTGTCACCGCCACGCTGGTGACGGCGGTGCTCGCCGCGTGCGTGGAGTCGCCGCTGCAACTGCACTACAGCGCGGCGACCTGGGCCACGATTCTCTATCTCGCGGCAGCAGGTTCGGTGGGCGCCTTTGCCTGTTTCTTCTATGTGATGCAGCACCTCGACGTGACGGTGGTGTCGTATCAGACATTCGTGATTCCCATTGTCGCGGTGTTGCTGGGGTATACGTTTCTCGGCGAAACTATCTCGCCGCGCGTGGGACTGGGAGCCGTGCTGATTCTGGGCGGGATTGCACTGGCGACGTTCGTACGCGGGCGGAGGCAGGTGGCATGAACACGACCGGGCGCGACCGGCAGTTCGACCACGCGGTGGCGCGCGCCGTGGTACTGCTCGCGCGCGCGCGGCGCGTGGTGGTGACGACGGGCGCAGGCATGTCGAAAGAAAGCGGCATTCCCACCTTCCGCGACGCCCAGACGGGACTGTGGGCGAAGTACGACCCCGAGACCCTGGCCACGCGCGAAGGATTCCGGCGCAATCCGTCGCTGGTGTGGAACTGGTACGCGGGACGCCGCGCCATCATCGAACAGGCGCGCCCGCATGAGGGTCACGTGGCGCTGGCGCGTATCGAACCGCGCTTCGAATCGTTCCATCTGTTCACGCAGAACATCGACGGGCTGCATGTTGCCGCCGGGTCGAAGAACGTGATCGAGCTGCACGGCAGCATCCTGCGCACGAAATGCTTCGACGCCGGTCATCCGTCGCGGGAGCCGTTGCGCGAAGCGAAGACTCCGCCGCGCTGTTCGTGCGGATCGTTTCTGAGGCCGGACGTGGTGTGGTTCGGCGAGATGCTCAATCCCGACCACCTCGACCTGGCGGCGGACACCATCGAGGCGTGCGACGTGCTGCTGGTGGTGGGAACCTCGGGGCTGGTCTACCCGGCGGCCGGGTTCGCGGAAGCGGCGGTGCGCGCCGGTGTCCCCGTGATCGAAATCAACCCGGAGCCGACCCCGCTCAGCCGGCTGGCCGACGTCATGATCCTCTCCGGTGCCCGAACCGCGCTGATGGAAATGGAACAACGCCTTTCCCCGGGCGCGTAACCGCATTGACCGTGGCCGCAAACATGTGATAATCGATGAGCGCGGGCCGCCCCTGCGCCATCCGCAAACCCGAGGTTGTAATTATTCCCAGGTCGTTTCAACTGATGCGCCGCACCGTCCTCGTCGTGGGCGGCATGCTGCTCCTGTTCGCGATGCCGTCGCCCTCCACCGGCGCGCGCTCCACCACGCTTCCCGCCCCGACGCTGAACCCGTTTGACGGCAAGTGGCACACCGACTCGTTCGTGGTCTCCGGCTCGGTGGATACCGTCCGTTTTCTGAGCTTTGCGCGCATCTACCGCGACGGCGTGCTGGTGGACTCGGCCCAGACAACGACCAGCCGGCACTTCAAGATTCGTGTCGCGCTTTCCCCCGGCGACAACGTCTTCACCAGCGTGCTGGTGGACTCGGCGGCAATCAACATGAGCCCGGTGTCCAACGCGGTGGTGGTCCACTTCGACGACAGCGCGGGGCTGTTCATTCCGGTTCCCTTTACACCCGGCGCCGCTTTCGACGTCAACACGCCGGAACCGGCGTCACGCATCGAACTGCGCGTCTTCGATGTCACCGGCGACTTCGTGGTGAGCTTCCAGAGCAACGAATCACGGACGACCTACACGTTCCCGTGGAACGGGCAGAACAGCAGCAGCGTGGATGTGTTACGCGGACCGCTGATCGCCATCGCCACCATTGAATACCCGGACGGAACCCGCGACGTGAAGAAGCGGGCGTTTCTGTACACGCCGAAGGGATCGCCGTGAGCATGCGGTCGAAATGGATCGCGATGTGTGCGGCCGGAATGCTCGTGGCCGGCGCGAGTGCAGCCCGGGCGGACTCTTCGCGCGGCGGGGAGTTCCGGCTTCCCGGATACGGCGCGCGCGCGTGGGGAATGGCGGGCGCGGTGGCCGCGCGTATCAGCGACGAGAGTTCCGTGGACTGGAACCCGGCGGGGCTGGGACGCACCACGCGCACGGCGGGCGTTGCGTACGTGGAGCTCGTGCCGGAGTCGTTCGTCACCCAGTCGCAGGCGGTGTTCGTGACGCCGATCGGTTCCACCTTCGATGCCGAGACGGGTGTGTGGCGGCACGCCGCGGGCGCCATGCTCACCCACCTGTCGTTCGACCTGGGCGGCGGCGCCACCTACACCGAGAACTACCTGCGCGTCGCCTACGCCTACTCGCCGCAGCCGGTGGTGACGTTTGCCCTTTCGGAGGGGCTGTTCTTTTCGTCGAGCGATGTACCCGGGTTCGACGCGTGGGGCACCAGCGCAGACATGGCGGCCCGCGTGTCCATTACGAAGGACTGGTCGGTCGCAGGCGTGGCCCGCAATGTGTACTCGCGCTATTCATTCCAGGATGGAAGCGACGAGAAGATCGACCGCACCTGGGTGTTCGCGCTCGCACGCAGCAACGTGATGGGGATGGATCTGGAGGCGGACTTCGACTACCTGCACAGCGGCTGGCTGCGTACGAATCTCGGCGCGGAAACGCACTACATCTTCGGTGTCCTCGCACTGCGCGGAGGCATTTCGCTGATCAGCGTGGGCGAAAAGCGGCAGTCGTACAGCTTCGGCGCCAGCGTGCGCACCGCCGGGCGCCTGTTCGTGCACTACGGCGCCACCGTGGACGACACCGACGCCTTCGACACCGTCCATCGTTTCTCCCTCGCGGTTACCCTGTAGTCTCCGCCGGCGCCGCCCGGCGTCGCGCCGCCAGTGATACCAGCGCGGCGGCCGCAAACGCACAGATCACCGGTTCCATCGGGATACGCATGCGCAGCGAGCCGAAGAACGCGGCGGCAATCGCCGTATGCACCGCGATCACGCCGTACAGCAACAACAGGTTGCGCCAGCGGCGCCGGGTGATCACCAGACCGGCCACGAACAACGGCAACACGATCACGGCGTACATCATACCCACGTCGAGCCGCGCCGCCAGTCGTCCCAGCACCGAACGGTTGTTGAACCACCATCCACTGCGAATACCGCTGAGTCCCATGTCGCTCTTGAGGCGCCAGCAGCGCACCATCTTCCAGAACACCAGCGCGGGCACCTGGCCCGGGTGCGTTCGCAGATAGGCGCGCCCCAGCGCCCACGCGGCGCGGTCGCGCTCGATCTCCGGAAGGCCTGCGATCTCGTGATACCCGGGCAACACCTCGAGCGGTGCAGCACCGCCGCGCCATTGCGGCGTCATCGCCACCTTCTCGTTGTTCCCCTGGTAGAAGGTGATCCCACCGTGCGTGGTGAGAACGGGCGCGCCCACCACGCGCGCATTGCGCATCATCCACGGCGTCAGCACCACGAAGAACACAACCATCACGAGTGCAAATCTCATGACGCGGCGCGACCACGGCGCCGCGCCGAAGAGCAACGCAGCCGCGAGCATCCATTCCAGCACGGGCAGTCCCGACGGGCGCGTGAGCGTGGCCAGTCCCAGCAGCACGCCGACGGCGGCTGCTCGTAACCACGATGCATTGCACACCTCGCGCGGCCCCGGCGCCAGCGCCAGTGCGCCCAGCATGAACACCAGGTAGAGATTTTCGGTGAGCAGATATCCGGAGATGAAAATGAGAAAGGGATTGAGCGCCGCCAGCCATCCCGCCCACGCGGCGGCCGTGTCACCCCACCATGCCCGCGTGACGCCGATGGTGAACCACACCACCATGACTCCGAGCAGGACCTGCACGAGACGCCCGGCGGCGGGCTCGGGACCGGTCACGCGGTAGAGCAGGGACAGAAAGACGGGATAGGCGGGCGGACGGCGCGCGGTGGGGGTCTCCTCCGTCGATGTGAACCCCTGCCCCGCCACCAGATGCGTGGCGATGGCGTGGTAGTCGGCCTCGTCGCCCCTGGTCATGGCGTGGAGCCCCACCACTCCCACGCTGAACCCGAAACGCGCGAGCGCTGCCACGATCAGAATCGTGGGCAGCGCCCGCCTGGAAAGCAGTCCGCCGAGGTTCACCGCACCTTTTCGGACATCGCCTTGGCCTGTGTGAACAACAACAGATAATCCCGCCCGCCGGCCTTGCTGTCGGTCCCCGACATGTTGAAGCCGCCGAAGGGATGCACGCCCACCAGCGCGCCCGTGCACTTGCGATTGAAGTACAGGTTGCCCACGTGGAAATCGCGGCGCGCGCGCTCGATGTGCTCGCGGTTGTTGGAGTACAACGCGCCCGTGAGGCCGTACTCGGTGTTGTTGGCGATGCGCAGGGCATCATCGAAGTCCTTCGCCTTGATGAGCGCCAGCACCGGTCCGAAGATTTCCTCGAGCGAAATCTTCGCCTCCGCCGGCACGTTGCCGAACACCGTGGGCTGGATGAAGAAGCCCTTGCCGGCCGCACGCACACCGCCCGTCAGCAGTTCGCCCTCGGCCTTCCCGTCCTCGATGTAGCCGAGAATCGATTCGGTGGCGCCGGCGTTGACCACCGGGCCCATGTAGTTGTCCTTCGATTCGTAGGGCGCGCCCTGCTTGATGGCGTTCACCATCGGCACCAGTTTCCTGACGAACTGGTCGTACACCTTCTCGTGGATGATGGCGCGCGAACACGCGGAGCACTTCTGTCCCTGGAATCCGAACGCCGACGCCAGCACGCCCTTGACCGCGTCATCCAGATCGCAGTCCGCATCCACCACGATGGAGTCCTTGCCACCCATCTCGAGGACGGTGCGCTTGATCCAGATCTGGCCGTCGCGCACCTTCGCCGCTTCCACGTTGATGTGCAGGCCGACTTCCTTCGAGCCGGTGAAGGCGATGAATCGCGTTTTCGGATGGGTGACGATGTACTCGCCCACCTCGCGCCCGCTGCCGGGCACAAAGTTGATCACGCCCGCCGGGACGCCGCACTGTTCCATGACGTCCACGAACAACGCCGCGATGACCGGCGAGTCGCTCGACGGCTTGAGCAGAACCGTGTTGCCCGCCACCACCGCCGCCGACGTCATTCCCGCCATGATGGCCATGGGGAAATTCCAGGGCGGAACCACCGCACCCACACCCAGGGGAATGTACTCGAGCGAGTTATTCTCACCGGCGATCTTCGTCACCGGCTGCTCGTCGGCCAGGCGCAGCGCCTCGCGGCCATAGAACTCGAGAAAGTCGATGGTCTCGGCCACGTCGGCGTCGGCTTCCGCCCAGCTCTTCCCCACCTCGTAGACCATCCACGCCGCGTATTCGAACTTGTTCTCGCGGATCTTCTTCGCCGCCTTGAACAGACAGGTGGCGCGGTCTTCCGCGGATACCTTGCGCCAGCTCTCGAATGCCTTGAGCGCGGCCTGCATGGCTTCTTCGCCCTGCGCCTGGCTGGCGGACGCGACCTTGCCCACCACCTGGTCGGGGTTGGACGGGTCGATGGAGTTGATGGTTTTCTGCGTCATGACACGTTTGCCGCCGATGACGAGCGGGTATTCCCGGCCCAGGTGCGAACGAACGTGGTCGAGCGCCTTCTGCATCTTCGCCGCCACGGAGGCGTCGGCGAAGTTCTCAAGAGGCTCGTTGGTGAATGGCGTAGGCATGGAAATCTCCTCGATGTGATGATGAAAAATCGATGCGTTTCGAAGTAGTGGCCGCGGAAGGTTGCAATCGGGGCGGCCGTTGATCGCGCCTAATATAAGGAAGCCAGGCGGGGGTGTAAACGCCCAATTTCGGACCGCCGGCTACGCAATAATCGCTTGTGCGACAACCGGAGCTTGCGTAACGTCGCGCCGTGGCACGCGTTCACCACGAATCCGTCTCCGTGCGCTACGCGGAAACCGACCGCATGGGGGTGGCACACCATGCCAGTTACCTGCTGTGGTTCGAACTGGCCCGTACCGGCCTGCTCCGGGAGGCCGGTCATGCGTACCGCAATCTGGAAAGCAACGGTGTGCGCTTGCCGGTGGTCGAGTACCGCTGCCGTTTCCTGAAGAGCGCCGACTACGATGACGCGCTCACCATCGACACGCGGGTGCGCGAACTGCGCAGCCGGTCGGTGACCTTCGACTACGTGGTTCGCCGCGGCGACGAGGTGCTGGCCGAGGCCTACACGTACCACGTGTGCGTGGATTCCAACCACAAGCCGCGACGCTTTCCCGACGCCGTCTTCGAGGCCATCGCCACCTTCGTGCCCGAGACGGTCTAGCTAGCCCCGAATCTCAAACGTCCGCGGACGCGACTCCCCCACATTTTCCCAGCGCGCATCCACGCGCGTCACATCCGCGTGGGGCGGGCCCGTGCGCACGAACGCCAGCGCGCGCTCACAGCGTTCGCGCGGTCCGATGAAGCACGCCTCTACGCGGCCGTCGGGAAGATTGCGCACCCACCCGGCCAGACCGAGCGCCTCCGCCTGGCGGCGTGTGCTCTCGCGGAACATCACGCCCTGCACACGCCCCTCTACCCAGACGTGCAGTTGCGCGGTCGATTGTGAATCGGGACGGTGGCTCATGTCACAGGTCGAACACCACGCGCGCGTGGTAACCGGCGCCGGTGCGATCCACCTGCACGCCGTGATAGGTGGCGGCCTTGACGTCGAAGCGCAGTTCGTGCCGCGCGGCATCCACGGGCGCGCCCTGCAGCGTGCCACGCGCAACGCCGTCATCGCCCACCTCGACGTCCGCTGACGCGTACAGTTCGGCGTGCGTCGATGCGAGCAGAATCACGGCCGAGAGCCAGTCGACGAGGAGATCGGCCAGGGTTTCCGCGCGCACTTCGAGGTGACGCGCGGCCGCGGGTTCCACGCGGCTCCAGGTCATCAATCCGCACAGCCCGCGCGTGGCGTTGGACAGGAGCTGCGCGGGCGTGTCGCCCCACACCTCCAGTCCCACGTCGCCCGAATGCTCGAACTCGCGCACGCCGGCGGCGGGAATGTCTGCGCCCGCGTTCACAGCGTGTAGCGCGCGGCCACGGGAAAACGCCGTCCCACACCGAACGCCTTGGACGTGATCTTGAGGCCGGGCGCAGCCTGCCTGCGTTTGTATTCGTTGACGCGGACGGCGCGCACCACCCATTCCACCGTGGCCCGGTCGTAGCCGCGCGCCACAATTTCATCGGCGCTGCAGCCTTCCTCCAGGTGCAGGTCGAGAATCGGGTCCAGCACCTCGTAGGGAGGCAATGAATCGCTGTCCTTCTGGTCGGGACGCAGTTCGGCGGACGGCACCTTGTCGATGGTGGTGCGGGGAATGACCTCGCGGTCGCGATTGATCAGTGCTGCCAGCCGGTAGACGGACGTCTTGGGCACGTCGGAGATCAGCGCCAGCCCGCCGCTCATGTCGCCGTAGAGCGTGCAGTACCCCACCGCGAGTTCGCTCTTGTTCCCGGTGGACAGCACCAGGTGCCCGAACTTGTTCGACACCGCCATCAGCAGGTTCCCGCGAATGCGCGCCTGCAGGTTTTCCTCGGTGACGTCGCGCGGCCGGTTCTGGAAGGCGGGCGACAGCGCGCTGTCATAGGCGGCCATCACGTGGGCGATCGGAATCGTCATCAGCTCGACACCCAGATTGGTGGCCAGCGCCTGCGAATCCTCGATGCTTCCCGTGGACGAGAACGGCGAGGGCATGGCCACGCCGAGCACGTTGCCGGGACCCAGCGCCTCCGCGGCCAGCGCCAGCGTCACCGCGGAATCGATCCCTCCCGAGAGCCCCACCACGGCGCGGGTGAATCCGCATTTGCCGAAATAGTCGCGCACGCCCAGCACCAGCGCGCGGCGCATGCTCTCGATCTCATCGAGGGGCGTGTAGCGGGCGCGCGCCCCGGGCGCCTCGGTGTCGAAGATCCGCAGATCCTCCGCAAACGCCGCCAGCGCCATGTGCACGTGGCCGTGCGCGTCCGTCACCAGGCTGCATCCGTCGAACACCAGTTCGTCGTTTCCGCCCACCTGATTCACGAACACAAACGGGCAGCGGTGGCGGCGCGAGTGACTTCCCATGAGCTCGGCGCGAAACGCTTCCTTGCCCACCGTGAACGGCGAGGCGGAAATGTTGATCATGAGCCGGGCGCCGCCCGCGGCCAGCATGGCAATCGGGTCGACGGAATACGGGCGGCGGCGAAAGAGCAGCGGATCATTCCATGCATCCTCACAGATGGAAAGCCCGATGCGCTGTCCGCCGAATTCGAAGGGGGCGCAACTCTCGGCGGCGTCGAAGTAGCGCGCCTCGTCGAAGACGTCGTAAGTGGGAAGCAGGAGCTTGTCGTGGCGGTGGATGACGTTCCCGTCGAGGATGGCCACCGCCGAGTTGGTGATTCCCTTGCCCACCGCGCTGTGCGAGGCCATGGGCAGGCCGGCGATCACTCCGACCGACGGCCAGGCGCGCGATTCCCCGCACAGGCGACCCAGCCCGGCTTCACACTGCCGGATGAAGGACGCGCGCTCCACCAGATCGCGGGGCGGATAGCCGGACACCCCCAGCTCCTGGAACACCACCAGGTTGGCCTGCTGCGCCCGCGCGCGCTCCACCGCCCCGAGCATGCGCGAGACGTTGCCGTCCACATCCCCGACGACGGTATTCAGCTGTACCAGTGCAATGCGCATCCCGGCCGGAGTATAAACCGAAGGGCGCCATGACGAAAACCGGCTCGAAACCGCCCCTTTCGTTTCCGTTGACGGTTTCATGGCGTTCGCCCTAGGATGGTGGGACCTGTACCCGCCGATTCTGCGCAACGTGCTGTCCGGCGTCACGGCGACGTCTGGCCGCTCCCGGGGAGGGAAGGCGTGCACGAAGCGATTGAAGCCCTGTCAGACACACGCCGCGAGATCCTGTTGCACATCAAGCATCGGGGTGGAGCGACCATTGCCGAACTCGCCGCCCATCTCGGTATCTCCGACGAGGGCACGCGCCAGCATCTGATCTATCTCGAACACAGCGGATGGGTGGTGCGTCGCGACGCCCGGGATCCGTCCGGTCGTTCCGGACGCCCGGCGTCGGTCTACCACGTGAGCCCCAACGGCGAGGTGTTCTTTCCCAAGCAGTACGAACAACTGACGGTGTCGCTGATGGACGCTGTCAACAAACTCTACGGCAACGAAGCCGTGCGCGCCGCGCTCACGCAGATGACCGACGCCCGGGTGGCGG
>DASRYI010000201.1:0-2500 GCA_035687255.1 Candidatus Krumholzibacteriia bacterium | reverse complement strand
ACACTTAGGGACCTTAGCTGGTGGTCTGGCCTGTTTGCCTCTCGGCCACGAAGCTTATCCCTCGTGGACTCACTCCCGCGTTAATATGGACGGTATTCAGAGTTTGAATGGGTTTGGTAGGGTTGTAGCCCCCCTAGCCCAATCAGTGCTTTACCCCCGTCATACATCACGCGAGGCTGTTCCTAAAAACATTTCGGGGAGAACCAGATATCTCTGAATTTGATTGGCCTTTCACCCCTATCCACAGCTCATCCGCCAAATTTTCAACTTTGGTCGGTTCGGCCTTCCACGCACTGTTACATGCGCTTCACCCTGGCCATGGATAGATCATTCAGCTTCGGGTCCTTTCCGTGCAACTAGTCGCCCTGTTCAGACTCGCTTTCGCTACGGCTCCGCGCATGATGCGCTTAACCTCGCTACACAGAAAGAGTCGCCGGCTCATTATGCAAAAGGCACCCAGTCAGGCTTGCCCAACCCGAAGGTCGGGGTCGCCCTCCTAGCGCTTGTAGGCACATGGTTTCAGGTACTATTTCACTCCCCTCTCGGGGTTCTTTTCACCTTTCCCTCACGGTACTTGTTCACTATCGGTCGTCGGTGAGTATTTAGCCTTGGAGGATGGTCCCTCCGGATTCCCACAGGATTTCACGTGTCCCATGGTACTTGGGTGCCTGCTCAAGGAGAGTACGATCGATTTTCGCCTACAGGACTAGCACCTTCTGTGGTTAGCATTTCCAGACTATTCGGCTAATCGTCGCATTTGTAACTCTCCGACCCTCGCAGCAATTGGATCAAAGCAGGTCCCGCTACACCCGCTGCACAACGCTTGCCGGCTTACATGCAGCTGGGTTTGGGCTCTTTCCCGTTCGCTCGCCGCTACTTAGGAAATCGAGGTTTCTTTCTCTTCCTGGGGTTACTTAGATGGCTCAGTTCACCCCGTTGGCGACACGTCGACTATGTATTCATCAACGCGCGATGCAGTTTTACCGCACCAGGTTTCCCCATTCGGAAATCTCCGGGTCAAAGGTTGTGTGCACCTCACCGGAGCTTATCGCAGCTTATCACGTCCTTCATCGCCTATCGACGCCAAGGCATCCGCCATGCGCCCTTAGTAGCTTTACTCAAAAGTAGCATCTAAGGAAGATACCGCTCTCTTACCCTACGAATTGTCAAAGATCGTGTCTGGCTCCTGCCAGAGAATCCCCCGGAATGGTGGAGATAACCGGACTCGAACCGGCAACCCCCGCCTTGCAAAGGCGGTGCTCTCCCAGTTGAGCTATATCCCCAAACCTTGAGGAATCGTCTCCAGAACCTATGGTGGGCCTAGATAGACTTGAACTATCGACCTCACGCTTATCAGGCGTGCGCTCTTACCAACTGAGCTATAGGCCCGATAAGAACTATCGGTTCGAATGGAAACCGTAAAATCAACGAATAGTGTGGCGAGCCCGCCGAGAAGATTTGTCGACCTGGGATGATCTGATATGGAGATCCTGTACGGATCGCCCATCTCAGTCGTCACTCCCTAGAAAGGAGGTGATCCAGCCGCACTTTCCAGTACGGCTACCTTGTTACGACTTAGTCCCTCTCACCAAGCACACCTTCGGCGCTTTCTTCCCTTGCGGGTTAGTGCAGCGACTTCGGGTGCACTCGACTCGGTTGACTTGACGGGCGGTGTGTACAAGGCCCGGGAACGTATTCACCGCAGCCTGCTGATCTGCGATTACTAGCGATTCCGACTTCATGCAGTCGAGTTGCAGACTGCAATCCGAACTGAGACCGGCTTTTTGGGATTCGCTCACTCTCGCGAGTTCGCAGCCCTCTGTACCGGCCATTGTAGCACGTGTGTAGCCCGGGACGTAAGGGCCATGATGACTTGACGTCATCCCCACCTTCCTCCGGTTTATCACCGGCAGTCTCTCTAGAGTGCCCAGCTTGACCTGATGGCAACTAAAGACAAGGGTTGCGCTCGTTGCGGGACTTAACCCAACATCTCACGACACGAGCTGACGACAGCCATGCAGCACCTGTGCAACAGTCCCGTGAGGGACTATCTGTGTTTCCACAAATATTCTGCTGCATGTCAAGCCCCGGTAAGGTTCTTCGCGTATCATCGAATTAAACCACATGCTCCACCGCTTGTGCGGGCCCCCGTCAATTCCTTTGAGTTTCAACCTTGCGGTCGTACTCCCCAGGCGGGGCACTTAATGCGTTAACTGCGGCACGGAAGGGGTCGATCCCCCCACACCTAGTGCCCATCGTTTACAGCCAGGACTACCAGGGTATCTAATCCTGTTTGCTCCCCTGGCTTTCGCTCCTCAGTGTCAGAACCGGTCCAGAAATCCGCCTTCGCCACCGGTGTTCCTCCTGATATCTACGCATTTCACCGCTACACCAGGAATTCCACTTTCCTCTCCCGGCCTCAAGCTCCACAGTATCGAGGGCGTTCCCACGGTTGAGCCGTGGTCTTTCACCCCCGACTTACAGAGCCGCCTACGAGCTC
>DASRYI010000200.1:0-5418 GCA_035687255.1 Candidatus Krumholzibacteriia bacterium | reverse complement strand
GATGCGGCCGCCGACGCGGCGCGCGCGATCATCGCCGTTGCAAAAAAAAAAGAGCCGGGGTCACCGGCGCGGATGAAACAGGCGGCATAGGAAAGACGGGAGTCTGATGGTTTTTCTCGGATCCACACGACGCATTCACTTTGTCGGCATCGGCGGAATCGGCATGAGCGGCATTGCCGAGGTGCTGATCAACCTGGGATTCAACGTGAGCGGCTCCGATCTGAGGTCGTCCGATCTGACGGTGCGCCTGCAGGAGATGGGCGCAGCCATCTGGCAGGGGCACGAGGGCCAGCACGTGGCCGGCGCCGACGTGGTGGTGTACTCCAGCGCCGTGCGGCCGGACAACCCCGAGATCGTGGAAGCGCGCCGCGCCGGCATCCCCATCATTCCGCGCGGCGAAATGCTGGCCGAGTTGCTGCGCCTGAAGTACGCAGTGACGGTGGCGGGTGCCCACGGCAAGACCAGCACCACCTCGCTGATCGCATCGGTGATGGCGCAGGGCGGACTGGATCCCACCGTGATCGTGGGCGGCAAGGTGCGCGCGCTCTCCAGCAACGCGCGTCTGGGCGGCAGCCGCTACGTGGTGGCGGAGGCCGACGAGAGCGACGGGCAGTTCGTCAACCTGCCCTCGTCGGTGGCCATCATCACCAACATCGATCTCGAACACCTCGATTTCTATCCGGATCTGAAAGCCATCGAAGACGCGTTCGTGGTGTACGCCAACCGCATTCCGTTCTATGGCGCCGTCATTCTGTGCGCGGATGACGCGCGCACCATGGCCATTGCGCCCCGGATCACGCGCCGCAAGGTGACCTACTCGCTCGGTGGCAAGGCGGACATCTCGGGTGGCATCGTGGAGCGGGGCCCGGGCTGGACGAAGTTCTTCGTCGCCAACGAACAGGGTCCGCTGGGCGAAATCACATTGCACATCCCCGGCGATCACTACGCGCGCAACGCCGTGGCCGCGGTGGCCGCCGGGCTGGAACTCGACATTCCCTTCGAACAGATCCAGGCCGGACTCGAGCAATGGCAGGGCGTGGGGCGGCGCTTCGAGGTCAAGGGCGAGAGCGGCGGCATTCTGGTGGTGGATGACTACGGCCACCACCCGACGGAAATCGCGGCCACCATCCAGGCCGCCGCCACCAGCTACGGCCGGCGCATATTCGTGCTGTTCCAGCCCCACCGGTATTCGCGCACGCAGTCGGTGGCGTCCGAGTTCGGGCACTGTTTCGACGGAGCGCACCGCGTCTTCGTGACGGACATCTACCCCGCGGGCGAAAAGCCGATTCCCGGTGTGTCGGCGCAAACCATCATCGATCGCGTGAAGGCGGAGAGCCGCGTGGCAATCGAATACGTACCGTCGATGGACACAATGATCGACCGTGTGTTGCGCGAAGCGCAACCGGGTGATCTCGTGCTCACCATGGGCGCGGGTGACATCTACAGGGTCGGCGACCGGCTGCTGGAGCGGTTCGGCGCGGTCGCGGAGAAGAAGGATGCGCGGTGAGCACAGCGGCAAACTGGGAAGGTGTGGGCGACGCGCTGCACGCCATCATGGGCGAGCGCATGCGCGCCCGGGAACCCATGTCGCGTCACACCACGATCGGTGTGGGCGGGCCGGTGCGCTGGATGGTGTTTCCGGCGAGCGCGTCGGAGGTGGCGCGCACCGTGCGCTGCGCGATCGCGCACCGGGTGCCGTGGTTCGCGCTGGGCAAAGGGTCGAACCTGATTGTGCGCGACGGAGGATATGAGGCCATCGTGATCAATCTGTCCGAACACATGACGCAGGTGCGCGTCAATCAGCGCACGGTGTACGCGCAGGGGGGCGCGTCGTTCGCCGCGCTGGCGCGCAAGATGACCAAATCCGGGCGCACCGGACTGGAGTTCGGCACCGGAATTCCCGGGACCGTGGGAGGTGCGGTGCACATGAACGCGGGCGCGTTCGGCGGCGACGTGAGCGAGGCGCTGGTGAGTACGCGCATCGTGGATGCGACGGGCGCCATGCGTACCGTTCGCGCCGCGGACATCACCTTCACCTACCGGCACACCAGCCTCGACCCGCGCGCGGTGGTGGTGGCGGCCACCTTCAAGTGCCGGCCCGGGGCGATTCGCAAGGACGTGTATGACCGTTCCATCGGGCGCAAGCAAACGCAGCCCATCTGGGAACGGAGTTTCGGCAGCACCTTCGTGAACCCGCCCGGGAAGTTCGCGGCGGAGATGATCGAGGGGTGCGGGCTCAAGGGAACGCGCCTTGGCGGCGCCATGATTTCGGATCTGCATGCGAACTTCATCATCAACATCGAAGGCAGCGCGACCGCGGCCGACGTGGAAGCGCTCATTGATCTCGCCCGAACCGAGGTATTGAAGCGGTACGGCGTTGAACTCAAGACGGAGGTGGTCATCGTTGGCGATCGTTAGCTCGGGACCGGAACAGAAATACGCGATTCGCGCCCGCGCGCGTCGGGTGATCGGCGTCTTCATCGTCGGTGTCCTGATCGTGGCATCGATGTATCTGTACAACTACGTCACGACGGCGAACCGCTTTGCCATCGAGAAGATCGAGCTCTCGGGTCTGTCGCGCATCGACCCGAACTCACTGCAGCCGCTGGTGACCGATCTGAAAGGGCAGAACATCCTGCTGGCCCCGCTCGACGAGGTGGAGGCGCGCCTGCAGGCGCAGCCCCGCATTGCCCGGGTGGAATGCCGGCGAGTGCTGCCCAACCGCGTGGTCTACAGCATCACCGAGCGCGAGCCGGTGGCGCTGGTCTATACCGACCGTTTCTTCGAGATCGATGCGGCCGGCATGGTGATGCCGGAGGACAGCTACACCGGGTTGCTCGACCTGCCCACCATCACGGGCATTGCCCGCGAGGACGTGCGGGCGGGACGCATGTGCGAGGACCCGATGGTACGCGGCGCGCTGGAGGCGCTGCGCGTGTGCCGCGACCTCGGTTCGGAGTTCGCGGGCAACATCTCGGAACTGCGTGCCACCGACACCGGCATCGCCATCCGGTCGCTGCGTGACGACTGCGTGCTGTTGCTCGGCAACGGTGACTACGAGCGGCGCCTGCGCAAGTTCTTCCTGCTGCGCAGCGAGCTCGCGCGCCGGGACGAACCCGGCAAGTTGATCGACCTGCGCTTCGAGAACCAGGTGGTGCTGCGCAGCGGTTTCTAACGTTTCCTGCGCGCGGAGCCAGGCGCCGCGCGCCAACGGGGTGCAAGGAGAGGACGGACGCGATGATCATGAAGAACCAGCGGAAACTGCACGGCGCGATCGACATGGGCACCACGAAAGTGGCCGCCCTGGTCGCCGAAGAAACCGGATCGGGCCTGCGTGTTATCGGCGTGGGGCTTTCCGCGTCGGAAGGGCTCCGGCAGGGCGTGGTGACCGACATCGAGTGCGCCGCGGAGTGCGTGGTGAGGGCCATCGGCGACGCCGAGAAGATGGCCGGTGCGTCGCCGAAGGCGTACAACGTCGGATCGGCCGGGGAACACATCCGCAGCATGAACAGCCGGGGGGTTGTCTCGGTTCCAAAACCGGACGCGGAGATCTCGACGCAGGATGTGATGCGCGCGCTCGAAGCCGCGCGAAAGTTTTCCTTGCCACAAGATCGCGAGATCATTCATACCCTTCCGCAGGAGTTTATCGTTGACAGCCAGCGGGGCATTCGACAGCCTGCCGGCATGTTTGGCGCGCGTCTCGAAGCGCGCGTCCACGTGGTCACGGCGTCGCGTCCCGCGCTGGATAATCTGGCCAAGACGCTCACGCTCGCGGGCGTCGAACTCGGTGAAATCGTGCTGGAGCCGCTCGCGTCGGCGACCGCCGTGCTGACCGAGGAAGACCGTATGGCCGGGGCCGCCGTGCTCGACATCGGCGGCGGAACGACCGACGTGCTGGTGGTTGCCGAGGGTGCGGTGGTGGCGAGCGGTGTCATCGGCCTGGGCGGCAACAATGTAACGAGCGACGTGGCGTACGGGCTGCGCACGTCGCCGCGTGAGGCGGAACGCCTCAAGGTGAAGTACGGATGCGCGGTGTCGACGCGCGTATCCGCCACCGATGTGGTGGATGTGCCGGGGGCTGCGGGACGCGGCACCCGGCGGGTAACGCGGCAGGTGCTCAGTGGGATCATCGAGCCGCGTCTGAGCGAGCTGTTCAGCCTGATCGACAAGCAGATCTCGTCGAACGGACTCAAACGCTCGCTCGCTGCCGGTGTGGTGCTCACCGGCGGCTCGGCATTGCTGGAAGGAATTCACGAGCTGGCCGAGCAAGTGTTCGATCTGCCGGTGCGCGTTGGACGCCCCGGCGGCCTGGCAGGTCTCTCTGAAGTCGTTGCCGATCCGCGTTTTTCAACCGGAGTCGGGTTGCTGCGTGCAACCACGCCGGCCGTCGCGGACGCGGGTCTGGTCCCGGAGCGTGCAGGGCGCTTCGCACTGGGGCTCCATCAATTCAAGCGCGCCATCGCCAGTTTGATCTGACGGGTAAGGAGAAGTCATGCGCTTCGAGATGGAAGAAGAAAAGAAACTGACAGTTCTGCGGGTGATCGGTGTCGGGGGAGCGGGAGGCAACGCCGTCAATCGCATGGTCTCGGCGGGGTTTCGCGGTGTCGATTTCACCGCCATCAATACGGATCTGCAGGTCCTGCGCGAGTCGCAGGCTGCGGAGAAGATCCAGATCGGCGAAGAGCTGACGCGGGGTCTGGGCTCGGGGGGCGACCCGCGCGTGGGCCGCGAGGCCGCCGAAGAGAGTCTGGAAAGCATCCGCGCCTGCGTGACGGGCGCGGATATGGTGTTCATCACCGCCGGCATGGGCGGTGGGACCGGCACGGGCGCCGCGCCGATCGTGGCGCAGCTGGCCCGTGAGGCGGGCGTGCTCACGGTGGGCGTGGTGAGCCGGCCCTTCTTCTTCGAAGGTACGCCGCGCCTGCGCCAGGCGGAGCAGGGTATCGAGGCGCTCAAGGAAGCCGTCGATACGCTGATCATCATCCCCAACGACAAGCTGCTGGAGACGTCGGACGACACCACCTCGATGCTCGACGCGTTCGCAAAGGCGGACGACGTCCTGTGCAGCGCGACGCGCGGCATCTCGTCGCTCATCACGGAGACCGGGGTCGTCAACCTGGACTTCGCCGATGTGCGCAGCGTGATGCGCAACGGGGGCGCGGCCCTCATGGGCGCGGGCGTGGCCACCGGCCCCAACGCCGCCGAGGACGCGGCGCGATCGGCCATCCACAGCCCGCTTCTCGACGACGTGTCGATTGAAGGGGCGACATCGATTCTCGTCAACATCACGGGACCGCGTTCGCTGGGTATCCGGCAGATCAGCAAGGCGGCGACGCTCATCAACGCCGAAGCCGGCGCGGGTGCGCACGTCTTCCTGGGCACTGTGATCGACGACGCCATGCCCGAGGGCGAAGTGCA
>DASRYI010000199.1:0-1862 GCA_035687255.1 Candidatus Krumholzibacteriia bacterium | reverse complement strand
AGGAGCAGGCCGTACCCGACGGCTCCACATTCTGCACACGCCCGCTTGGTCGCCGGGGATGACGATCTCTCGCAATTCACTTTCTCCAGGAGGGTGGTCCCATGGCAATCCGGTTTCGTTTTTCTTTGGTCGCTGCCATGCTGCTGGCGCTGGGACTGGCGGCATGCGGCAGCAGCAGCAGTCCCACCAGCAGCGGTGGCGGAACGGATAAGACGCCTCCGGGTGTTGCCACGGTAACGCCGCTGGACGCGTACCACGTCAGCATTGAATTCGATGAAGCATTGGACCCGACGTCTGCTCAAACGGCGTCGAACTACGTGATCACAAGCACGTCGCCACCGCCGGTGCCGGCGCCGAAGGCCGGCGCCGCCGCAGGAGGTCTCTACAACCTTGGAGTTCTCTCCGCGGTGCTGGGCACTGACAAGAAGACCGTAACGCTCACCACGGAGCTGCCGATGGCGGGGCTCGATTGCACCGTCTCGATCGACGGGGTGGGCGACAAATACCTCAATTACATCACGACGCCGATTGACAAGGCGTTCACCGGGTCGAGCAATCCCGACCTTACACCCCCGCAGTTGCTGAGCCACACGCCGCTGTCCAATGCGAGCAACGTGCCGCTGAGCGCGGTGGTCACACTGCAGTTCTCCGAGCCCGTGCAGTCATTCACCTGGACGTGGACCTACGGCGGTGGTTCGGTGAGCGCCAACCAGAACACTGCCGACCAGGCTTACTACACCTTCACGCCCGACGCGGCGCTCTCACCGGGCACGGCATACACGTTCTCGATCTCGGGTGTGCAGGACCTCTCGGGCAACTCGATGCTCGATGTGGGCTGGTCGTTCACGACCACGAATACGGCGGATACCACTCCACCGACGATCCTGGCGGTATCGCCAACCAACCTGGCGACCAACGTGGACGTGAACTCCAACCTTTCCATTACCTTCTCGGAGGCGGTCACTCTCGAAAGCGACGGCATCACCGTGGTTCCGGACCCGGGCAACGGCACGACCTCGTGGTCCAACGGCAACAAGACGCTGACGTTTGATCCCGACAATCCGCTGGCGAGCAACCAGCAGTACTCGATCACCGTCTATCCCAACGGCGTGAAGGATCTCTCCGGGAACGGCATCCTGGGCGTGCACACCTACGTGTTCACGACCGACTCCAGACTGGCGGGGGGCAGCATTGCGGGAATCATCAGCGGCGATCCCGGCACCCAGGCCGCAAATCCCGCCGGCGCCACGGTTGTGGCCGCGAACGATACCCCGTTCAGCGGCGCCTTCGACATCCTGGGGGCGGCCACGGTGGCGGGAAATGACTCGTATTCGATCCAGCACCTGACCGACGGCACCTACTACTTGATATGCGTGCTGGACACGAATCACAACGGCAACATTGATCCGTCCGAGGGTGACGCCATCGGCGCATACGGAGTGAATTTCGCCACCAACGACTTTGAACCGGACAGCGTAGTGATCAGCGGTGGCACTCATGCGACCGGGATCAACTTCCCGCTCTATGATCCGAGTGCCATCACGGGCACGGTGTCGTATGACGGCGCGCACAATGAAGGCCACACGGTGTACGTGGGCATTTTTGAAACTGCGGGCTTCGATCCCACGACATCCACGCCCGTGGCGTACACGGAAGCCTACTGGCCCGGCAGTCCGGAGTGGGGAATCAACACGCTGGATAATCCACTGCCGGATGGAAACTACTATGTCGCCGCGTATCTGGATGTGAACGACAATGTCACTTACGATCCGGCCACCGACGCGGCCGGCGTCTACGGTGGCATCGCGACACCGACGGCGATTCATATCGCCAATGGCGCAGACATTTCCGGCATCAACGTG
>DASRYI010000198.1:0-23900 GCA_035687255.1 Candidatus Krumholzibacteriia bacterium | reverse complement strand
AATGAGCCAGCGCCTGGTGACCTTGGAGCCCACGCCGGAGAGTTCGGGCGCGCTCCCGTTGCCGCGCCCGTCGATGGTGTGGCACGAGATGCAACGCGACACCGAGAACAAGAACTTTCCGTGGTCGGTGTCGCCGGGCGGCGCGACCGCGGACGAATCGGCGTCGAGGTCGACCAGCGGCGGACGGCTCCACAGAAACGCCACCACCGAATCGATGTCGGCCGAGCTCAGCATGAATTCGGGCATCCACGTGGCGGGCCGCAACGACCGCGGCGACTTGATCCACGCCTTGAGCCACGCGGGATTGGTTTTCTGCGACAGACCGGCGAGATCGGGCGCCTCGCTCTTCCAGTTCTCGTGTCCGGCGATGGCGTGGCACCCGTAACACCCCACGCGCTCCATGAGCGCGCGCCCCTCGGAGAGCAGCGAGGCTTCGGGCACGGTGTCGCCGAGGTGGCAACGCCCGCACGCCGCTTCGGTGTAACGCAGCGGCAGAATGGGCGAGTTCCAGTCCTTCACGTGGCCGTGCGCCTCGGCCACGGTGGTGGCGCGCCCCTGTCCCTGGTGGCACGCGACGCACCCGAAGCGGTCGAAGTCCGCGGGCGTGTGCGGTGTCAGCGGATGCTGGCGGAAGGGCTCGGGCGCGTTCGCCATGCGTGGTTCGGTGGTGCCAAGGTGGCAACTGACACAGCGGTCGACGTGGTTGTTGAATTTGGGCAACCAGATTTGCTCTTCTTCCACACCGCGCGAGCGCGCCTGTTTGACTTCCTTGAGCGAGGTCGCCGCGTGCAGCAACTGCTGGCGGTACTCGATCTGATAGTGGCGGTATTCGCGAAAGAAATCTTTGACGGGAGACACCGCCAGCACCACCAGAAAGATCACGCTGGAGACGGCAAACCACAGCCACAGGCGGTCGGTGGATCCACGCGGCGCGCTCACAGGCTGACACCTCCCTGCCACGGCCAGATCCACTTCCAGCCCGGACCGCGGAAGAAGGTACCGATCAGGGTGAGCACCACCGCCACCACGACAAACCACGTCATGATCCAGTCACTGAGAGGAACGCGGATCAACCATTGCCGCCACCGGGGCGGACACGGCGGAAGCAGCGGGAGCGTCATCACAAAATAGATCATGAGTGTGGGGAACAGCACCGCCCACACGTGCCACATCGCCAGAAACAGGCCGATGGCGGCCATGAGCGCATTCACCACCAGCATCCGCCGCCGCGTGGGTCCCTCCAGAAATCCGCGGTGGTTGAGATTCACGGTGAAGTACGGAATGATCACCATGGCCACCACGACCAGCGATGGAATCAACACCCCGGCCACGATGGGTGGAAAGTAGTGCAGCAGCTCCTGCAGCCCCAGGAAATACCACGGCGCCTTGGCGGGGTTGGGCGTGTTGGTGGGATCGGCGATGCCTTCGAGCGGCGCGTCGAAGAATAACGCCAGCAGCGCCATCGCAATCACGCACACCTGCACCAGAATGACTTCCCGCAACAGCAGGTGCGGCGCCGTCATCACGGTGTCTTCGCGATCGACGAGCACGCGTGCCGCGGTCTCCGGGCGCAGCACCGCGATCCGCTTGGGCGTCGCGGTGGCGTCGCTGCCGGACTCGAGCCGGTAGTCGCTCACGCGTCGCTCCCTTCCGCGCGCGCCGATCGTTCTCCGCGCGCCAGGCCGCCGTCCTTGCGCACGCGCCACATGTGGAGCGCAATACCGAAGGCCACGGCCAGCGGCAGCAGCACGCAATGGAGCACGTAGAAGCGCAGCAGTGCGTTCTCCCCGACGATGTTGCCGCCGAGCAACAGGAAGCGAACCTTCGGCCCCAGCACCGGCATCGCCTTGACCATGTTGGTCCCCACCGACACACCCCAGAACGCGAGCTGGTCCCACGGCAGCAGGTAGCCCGTGTAGCTCAAGAGCAGCGTCATGAGCAGCAGCACCACGCCGATCACCCAGTTGAACTCACGCGGCGGGCGGTATGTCTTGTGGTAGAACACGCGCAGCATGTGCAGGAACACGACGAACACCATCGCGTGCGCGGGCCAGCGGTGCAGGTTGCGCAGAAAGCGCCCGTTGCCCACCGTGAACTGCAGTTCCTTCATGTCGTCGTACGCCTGCGGCACCGACGGGTGGTAGTAGAGCATCAGCAACAGGCCGGTCACGGTGAGGATGCCGAAGAGAATGATGCTGATCGCGCCCAGGAAATACGTGTTGGAGAAATCCAGGCTGCGGCGGCGCACCTTGGTGGGATGCAGGTGCAGCACCATGCTCTCCATGACCACCATGGCGCGGTTGCGGTTCGAGGCCCGCACACCGTGCCGTACGACGGAGCGCCACACACGGTTCTCGCTGATCTGTTCCGGGAACTTCATGGCATCCTCGTTAGAATCGATACACGGTTCCCTGCGGTACCTCGATGGCCGTATCCACGATCAGATCCCCCTTCTGCGACATGGCTATCTGCAACCAGCGCAGCGGCCGCGGAGCCGGGCCCGCGATCACGTCGCCGGCGGTGGTGAACTTGCTGCCGTGACAGGGGCAGGCGATGATGTTGCGGTCGGGCTGGTAGCGTGTGATGCAGCCCAGGTGCGTGCACACCGCCGAGAGCGCGCGGAATCCGTCCGCCAGACGGATCACATAGGCGCGGTGCTCGACGTTGGTCACCACCGAACCGACCGCGATCGCATCGGGCAGGCCTGCGGAAAACGCCGTCGGCGGTTCGAACAGCGCGCGCGGCTTCAGGAACTCCACGAATACGGCGCCCGCACCCGCCGCCGCGGCCAGGCACGCCGCCGTCCCCAGCGCGATGCAGAAGTCGCGGCGCGACAGCGTCGGAAACTTGAGTTCGTCGGCGTCAGCCACGACTCGCCTCCAGAAGTTGGAACTGTTCCATCACGATGGTTCCGGCGGGACACCGCTGCGCGCACAGCCCGCAGCGGATGCACACGGTTTCGTCCTTGATCAGCGCCGTTCCCTTTCGCGAACCGCCGGCCAGCAGTTCGGCCGCAGCGTCGCCGAGGTCGGCGCGCACCTGTTCGTGCAGGCCGGCGTCGACCTCGATCTCCGAGAGCGGCACGAACGTGATGCATTTCTCCGGACACACGTCCGCGCAACCACCGCACAGAATGCATTCCGTGCCCAGTTCCGGGTCTTCGTGGAACACGGTGTTGACCCAGCAGTGCAGGCAGCGCGACGCCTCGCGCCGCGCCGTCACCTCGTCGAAGCAGTGTTCGACTTCCGCGATGCCCACGCGCCGTTCAATGGCGAGCGTGGTCGGGTGCTGGCGCGGGATGCTCTCGTAGTCGAGCACACGCCGGTAGTCGGGCAGCGGCTCGATGAACACTTCCACCGCCGGCGCCGGTGTCTGCGTGCCGCGCAGATAGGCGTGGATGGAACCCGCCGCGCGCTTGCCGTCGGCGATGGCTTCGATGGCGATGCGCGGACCGAACGCCACGTCGCCGCCGGCGTTGACGCCGGGCGCGGTGGTGGCCAGCGTCGCGCGGTCCACCTGCAGCGTTCCGCGCGGCGAGACCGTGACCCCGTCGTCGGGTTGCAGAAACGACAGGTCGCATGCCTGGCCGATGGCAAGCACCACGGTGTCCGCAGCCATGGCCAGTTCGGTGCCGGGCACGAAGGTGGGATTGAAGCGGTGGTTGGCGTCGAACACCGACGAACACTCGATGGTTTCCAGGCCCGTCACGCGCCCCCCTTCGCCCAGAATGCGCACCGGTCCGCGGCCGGCATGAATCTCGATGCCTTCGCGGCGCGCCTCCCGGATCTCCTCGCGGTCGGCGGGCATGGTCTCGAAAGTTTCCAGACAGACGATGTGCACTTCCTTGGCGCCGAAACGCACCGCGGCGCGGGCCACGTCCAGCGCGGTGACAATATTGATTCCGGGATTGATGGCTTCATCGCGCGCCGGTGTGCGGATGGCGGCGCGTGCGACGTCGAGGGCCACGTTGCCACCGCCGATGACCAGCACGCGCTGGCCCAGTTCCACGCGATAGCCCATGTTGACGTTGAGCAGAAAGTCGACGCCCTTGAGCACACCGTCGAGGTCGACACCCGGGATCTCGAGATCGCGGCTGCGCTGCGCCCCCAGCCCGAGAAAGACGGCGCGGTAGCCCTGCCGGCGCAGATCGCCGAGGGAGAAGTCGCGGCCCAGGCGCGCGCCCACCTTGAGATCGACGCCGAGGTTGAGGATGGCGTTGATCTCCAGCTTGATCAGCTCGCGCGGCAGGCGGTACTCGGGAACACCGAGGCGCAGCATGCCGCCGGGCACGGGCTGCGCCTCGAAGATGGTCACGGGATACCCCATGAGCGCCAGGTCGTGGGCGGCTGCGAGGCCCGCCGGCCCCGCACCCACGATGGCCACGCGGTCTTCGGGAAAACGTTGCAGTCGGTCGCCGTAAATCTCGCGCAGGAGCTCGATGTCCATCATGCTCTCGACACCAAAGCGTTCCGTGACGAAGCGTTTGAGCGCTCGAATCGCAATCGGCTCATCGAGCGCTCCACGCCTGCAGGCCGTCTCGCATGGCGCCGCGCAGATGCGGCCACAAATCGACGCCAGCGGATTGGGACGGCGTGCCACTGCATATGCTTCGCGGTACTTGCCCTCCGCGATCAACGCCACGTACCGCCCGGCTTCGGTGCCGACCGGGCACGCCTTGAAGCACGGAAAGTTGCTCTCCAGCCAGGCCCGGTCGACGCGCCGATTCGAACCCGACATACACGCACCTACTTCGTCATCGTGATGTCGGATGTGGTTTCGCCGGCGACTTTCACCGACCCGCTGTACTCTTTCTTGAACTTCTCGTGCCACACCTTCACGGTGTAGGTGCCGTCGGGAACGTCCTTGATGGAGTACGCGCCGGTCTTGTCGGTCACGGCGAAGTACGGCGTTGGCACCACCACAATGAACCCTTCCATCTCGGGGTGCACCTTGCACAGCAGTGTGGCCCGGCACAGCGACTTGAAGGTGTAACTGCGCTTCTGCCCCTGCGGCCAGCTTCCCAGATTGAACTGTTCACAGCACTTGTCGGGCGAGAAGACGTTGTGCAACACGGCATCGCTGTTGACGAAGTCCACGGTGGTTCCCACCAGCACCGGCAGCACGTGCGGCGTGAAGACCAGGTTTTTCTGGTCCATTTCCGCATGCGCCTCGGGCGCAGGGAACGTCTTGTCGGGGATCGCGTCGATGTAGACCACCGCGTCGGTGGGGGTCTTCACCCCGGTCAACGTCACGACCCCCTTGAGCTCTCCTGCGCCCGCGGTCGCGACCGACATGAGGAGAATCAACACGCATCCCAGAGCCGATAGATATTTCATGGTGCATCCCTTCGGTGTGTAACGAGCGTCCGGGTCAGAATCCAACCAGGAGACCCAGAGTGGCTCCGTCGTTGATGAACTTGCCGCCCGGTTCTTCCACCCAGTTGGCGGCCAGATAGGTTTTGACGTTGGCGCGCACCAGCCCGTTGATCGTGAAGGACGCCTGCTTCGCGGTCTGGTCGATCACCTTCATCGACTCCAGTCGCACCGACGGAACCAGCCAGGGATACGCCACCCAGTAGACCTCACCGAACGTGTTCTTGGTGTGCGCGTCCGTGATGGTCGGGTCGTCGAGGAAGAGCCGGTCATCCCGGCGGTCGCTGTAGCCGGCATGCGCGGTCAGATCGAGGAACGCGATGGCCACGTCGCCTCCGAATACGTCGAACACATCTTTCGGGCTTATGTCGACGTCGTTGGGCAGAAAGCTCACGCCGTGGTAGGCAAAGGCGGAAACCGCCACGGACTTTTCGCTCCACGGTTTGGGGTTGGCCGCCCCGGTGGCCGAGGCGCTGGCCGCTCCATCAAAGGCAAGCCCGCCGAACTTGTACGCCAGCCGGGCGTAGCTGTCCTTGCTGCGGTCCCCCACGCTTCCGGATCCTTCCACCACACCTGCGTTGTACAACAGGCGGTGTCCGGCGGTGCCATAGGCTTCGATACCCTGCTGGAACGCCTCCGGCGCCCACGGGTTGTCCCCCGACGGCTCCGTCAGCGCCCACAGTTCCTGGTCCATGAGGGAGCGGTGTGTGGACACCAGCATGATGCCGGGCTCGAAGGAGCCGACCTTGAACTGCAGCACATTCGTGGAGAACGGACGCACCTGCACGTTGACACGTTCCATTTCGGTGGCGATCTCTTCGCCGTCGCGTGCGAACACCACCGATCCCCAGAAGGAGAAATGCTCGTCCAGGGTTCCGGCCGCCAGGATCTCGAGTTCGCCTCCCATACCGCCGAAGGTGAACACGTCGCCCTGGTGCTGATAGTCCATGGTGCTGGTGTAGAGGATGGCCACGGGCGGCATCCCCGGGATCTCGCCGGGCCAGAGGGCATGCGGCCAGAGTTTCTTGTAGCCCTCGGCGCCCAGCTCGATGGGAGCGCTCTTGGTCATTTCGGCGTCCTGTCCCTCCGGGAACCGGTAGCCGTTCTGCCGGAAAGCTTCACCGAACGGGGTCAGCGCCGGAATGGCGACGTGACATGTCGCACAGCTGGTCTGGTACTTGCGGGCGAATGCCGGGATGGCGGCGGCCTTCTGCGGCAGTAACGCAACCACCGTGATCAGCAGGATCAGACCCGTCCCCGCCGCAAACGCGACGCGGCGGCCGTTCAACATCGCTGCCAGGGGATTCTTCGACATGGCTCCTCCTCTCGTCCGGGCGGCTGCCGGACATACCCCAGCGTAGAGAGGAGAAGCCCCGGCTACAATCCGCCGAATGACTCATTCCTCTGATACAGATGCATCAGAAAGAGGCGGAACGTGAACTCAGAGCAGGTGGTTACGAAGCGCGAGCGAAACTGCTTCCAGCTTGCTGTGGACGTCGAGCTTGCGCAGGATGTTCTGCACGTGGTTGCGCGCGGTGGGCACGCTGATGAACAGCGATGAGGCGATGTCCTGGGTGCTGGTCCCGTCGGCCAGAAGCCGCAGGACCTCGATTTCCCGCGAAGTCAGGGGGGCGGGCGGTGCGGACGGCGGTTCCACCGAAATCGCGGACACCGGCTCGGGCTGAGAATCGGTGAGAATCCGGTGGATGAGCGCGCTCACTTCCTGCTGCCGGTCCACCTTCTCCATGAAATGGATCATGGTGTACTGGCCGGCACGGGCACCGGGCAGCACCACAATGGAAAACCCGGTGGGAATCATGGCGCCGGACTCGGCGCGAACATCCATTTCGAAATGCCGGACCGGCTGGTGGGCCTCCACCATGCAGCTGAGTGCGCACTGGCGGTTGCAGAAGTGGTTGCCGAAGAGGTCGACGCCGCAGAGGATCTCGTGGCAGCGCTTGCCGAGGACACGGGGGGCCGGATAACCGAGCAGCGCTTCGGCAGCGCGGTTCCAGACGGTAATACATCCGCTCTCGTCCGTCGCGAAGGCGGCCGTTCCCGAGTGCGTAATTACGTCCAGCCGGTCGGCCGTCGATCCATTCCTGGCAGCGGCTCGAACGCCGGAATCAGTACGAGGCTTTTTCAATCACGCGGCCCCCGTATGATACACCAATGCGGATCCCGCGGCGCAGTCAGGTGGGCGTCCCTGCGTACGACGATGGCGGGCCTCCGCTTCAGGTAACCGAGTGTAGCACCACGCCCCCCGGGGCGGCAATCACTCCGTTGGGGGACAAATTCGCCTAATCGCGGAACAGCGCTTTCACCGCACCCCAGGTCGAGGACCTTGTCGGCAGCGACGATTCCAGGGCGAGCTGCATGATGCCGCGTACCTCATAGCCGTTATAGATGGAAATGTACCGGCACAGCACGGCCGCGCCGGTGGCGGTGTCCGGGAGATTGATGTCCAGGGGCGGAGCCGACGCGGCCAGCATGGCGCCGCCGGGCGCGACCGACGTCCACGGGAGTCCGTTGAAGGTGGCGTTGTTCCAGTCGAGGAGCGATGGGTCCAGCAACGCGGGAACCTCGACCAGGTCGAGATCGACCAGCGTGATGGGCATCGGATACGGGTCGGACACCTCGAGCGAGAGGGTCGCGGGCGACGCACCCATCGCCGCCACGCCGGGCGCCGGCGTGTAGGTGATGGTGTATTGCGGCGAATGCACCGGGTCGCAGTCCGGGGCTCCGAGGTTGGGCCAGTCGGCCTGAAAGAACTCGAAGTCCGCCAGCGACACGACCACCGTGCCCTGAATCGTCACACCGGCACGAAACTTCTCCTGCACCTGGTCGTGCTTCATGGCATTGTCGAGCGCGGTGACAACGGTCAGGTCGGTGGGACTGCCGCCCGGATGGTAGAGCGCGACGATGTCAATGACGTTGGGCGAACCGCCCTGGAATGACGCGCCGTTGATGGACGAGTTGGAGTGCATCACGAAGCTCATGGTGTGGATGCTGTCCGCGCACGATTCGGTCGTGATCACGGAGTCCACGATCATGGCGGGCTGACATCCGAACACCAGCACCAGAGCAACGGCGGCAAACAGATAAACGTACAGACGGGAGACCGGAAGGAAACGCATTTTCCACCTCCGTCATGAGGACGTTCCGCGGGTGGAAACTGCGCCCCGGGGGACGCGATCACGATGATGCGGGAGTCGGTGCCAGGCAGGACGGCCATCGCCTGCCCCGCGCCGACACAGTGTTGAGTTGAGATAAAAGCTATGCCCGGCCGGGCGGGTCGTCAAGATGGCATCGAGAGTTCATCCCCGGCCGGGGCGCCGGAGCGCACCCGTTTTCTCCAACCTCCCCACCCGTGCCCCCGAAAATCCCCGTGTCGTTTGGGCCCCAACTGTGTCCCACGGGTGGCACCGGCATCCGCCCGGGCCGGCTGCCACACCCCAACCCCGGAGGGACATCATGACGAGGCCGCACCGGTCATTCGCATTCCAAACTCTGTTTCTGGCAGTCCTCGCGCTCCTCGCCCTCGCCCCGACCGTCCACGCCTTCACCCCCGTGCCCATGTGGAGCGAGAGCTGGGGCGGTGCGAACGGTGATATCGTCAACGACATCGTGCGCGACGGGCCGGGAAACCTCATCGTCGTCGGTTCGTTTGGCGGCACGGTCGACTTCGGCGGCGGACCGCTGGTGAGCGCCGGCGGCACCGACATCTTTATTGCCAAGTACAATGCCGCAGGGACGCACCAGTGGAGCAAGCGCATCGGAGGCACCGGGAGTGACTATGCGTACTCAGTGACCACCGACTTCTACGACAACGTCATTGTCGTGGGACGCTTTTCCGGGACGGTGGATTTCGGCGGCGGCAATCTCGTCGCCGCGGGCACCGCCAACTACTTTGTCGCCGAGTACACGTCCTCCGGTGCCTATATCTGGAGCAACAGTCACGGTGGCAACCAGACAGACGTGGCCTTCGGCGTGGCCGTGACGAACCTGTCCGACGTCGTGGTGACGGGCACGTTTCAGAGCACGGCGACGCTGGGCGACGGGCTGCATTTTTCGGTGGGCGGCGACGATGCCTTTGTCGAAATGTACAATGTTTCGGGAGCAAACATCTGGACCCGCGTGTCGGGAAGTGTCTCCGACGACACCGGGCGATCGGTGGCCGGGGACGCGTACGGCAACATCACCGCGACCGGCGACTTTCAGGGCAGTGTCAATTTTGGCAGCGGCAACCTGGGGAGCGCCGGAGGGTCGGACATATACCTCGCCAGGTTCACCAGCGGGGGCGTGAACACGTGGACCGAAACCTTCGGGAGCACGGGTAACGATCGCGGCTTTGCCGTGGCGATGGTCGGGACGGGGGCGGGAGACATCCTGCTGGCGAGCGCGTTTTCGGGGACGGTGAATTTCGGAGGCGGTGGACTGGTGAGCGCGGGTGGCTTGGACATCGCCCTGGCCAGCTTCTCGTTCACGGGCATACACGAATGGAGCCGGCGCATCGGCGGACCCCAGGATGATGTACCGCTCGGAATCTCGACGGATTTGACCCACCACGTCCTGGTGACGGGATACGTGCAGGGTACGGCGACCTACGACGGCGGTTCGGTGACGAGCGCGGGATCAGCGGACGCACTGCTGGCGCGTTTCGACCAGACGGGAGCGCCGGTGTGGGTCCAGCATCTGGGTGGCACCGACTTCGACCAGGGACGCAGTATCGTTCCCGACCTGGCGGGGGACGCGATCATCGCCGGAACGTTCCGCGGGTCGGCCGATTTCGGCACAGGGGCGCTGACCAGCGCGGGCAGCGACGACATCTTTCTCGCCACGTACACGGCGGACTACGGCGAGCCGACGATCACGTCGGTGACAGACATCGGCAACGACCAGGGGCGCAAGGTGCGGATCCGCTTCGATCGCTCCCAGGCCGACGCCGTCGGCGTCACCAATCCCGTCACGCGCTACGTGGCCTTTCGCCGCGACGACCCGACGCCGGCTGCATCCGCGTCGCGGGGGGCATCGTCTTCAGGTAGCCGCGTGCTGGCGAACGGCTGGACCCAGGTGGGGTCGGTGGACGCGTTCAACGAGGCCACCTACGGCATGGATGTTCCCACCGTCGGTGATTCCACGGCGGCGCTGGGACAGTACTATTCGGTGTTCTACATCCGCGCGGCCACCGGTACGCCGGCGTGGTTCTTCGATTCCCTGCCCGACAGCGGCTATTCGGTGGACAACCTGGCGCCGGGTGTCCCGCAGAACTTCGTGTACACCGCGGGCAGTCTCTCGTGGGACACGTCGACGGCGGACGACTTTGACTACTTCACCGTGTACGGCGCGAATGCAGACGATTTCGGTTCCGCGTCCATCGTCAATTACAGCGTCGATCCCACGCTGGACGTGAGTGCCTCGCCGTATGCGTACTACTACGTGACGGCCACCGACTTTTCCGGCAACGAGGGCAATCCGGCCACGGTGCACGCGCTCTCGGGTGTGACCGACACACCCAGGCACTACGTGCTCTCGCTATCGAACTACCCCAATCCCTTCAACCCGCGAACCACGGTGAGCTACACGGTGCCATCACGCGGGCATGTGACCGTTTCCATTTTCGACGCGAGTGGAGCGTACGTCGCTACACTCTTCGACGGTGAACGGGACGCGGGAGCGTATCGCATCAACTGGGACGGCCGCACCGAGAACGCCGCTGTCGCAGCGTCCGGTGTGTACTTTGCCCGCATCGAACACGCCAGTGGAGTGCGCACGAGGAAGATGGTGCTCTTGAAATAGCGAGGCGCGCCGAATCCGGGTGGAAAAAAAAGGGCCGGGATGTTCTCCCGGCCCTTTCGGCACTCTGCATGACCCACGGCGCTACTTCAGGAGCACCAGTTTGCGCGTGTCCACGTGCGAACCCGCGGTCATGCGCACGAAGTAGATTCCGGAACTTACCGGGTTCCCGCCCCGGTCGGTTCCGTTCCACATCACGCTGTGATCCCCGGCGGACATGGTCTGGCTCACCAGCTGCCGCACCACGGCGCCATGCGCGTCGTAGATGGTGAGATCCACATAGCCGCCGTTCAGCAGCGTGTACTCCACCGTGGTCTCCGGGTTGAAGGGGTTGGGGTGCACCGACGTCAGGAGTGCCGACTGTGACGCGCCCGCCCCGTTCGTGGAAGCCGACATATCGTGCGGCACACGCACCTCGACGGTGTCGTACACCGCATTTCCCGAGCCATCCATCGCCGAATACACAATGGAATAGATGCGGCCGTCGCCGTTGCCAGAACGTTCGGCGCGCAGGTCGAAGCAGCGGTCGGCGGTTCCATAGTCGGCGTTCTGGATGTCCGGCGAGGTGTGGCCGTCGCCATGCCCGTTGACGGGCTCGCTGGAGGTGATCGACACCAGCGTGAACGCCGGCTCCGTGCCGCTGTTGTCCGACGTGGTCACGGTTGCGCACACCGTCACGAATTTGTGATCGGGCGGCCACAGCACGGTTTTGTCGAGCGTCACCCCGATGAACGGCGGTGTGGCGTCGCGCACCGTCACGTTGGACGTGCACTCCGAATGATTCCCCGATACGTCCATGGCCGTGAACATCACCGGCGTGGTGCCGATGGGAAACACCGCGGGAGCATCGGTGTGGATGACCGGCGCCGGGTCGGTATCGTCGATCGCGCCGGCGCCGGCCAGAAACGCCGCAATCGCCGGGTCGGTGGCGGGGGTTCCGCTGGCATCCACGGCGTCGACCTGGATGTCGCCGGGACAGGTGAGAGTCGGCGGTGTGGTGTCGGCGATGGTTTCGCCGCTGTCGAACTTGACCACGTAACCGTCCGCCAGGCCCATGCTCGTCATGGCTCCGCCGCCGAAGTCGACCGAGGCGGCGAAAATTCCGGCCGCGACCACGTTGCCGGCGTTGTCGAACGTGCACCCGTAGCCCCAGTCATCGCCGGTGCTACCGAAGCGCTGGCTCCACACGTGCGCGCCCGACGCATCGCACCGGGTGATGTAGATGTCATCGTTGCCCGCGCTTGTCAGCATGCCACCGCCGAAATTGGTGCTTCCCTGCAGATTGCCGGTAAAGACGATTCCGCCGTCGGGTCGCACGGCAACATCCAGTCCCTGCACCAGTCCACTGCTGGCAAAATTCTGGTTCCACTGCGGGACACCATCGGTATCGTACTTCGCCAGGAAGGCGCCGTTGTAGATGCCGGTGACCACGACGCTACCGCTCGCGTCCACGCCCAGCTGCTGTCCGCTGTCGGCACCCGTGCCGCCGATGCGCGCGCTCCACTGCGGCGTGCCGTCGGCGGCGTACTTTGCCAGAAAGGCGTCGGTCGAACCGGCGCTGGTGAGCGGGCCCGAGCCGGGGTCGATCGAACCGGAAAACGATCCGGTGAGAAACACATTACCGGACGCATCCACGGCCACACCGCGGGCGACGTCGGGATTGATACTGCCCGCACACCGGGTCCACTGATAGACGCCCGCCGCATCCAGCTTCAGGACGAATGCGTCCAGGCCGCCGAACGCGGACACGGGACCGCCACCGAAGTCGACCGCACCCACATACTGGCCCGCGATGAGCACGTTACCGGATGCATCGACGGCGACGTCCATGCCCTCGTCGATGCCGGCACCTCCATAATAGTGGCTCCACTGATGCGCACCGCTGCCATCGAACTTCGCCACGAAGATGTCGTGGGCGCCTCCCGTGAGCGGCGCTCCCCCGAAACTCACCGATCCTCCGAAGTATCCGGTCATCACGATATTGCCGGCGCCGTCGAACGCGACCGCGCGGGCTCCGTCGAGGCCGGTGCCGCCAAAGCGCTGGCTCCATTGAAACGCGCCGTTTGCGTCGTATTTCGCGAGAAAGACATCGTAGCTGCCGGCACTGGTCAGCGTGCCACCGCCCAGGTTCATCGAACCCGTGAATGTGCCCGCCACCACGACATTGCCGGATCCATCGACGGCAACGCCGTAGGCGTTGTTCACGCCCTGCCCGCCGATCCGATTGCCCCAGTCATAGACGGGAGCCGCGTTCACCGGCGTGGACGCGAACAGCGTGGCGGCGCTCAGCAGGCATGTGAGTGTGAGAGGACGCATGTCGGCAACCTCCAGAGATTGAGAAGATGCGCGAGCGACGGCAAACACACACCGGAGACAGAACGGGGAGTCCGGGTCAATGCGTGTCCCCGTCTCTCAATCAACCGCCCTTTTGGCGTCCGATAGCTCACGGTTCCATTTTTCGGAACTGTGAGCCTTGCACAGGCGTCGCTCGCCGTTGGTCATGGGGCAAACACGCGATCGTGCATTTCCCGTGCCCCGGACGGCGGCGTGTGGCCTGTGCAAGCCGCAGGCAGACGGCCAACGCGCGTGGCCGGGCGATCCTGTGCGCCGACGTGCTACAATGGCCGCGCGGAGGTCGTCATGTCCCCGGTCGTTCGCCGTACGATTGCGTTGATGGTGCTGGGCTGTCTGCTCGCGCAGGCCGCCGGGTGTTCCTCGACGCACATGCTGCCCGTCAACACCGTCCTCACCGAGAAGGAAAGCAAGATTGCCGGACCGCCCGGGCTGGAGATTGCGGGCTACATGACCACCGACGGCGTGCGCCATCGGTTCGACGGCACCGTGACGCTCGAAGACAGCGTTTTCGTCTTTCACCCCGACAAGAAGGCGGCGGCCGCCGCCGACTCGACTTCAACCAGACCCACCGGGCCGTTCTCGCTCGGGCGTACCGAGGTGGCGTCGCTCGACGCCTACCAGCATTCGCACACGCTCCTGATCATCGGCGTGTGCGCGGCCATCGCCGCGGGATTTGTCTGGCTGGGAGAAAGCCTGACGGGAAATTGAGCATGACGCATCGAACGATGAGTGTGGTGGCGGCGATCAGCCTTGCCGCCGGTCTTTTCGCGGCGGGCGCGGTGCTCGCCGGTGAGCCTCAGTCCGGGCAGCCGAAAATCGACGATGTGATTTCCCACGTCATCGACGCCTACGGCGGCGAGAAGGCGCTGCGCGGCGTGGCCGGCTTCCACGCCCGGGGCAATCAGTGGGCATTGCAGAGCGACCAGCCGATCGAAACCGAACGCTGGTTTGCGCGGCCTGACCGGCTGCGTCTCGAGCTCAACTATCCTGACCACCACGAGACGCGCGTCACTGACGGCGACCATGGCTGGACGGGTGACAGCATGACGACACTCAGGCCCGCCGACGAGATGAAACTCATCGCCATGCGCATGCAAACCGCGCGTCTCGACATTCCCCTGCGGCTGCTGGAGCACAAAGACAAGATTGAGTCACGCGGCACGGATCCGGACGACCGGATTGTGCTGCGCGTCCCCGTGGACGCCGAGCTCTACATCGACTACCACATCGATCCGAAGACGTATCACATCACGCGCATGGTGGCGGGCAAGCCCGGCTGGCCCATGGAGTTCTCCGCCGACTACGACCAGTTCCAGATGGTGGGCGGCGTACTGGTTCCCTACCGGGAGACCACATACGCCGGCCACACCAAAACGTCGACGTATCAGACGACGGGGTTCACGTGGAACCCGAAGGACCTGGACGCGAATCTGCGCGTGCCGGATGCCGGGGACTAGCCGGGGCGCGCACATTCACCTTCAGATCGCGGCGTCGCGGAGCAATTGAGAGCCTGTTGTCTCAGTCCATCGAACACGTTACAATATACACCTGCCCGGATTCCACACTGAGGCCGCAACTCATCTGTGACGTTCGTCACGCGAGAGGAGTGGTCCGTGAAAACAAAACTCGTTATAGGGATTGTTCTCAGCGCGGTCTTCCTGTCTTTCTACATCGCCCGTCCAGCCACCGCCCAACCGCTCATTGACGAGAACTTCGATGCATACGCGGTGGGAGCGTACCCGGCCTCGCCGTGGTGGACGATGTTCTCGGGCGTGAGCGGCGCGGTATCCGCCGAGCAGGCGACGTCGGCCCCCAATTCCCTGCGTCTGGAGAGCCTGCCCAACTGGGCGCGATGGGATTGCGTGGCCATCAATGCACCCCAGGCACAGGTTGTCACATGCCAGGCCAGTTTCTACTGCACTGATATCACGCGCGGCGCCGCCGTCGGCTTCGGGTTCGTCGATCCCGGCAATCCGAGCACCGGCTGGCTCGCCAACGCCGTGCTCTTCGACAACAACGGACAGATTTCCTGGGTCACGAAGACCGCGGGGAGCAGCCTGATCGGTGCCTGGGGCGGCGACCACTGGTGGACGGTTGCCATCGTCGTCACCTACCCGAGCATGCAGGCGGAGGTGTACCTGTACACCGAGAATGGTCTGTACGACAGCCTCAGCGGACTTCCCGCGGACCCGAAGGTGCTCCCGCCGTCGTACTACGGCGTCGAGGTTCCGCTCAACAACTTTGGTGTGCTTCCCAACAACTTCACGGGGACCGGCACTTCAGTTGTTTACGTGGACGACGTACGCGTGGAGACCGTGGACGTGCTGCCGGTCCGGAAGACCACCTGGGGTGGTGTCAAGAGCCTGTACCGCACGGAGTGATGTCTGCACGCACAGCCAGAGAGACCCCACCACAAAAAAACGGGCGCTCCGTACCACGGAGCGCCCGTCTTCGTAAACTCCCACGGGGTGCTCACTCGTCCCAGCGGACCACCCGGAGATCGTCCTCTTTGCTGCCTTCGAGATAAAGGTACTTGCTCTTCTTCGGAGTGTCGGTGGGATAGACCCACTTGGCGTTCAGCCGGCCGTTGAGCTCGTTCAGTTCCTTGCTGATGGGTGGTCCCCACGAGTCCATGGCTGCATCGGCCGACATGTCCTTGAACACGTCGTGGTCCATGATGGCCTGGGCTACCTTCTTTCCGTATTCGCGGATGAAGCGCACGTGGCGCATGGTGGGATCGTCGAACCAGAACAGATCGGCAAGCTTGGCGTCGATCTTTTCGGGCGTCAGCGGCCGCTCGAGCTCCAGCGCCTGCACCACCTTGTTCTTGCGCTTGAGCGTCTGCACCGTCACCGAGCCCTTGTATATCATCGACACGTCGACGATCTTCACTTCTTCGTCGCGCGCAACATTGCCGCCGTCGCCCATGTCGTGCAGCACCACGCGCGTCCAGACGGTGCGGCCCGCATACTTATCGAGAACGGCCTTCTGGTCCTCGAGCGGGATGTCCTTCACGACGATCTTCTTGACCGACGAACAGGCGGACATCGCGAGCGACGCTACAACCAGAAGCAAAGCAAGTTTCTTCAATCCGATCACCTCGACGGGGCATTTATCCGATAAACCACACGACACGCGCTGTGCGCGTGTCAGCTGACACCGGCGTAGTGTTCCACCCTCATGCTCTCGCCCGTGGCCTCGATGTCGATGGTTACGACGTCGATGCGCGGCGATAGGGCCAGACCGAGTTCGCGGGCGATGCCGGTGAGCGCCACGCGCAGGCGCGCCAGCTTGCGTTCGTCGATGGACTCGGCGGCCGTTCCGAACCGGTCTCCGATCCGGAGCTTCACTTCCACCGCGACCAGCGCGTTGCCGTCGCGCACCACCAGGTCGACCTCGCGACGCTCGTAGCGCGCGTTGGTCCTGAGAACCTCAAACCCTTTGAGCCGAAGAAACAGGGCGGCGATTTCCTCGCCCCACTGGCCGGTTTGTCTCGTGCTCATAAGCCACCCCACACCACCCGATCTTCTTGTAGCATTGCCGGCGCATCCGCATCGCCAATGCCACCCGTCCCCCACCCAACTGCTGTAATAATTAGAACATCGAGAGATTGTTTGCAACGACTTTCCCCAGGAAGGAGCGCCGGTGGACGAGCGCCGGACCGTGCTCGGCGAGTGCCTCCAGGTGGTCCCGGGTGCCGTACCCCTTGTTCTGGTCGAAGTGGTAATGGGGATACATGCGGTGCAGCCGCCGCATCAGGCGGTCGCGCGCCACCTTGGCCACGATGGAGGCGGCCGCCACGCGCAGGCTTCTGGCGTCGCCCTTGACCACGGGAACCACGATCCCGGGCCACTGGAACAGTTCCCGGCCGTCCACCAGCACCAGGTCGGGGCGGGGCCGCAGCGTTTCCACCGCGCGGTGCATGCTCATGAGCGTCGCCTGGAGAATGTTGTGGCGGTCGATGGCGTCGGGCTGGCTGAAGGAGATGCGAACCGAGAGCGCGCTGGCCACGATTTCGGTGAACAACGCCTCGCGTTCGGCTTCGTCGATGGCTTTGGAATCGTTGACGCGCACCAGGAGGGATTCGTCGCGAAGCACGACGGCGGCGGAAACCACCGGACCCGCCAGCGCCCCGCGGCCGGCTTCGTCGACACCGGCAATCACGCGATAGCCCTGCGCCTCGAAGCCGCGGTCGAACTCGACCAGCTTCTTGAAGCGGCGGCGCAATCTCGCCGCCGCTCGTTTCTCCGCGGGTGTGGCTCTGGTGCGCGCCGCGCCCGCGCGGGAACCGCTACTCCGACGAGGAGGAGCTGCCGCCCCCGGTGTTGTCGCGCTTTTCCTGGATTCGAGCCGCTTTGCCAACGCGTTCCCTCAGGTAGTAGAGCTTGGCACGACGAACACGACCGCGACGAAGCACTTCAATCCGGGTGACGTTGGGCGAATGAATCGGAAATACACGCTCGACGCCGACGCCGGAGCTGATCTTGCGAACGGTGAAGGTCTCGGTGACCCCGTGACCGTTCTGCTTGATGACGGTTCCCTGAAACGCCTGTTCGCGCGTCTTGTTGCCTTCGACCACCCGCACCATGACCTTCACGGTGTCACCCACGCGGAAGTCATGGGTCTTCTTCGAAAGCATCCGCGCTTCGATCCGGTCCATGATGTTCATACCACTGCCTCCTTGACTTCGGCTACGAACGTTTATCCTGATCCATCAAATCGGGCCGGTGGCGCCGGGTCCGGTCCAGCGACGACTGCCGCCGCCACTTCTCGATCTCGGCGTGGTGTCCCGACATGAGGACGTCGGGAACCTTGAGCCCGCGGTATTCCGCGGGGCGCGTGTACCACGCGCTGTCGAGAAGCCCGTCCCTTCCCGGCGCGAAGGAGTCGCTGTGGGCGGACTCCTCGTTGCCCAGTACCTCGGCTTTGAGCCGTACGACCGCCTCGATCACCGCGGCGGCCGCAAATTCACCGCCCGAGAGCACAAAGTCTCCGAGCGAAATCTCTTCGGTCACGACCAGTTCCCTCACCCGTTCGTCGACGCCCTTGTAGCGCCCGCAGATGAAGGTCAGCTCGTCCTCGCCCGCCAGCCGCTGCGCCGTCTGCTGATCGAAGCGGCGCCCGGCGGGGCTCATGAGAAGCACGGGCGACCCCGGCTTCCGTTCGAAACTCTCGACGGCGTCCACAATGGGTGGCGCCATCATGATCATCCCGGCACCGCCCCCGAAGGGGGCATCGTCCACGGTGCGGTGCGCGTCGCTGGTAAAGTCGCGCGGGCTCCGGGTCCGGAACTCGACGATGCCTTTCTTGGCCGCGACGGCGAGCATTCCGGTCGCGAGCATCGCGTCCATGGTCTCCGGAAATATGGTGACCACATTGATGCGCACGACTTCTCTCCTGCTGCGCGCGTCCTGTCGGCCACCCGCGCGCGCCGGTTCTACTGATCCAACAGACCGGGTATGGGCCGGACGGTCATTTCACCGTCGTCGAAGTTGCGTTCGATGATGAACGCGTCGACGGCCGGGATCAGCACCTTGCCGGTCTCGCCGGTCACTTCGTACACATTCTGCGCGCTCGATCCGATCACGCCGGTGATGTGTCCGATGTCGCGTCCGTCCTCGGTACGCACGTGCATGCCCATCACCTGGAAGGGCAGCTCGTGATCGGGCAGCGCCACGTCCAGCGACTGAATGTCGATGAACAGCCCGGCGCCCACTTCGCGTTCGGCGTCGTTACGGTCGTCCATGCCCTCCAGCTTCACAATGAACTGCTTCTGGTGGGGCTGCGCGTACTCGACGACCACGCCGCGCTTTTCTTCATCTCCGTCGCGCGCCACAAACAGGCGCTGCGACTCGAGTGCGTCGAACCAGAAATCATCCGACGCGTACAGCTTGAGTTCGCCCCGGATGCCGAACGCCTTGACGAAGCGCCCGAGAAACACCTCGCGCGTATCGTTCATTCGCGAATCTCGAAGATGATCTTCTGGCCGGCCCGGCTGGCGGCGGCATTGACCAGCGTTCGAATCGCGTGCGCGGTCTGTCCGTTCTTTCCGATCACCTTGCCGAGATCCTCGGGACGCACGGTGAGCTCCATGACGATGTAGTCCTCCTTGGTGGACTCCTTCACATCGACGGAGTTCCTGTCATCCACGAGCGATGCCGCGATGTACTCGATCATCGCCTGAATGGATTGACGCGTTGCCTCGGCCATTCGTTACTCCTGCAGCCGTTCTCTTTGCGATCACCGCGGCACGACCCGGATCGGTCTTTCTACCGCTACCGCGGGTTCCCGTGAATCATCACCGCGGGTCCTGTCGCCGGCCACCCCGGAACAACTCTCGCTCCGCTCGAGTTGCCGGGGGCCCCGTCCGGCGCCACCCGCGTGTACTTTGCGAGGGCCCTCGCCTTCTCAAGCGCCACCCGCGCGTGCATCAACGCAACTCGCGCAGTGCACTTGCCAACATCCGCCTTCAGACACCGGGGGCGTCAGAGGCAGGGCGGGTGCTACGCGCCTTCGGCGGCCGGCGCACCGGCGGCGGCGGCTTTCTTCTTGGACACTTTCTTCGACGCGTACTTGTGCCGGCGCTCGTCGGCGGTGAGACCCTTGGTCTCCTTATCCGCGAGTGCCGCCACCTTCGCGTCCACCTCGTCCGTCGCCACGCCGTCGCGCACGAAGACCCACTTCTTCATGGTGCCCATGCGGCGCATCAGCGACTCCACATTGGTGGAGGGAATGGCGCCGTTCTTCAGCCACTGGAAGATGCGCTCTTCCTCGAGCTTGATGTTGGGCGGCGTCGTGAGCGGATCGTAATAACCCAGCTCTTCGATAAAACGGCCGTCGCGCCGGTTGCGCGAGTCCGTGGCCACGATGCGGTAGAACGGGCGCTTCTTGGTGCCCATGCGTTTCAATCTGATCTTGACCGACACGTTGCGTTACCTCCGCGGCTCTAGAATCCGAGCCGTTTGCCTTTCTTCTTTTTCTGCAGATTACCAACCATCTTCATCATCTTTTTCATGTCTTCGAACTGTCGCAGGAGCGCGTTGACGTCCTGCACCTGGGTGCCGCTGCCGCGCGCGATGCGCTTGCGCCGGCTTCCGTCTAACAGATGAGGCCGTGCCCGCTCCTCTGGTGTCATGGAGCAGATGATGGCCTCCACACGCTTGATCTGTTTCGGGTCGATCGACGCTCCCTTCGGCATCATGCGCGATGCCCCCGGGATCATCTTCAGCACATCCTCGATCGGGCCCATCTTCTGGATGCGCCGCACTTCCCCGAGGAAGTCCTGCATATCGAACGACTGCGCGCGCAGCTTCTGGTTGAGCTCCGCGGCTTCGTTCAGATCGATCGACTGCTGCGTCTTCTCGATGAGCGACATCACGTCGCCCATGCCGAGAATCCGTCCCGCCATGCGCTCGGGATAGAACGGCTCGAGGTCGGAGAGCTTCTCTCCCATGCCCGCGAACCGGATGGGCACGCCCGTCACCGCGCGCACCGAGAGCGCGGCACCGCCGCGCGCGTCGCCATCGAGTTTGGTGAGCACGATGCCGCTCACCGCCACGCGCTCCTGGAAGGCGGTGGCGACGTTCACCGCTTCCTGTCCCGTCATGCTGTCGAGGACGAGCAGCGTTTCTTCCGGATCGGCCGCATCGCGCAGAGCCGCGATCTCGGCCATCATCCCGTCATCCACGTGCAGTCGGCCCGCGGTGTCGAGAATCAACGTGTCGCACAGCTTCTGGACGCCGATTTCCTGCGCCCGCCGGTACAGCGCGAGCACGTCGGTCTCGCCCTTGTCGGCGCGCGCCACCGGGACGTTGATCTGCCGCCCGAGAATCTCGAGCTGGTCCATGGCCGCGGGCCGGTACACGTCGAGACCGACCAGCAGCGGTTTGCGTCCGCGCTTGCGCAGCATGGCGGCAAGCTTGGCGCAGAATGTCGTTTTGCCCGACCCCTGCAACCCCACCACCATCACGACGCTGGTGGAGCGCTTGAGGTGGAACGGTGCCACGGTTCCACCGAGCAGCGCCGTCAGCTCTTCGTTGACGACGCGCACAATCTGTTGCTCGGGCGTGAAGCTCTTGTGAACCTCTTCCCCGACCAGACGGGTCTCGATGCGCGCGACGAAGTCCTTCACCACGCGGAAGTTGACGTCGGCTTCGAGCAGCGCGCGGCGCACTTCCTTTGCGGTTTCGCGCACGTCGCTCTCGGAGAGTTTCCCCCGGGAGCGAATGCCCGCGAACATACGCTCGAATTTTTCCGTCAGACTCTGAAACATGCACGTGCCCCGGCGTCACGCACGCCGTCACTGCTGCGCAACCGCTGGCTGACCCGTTGAAACGTCGGTGATGGCTCGAAACGGGAGGGCGGACCGGGGTGGCACGACCGTCCGAACGGCTTCAAAACTCACGGGACCCGTAAGCGATGGAGGGTACCAGACCCCGGGAACCGGGGCAAGTCCGAATCGGCAGGGGTGTTAGGGGGTTGGGGGACGCGGCGGACTCCGCTCGGCCTCGGGCGTCTCGTTGTCTCACGTCCTCGCGGTGGGCCGCGTCGCCCATCGCAGGTTGGCCGCCCGCTGCGGATTGTTCGCCAACGAGAGCCCTGCGTCCTCACGGGTCGCGCCAGTGTCTGAGTTCCGGGGCGGCCCCGCTGGCCGCCCACCCGCGCGCGCACGCCAGGGATCCGAGCCAAGCCGTGAAGTCATTACTGGTTGATTTTTTACCGCCGTTACGACGGTAAATATCACCCAACGATGGCGTTACGCGAGCGCCCGACCGTCATCCCCGGATGGCCCGGATCGAGGCCCCGTAGTCCGGAGTGCGAAAGATGGCGGTCCCGGCCACCATGATCTCGGCTCCGGCCTCCCGGGCCCGGCGGGCGGTCTCGGGAGTGATGCCACCGTCGATCTCGATGGCGAACTCGAGGCGCTGCTTCTCGCGGAAGCGGATGGCCCGCTCCACGTCGACGAGCGAGGTATCGATGAACGCCTGTCCCCCGAAGCCGGGGACCACACTCATCACCAGCAGCAGGTCGATCTCCTCGAGGTAGGGCTGAACGCGATCGAAGGGCGTGTCGGGATTGAAGGCCAGACCCGCCATGCCGCCGTGGGCTTTGATAGCGCGCAGGTCGCGGCGCACGTCGGTGCTGGCCTCGACGTGAATCGAGAGCACGTGCGTGCCCGCTTCCATGAACGCGGTGATGTAGCGATCCGGGTGCTCGATCATCAGGTGCGTATCGAGTGTGGTCTTTGCGACACGCGCCACCGTCTTGACCAGCGGCGGACCGAAGGTGATGTTGTTGACGAAGTGGCCGTCCATCACGTCGAGGTGCAGAAACTCCACGCCTTCCTTCTCGACGCGTGCAATTTCGTCGGCAAGGTGCGCGAAGTCACACGCCAGCAGGCTGGGCGCCACCGCGACGCGCGCGTCGCGCGCCGTATGTTCAACGCGAACTAGATGCGACCAGCTCAATGGACTCTCCTTCCCGGATCTGCTCTCCGGGGCGCGGCCGTTGGTCGATGATGGTATTGGGAAACACGCCGTCGCGGTCTTCGTAGCGTACGGATCCCACGCGGAATCCCAGCTTCTCCAGCTTTTCGCGCACGAAGAAGAGATCCTGCGAGGTGAGATCGGGCATCACGTACACGGTCGCCCCACCGGGAACCGACAGCACCACATCCACGGATTCACCCTCGTGGACTTCGTCACCCACGGGCGGACTGCTGGCCACCACGTGTTCGCGCGCGTCGCCGATGTGCTGCACCCGCGCCACGCGGCCCACCTGCAGCCCCTCGCTCTGCAGCACGCTGCGGCACTGGCGCAGCGACATGCCGCGAATTTCCGGCACCATGCGAATGCGCGTGCCCAGGCTCACCACCACCACCACCGACCGTCCCGGCTTGAGGTTTTCGTTGGCGTCGGGCTGTTGCGAGAGGATGAATCCCGCGGGTATCTGCGAATCGTAGTCGCTGCGTTCCACGCGCATGGTAAGCCCGATGCGGCTGAGCATGTCTTTGGCTTCGGCTTCGCTGGTGTTGCGCAGGTCGGGCACGATGACGGCGCTGCTCTGTCGCACCAGCATGGGCATGAGGATGTAATTGAAGGCGTAGATGCCGGCGAAGAAGAGTCCGGCCAGAACCAGAATGCGAATGAGTACGCCGCGCGCCTTCACGGCACGAATGTAGACCCGCTACGCGTCCGGCGTCAATTGTGTGAACACGTCGCCGGTTTCCAGGGCGTTGCCGGCGCGGAATTCGGCGGGCGTCATGGCGCGGCGGCCTTCGGGACGGAGCGTGTGGATTTCCAGCGCGCCCTCGCCGCAGGCCACCCGCAGCGGGTCGGTGGAGATCACGGTGCCGGGCGTGGTGCCGGCGGGTGCATC
>DASRYI010000197.1:0-6804 GCA_035687255.1 Candidatus Krumholzibacteriia bacterium | reverse complement strand
ATTCTCTCGCGCATCCAGTACCGGAACTGACCCGGCTACTGGAACATGTCGGAGACGTCGACGACTTTCGACGCTGCGCGGTTCACGTTCAGCCGGTAGACGGCGATGGCTTTGTCCTGCTCGAGCACATCCTGCGGAATGCCCTCCGCGTCATACACCATCGGTGACGGGGTGTTGTTGATCACGTCCGTGAGGAACGCGTCCGCGCCCTTGGTGACCACGGCCACACGCAAACCATCCGAGCGCAGGTGCTTCTTGATGGCGGCATTGACCTGATCGAGCGTGAGCGCGTCCAGTTTGGCCGGCAGCGTGCCGAGAAAGTCATCCATCCCGTAGAAGCGCGAGTCCATCAGGTAGCCGAGCCGGCGGCTCTGGTCCTGCGCCCACAGCTTGCTGTAGTTCTTCACGAACGAGCGCGCCTCCTCGAACTCCTCCTGCGTCAGACCGTCGCGAACCATCCGGTCGAGCTCCCACAATGCGAGCCGCAGCGCAAATTGACGGTGCTGCGGTTGCACGGGACGGATCCAGATCGAGAAGTACTGCTGGCTGCGCGGAATGTTGGTGATGGGCAGCGTCGAACCGCCGTCCTGGACGAAATGCTCGATGTACGAGTAGTCGCCGTAATTGAGCCCGCGAACTTCGCGCATGCGGTTCATGAGCACGCCGTTCATGGTGCGGTGTTCGCCGAGATGTGAATTCGCCACCATCAGGGCGTAGAAGTCCGGGTCGGCGCGCGTTACATCCAGCGGGAAGCCCATCGAGATGGCGGTGGCGCGCGCCTCCTTCTCGATGGCCATGATCTCGATGCCCGAGATCTTCTGTGGTTCGGGCAGCACCGGATGCGTGGGCGGACCCGCCGGCAGGTTGGACAGGGCCTTGGAAACGCGGTCCACCAGATTCTTCGGATATCCACCCGCGAGTCCGATGGTGACGTTGTCGCGCGTGAACATGGCCTTGTACTGCGCCTTCACGTCGTCGAGCGTGATGGCATCGAGGTTCGACACCAGCCCCTGGTTGGGTGAACCGTAGGGATGGCCCGCGTACATGAACACGCCGAGTGCCTGCTTGCCCAGCTCTTCGTCGTTGCCACCGCGCAACGTCTTGGAGAGATAGTTGGACTGGTTCGTCTTGAGGCGCTCGAAGTCGTGCTCGTCGAAGCGCGGCTCGAGCAGAATCTGCAGCAGCAGATCGAGATACCTGTCCAGATTGTCGATGTGGGTCGTGCCCACAAAGGTGGTGACGTCCTTGTCGACCACCGCGTCCACGCCCGCCGCCATGGGGTAGAAGAGCGACGTGATCTCCTCGTAGGTGTGCTGGGTGGTGCCACCCTGGGTGAGCATCGACGCCGTCAGGTAGGTGAGCCCCTTCTTGCCCGCGGGGTCGTCGGCGGCCCCGGCGCGGAACTGGATGCGGAAGGTGACCAGGGGCGAGGAGGCGATGGGCAGCAGGACAGTGGGAATACCCGCATGTTGCGTGCGGGCATCACCGGGCGCCACCAGCATGGCCAGCGCGGCCACCGCCAGGACGGATAGTCCGATCTTCAACGGGGAGCGGTTCACTGCGCACCTCCAGTCAAGGTGACTTCGGTACTGCGCGCACGCGTAAGATAGCTCCCCGCGACGCGCATGAGATCTTCCGGTTTTACCTCGTCGTAGCGGCGATACATCTCGTTGATCGATTCCGGATCGCCGGTGAGCTCGATGAACTGGGTGAGGTTGGAGGCCACCGAGCGCGCGGTGTCGAGCGACATCGCGAACGAATAGCGCACGTTCGATTTCACGTCCGCCAGGCGTTGGGGATCGATGGGCGTATGCGCCGCGTCTTCCACTGTCTGGTAGATGCGCTCGCGCACCGGTTCGAGCTGGGCGGCGTCCTTCACACGCGCGAACACCATGAACAGTCCCGGATCGCGCCGCAACGGCGCGTACACGGAGAGTTCATCCACCTTCTGATCGCGAATCACGAGTTCCTGGTAGAGAGGGCTGGTCTCGTCGAAGTACAGCGACGCGAGCAGGTCCAGGGCCGCCGTGTCCGTTGTCTTCGTGCTGAAGGCCGGTATCTTGAACGACAGACACAGGTACGGCAGCGTCGCGTTGTCCCACGACACGTGGGCGGTGCGTGCTTCGGTCTGCTCGGGTTCCGCGGGGATCGAGGCCGGCGCGTTCTGCGCCTTCCACGGTGAATAGTACTTCTGAACGAGTGCGAACGTCTTGTCCGCATCGAAATCGCCGACAATCAGAATCACGCAGTTGCCCGGCGTGTAATAACGGCGGAAAAACTCGCGGCTGTAGTCGTACTGGTTGGGCATATCCTGAATGTCCGCGAGGAAGCCCATGGTCGTGTGCTTGTACGTGTGGGTGGTGTATGCAGTGTCGCGCGACTTTTCATAGAGTTTGTTCTCGGGGTCCGAGTAGTTCTTGTTGTACTCGCCCAGCACCGCCTTGGACTCCTGCTTGAAGTCCGACTCCGAGTATTTGAGATGCATGAAGCGGTCGGACTCGACATCCATCACCTTGTCGAGCGCGTCCTTCGGCACCAGCGCGTGATACACGGTCACGTCGTCGGACGTGTAGGCGTTGGGGTCGCTTCCGATCCGACGGTACAGCGCGTTGAAGGCATCGCTCGTGTACCGGTCGGTGCCGCGAAACATCATGTGCTCGAAGAAGTGCGCGAAGCCCGACTTGCCGGGCTCGACTTCGTTGCGCGATCCCGCGCGCACGATCGTGTAGTAGGCCACGATGCCCGGGCTGTCGAACGGCACCATCACCACATGGAGCCCGTTGTCGAGAGACCGCGTGGTCACGGGGAAAGGAAAGAGGTCCTTCGCCATCGCTCCTCCGGGTAGCAACGTCATCAGGACGAGCCCGGCGAGGGTCGCCGCACCCAACCTCAAAAGCGTCACCCTTTCTTGACATATTGCTGTCAGATTCATTTTACACTCCGTATCTTGTTTGACAATAGAGTCTTATAAGGCACAATCCGGCATTTGCGGACACTGGATGTAAAATATCCATTACAATTTAACCCACAGGCATTCGCTTGCCCAACCCGAAATCGGCGGCCACTGGAAGGAATAACTACCTACGAGAGAACAGTTTAACGGGTTCCCGGAAATTTTGTTCCCGTTTGGTACGCAGGTTGCCATAACGGGGAACTGCCGGGACCACCGAGACCGAATGGGAACACGGTGGATGACCGGAAGAGAAGCACGATTCACTTCGGGAGGAAACAAAATGCGGTACATGATCCTTTCCAATTTCGGACTTGTTCTCAGCGTGCTGGCGGTGTTCGGCAAGAGCATCTGGGGTGTTATGGGCCAGAGCATGTGGGGCAACAGCACCTGGGGTAACAGCACCTGGGGCAATAGCACCTGGGGCAACAGCACCTGGGGCAACAGCACCTGGAACCGTTAGTCAGCGACGATTCCCGACGATGCCGGAGCGATCACGATACTCGATCGCCACGGCGGCTTCAAACGGAAGGTGCCAGGAAGTGAGTTGAGCGCCCGATCGTGATCGTGAATCGTTCCTGAAGACGCGTGGACTACCAGACCGATGCCGGGGAGATCCACGCAGAGAGCCCGCCAACCGGCGGGCTCTTCATTTTTGGGGTCCGCCCGCTGTGGTACTATGGACCCACTAGCTGGCTGGCCATGGCATCGAGACCCCGAAAGAATCCGCGTGAACGCGACCCGCTGCGAGAGCTGAGCGAGCTCGCCCGGCCCGTTGCCCCGCCCGCCGCCGAACCGGCGAGCGCAAACGACGGGGATGTCCGCCGCTACCAGGATCTCTTCGACGTCGCCACCTCCCTGACGTCGACCCTCGACCTGAAGTCCATTCTCGACGCCATCGTCGACGGCATCATCCGGATGACCGGCTGCGATCGGGGATACGTCATCCTGCGTGAGGAAGACGGGAAGCTCGCCATGTTCACGGGGCGCACACGCGGAGGAGCCGCCTGGGAGGAAGAGGGGGCGCGTCACATCAGCCATTCGGTGGTCGAAAAAGTGGAGGAGACCCACCAGCTGTTCGTTGGCGCCGACATTGCCCAGATTGATGACCTGAGAGAGCAGGGCAGCATCGTCGAAGAGAAGATCCGCTCGGCCGTGTGTCTGCCCCTGATCGACCAGGGGCGACTGGTGGGCGTGATTTACGCCGACAGCCGCCATGTCCTTCCCTCCTTTACCGATGACGACGGTTCACTGCTGCACGCGTTTGGAGCGCAGGCGGCGGTGGCGATTGTGAGGGCGCGCGTGCACGGCGAAGTGCTTACCCGCGGCGAGCGCCTGAAGGAGCAGAACCAGAGGCTCCGGCAGCAGCTTGCGGAACACGTCACCATGTCGGGCATGGTGATTCGCAACAAACAGATGCTGGACGTGTTCGAGGTCGCCCAGAAGATCGCACCCAGCGACATGAGGTCGGTGCTCATTCACGGCGAGAGCGGCACCGGCAAGGAACTGCTGGCCCGCGCGATTCATGAGATGAGCCCGCGCCGCGGCGGACCCTTCGAGGCCATCAACTGCGCCTCGATTCCACACGGCCTCGCGGACAGCATCCTGTTCGGGCATTGCAAAGGCGCGTTCACCGGCGCGGACGCCGACCGGCCGGGATACTTCGAACTCGCCGACGGCGGCACGCTTTTTCTCGACGAGATCGCGGAGATGCCGCTGGAGACACAGCCCAAGTTGCTCCGCGCCCTGGAACTCGGAGAGATCACGCGCGTGGGCGAGCAGGGACACGTGCGCAAGGTGGATGTCCACGTGGTGGCGGCGACCAACCGCGATCTGCCGCACGAGGCGGAAGCGGGCAGGTTCCGTCACGATCTGTATTTCCGCCTCAAGGGAGCGCAGCTGCACCTTCCTCCGCTGCGCGAGCGGCGTGAAGACATCCTCCCGCTGGCCGAGTATTTTCTCCAGCGCGTCGCCAAAAAGCGTGGCGTACCTCCTGCCCAGCTCTCGCGCGATGCGCGCACGCTGCTCCTGGGAAAGAGGTGGGACGGAAACGTGCGCGAGCTCGAGCACGCCATGGAATGGGCCAGCGCCTTCCAGGATGACAACGGCGTGATCCAGGCCGGCGCATTCGATCGTTTCTTTGCGCCCTCCCCGAACGCGGGCGCGGCGTTGCCAACCGATGCCGGTTCTTTCCGCGATCTGATGGACAGCTACGAAGAACGTCTGATTCGGGACGCGCTGGCACGCAATGACGGCAACATCAGCAACACGGCCCGGGCCCTCGACCTGAGCCGTCAGATGCTTCACCTCAAAATCAAGAAGTACGGTATCAAGACGCGCGAGTCCTAGGCGAACCAGGACGTCAGCGTGCGGAAGAGCCGGTTGCGAGCAGGCGGGCGAGACCGGTCCGGGCGCGCCGCCAGATGCGCGTGCGGTAAAAGCTCGTGCCCGTCCAGAGCAGGAACGCGAACATCGCCAACATGCCCACCCACGGTGCGCCCCCGCCACCGTGCGTCAGCGCTGCCACGTTGATGTGGCGCAGACCCAGCAATGCATCGAGGATCGCTCCCAGCACGATACTGCTGGCGGCGATCATGACCACGTAGACAGCCAGCGCACGCCTCCCCAGCTCCGCGCGCAGTACCAGCATGCTGGCGACGTTGGTGGCGGGACCCGCGAGGAGAAACACCATGGCGGCGCCGGGACTGACTCCCGCGGCGATCAGACCTGCGGCGACCGGTGTGGACGCGGCCGCGCACACGTACATGGGAATTCCAACCAGCATCATCACCACGTAGGAGAGGAAGATGTGTGCGCGGACCCATGCCGGATCCAGCGCCGGCACCAGCGCACCGATTGCGGCGGCCACCGCGATGCCCAGGATCAACTGGGGCGCGATGTCGTCGAACATCTCGACAAAGCCGTAACGTAACGCGCGCACCCACCATGGCTCCGGGGATGCAACGCGGTCGGCGGCAGGTTCACAGCACGCGGCCGCAGAGGCTGTATCGGCGGGGACCTTCGTCTGCGCGCGGGTTCCGCGCTCCATGACCTGGATGACAAGACCCGTCGCCAGTGCTGCCACGATCGCGGCCAGCGGGCGGTAAACCGCCATCACCGGACCAATCAGCGCCAGCGTGACCATGATGGAAACGATGTCCGTTTCGGGAACGGAGATGAGAAATGACGCGGTCGCGCCCTTGCTCGCTCCCTGCCGCCGCAGCGCCAGCGCGGCCGGAAGCACACTGCACGAGCACAACGGCATGGGAGCGCCCACCAGCGCGGCGAGAAACACGGGACGATTCCCGGGCCCGGACAATCCCGCGGTGATCCCCGGGAAACGCTTCATCAGCACATGAATCAGGCCCGCGAGTGCGAACCCCAGCAGCAGAAAGGGTGACGAATCACGCAGGATGTCGGCGAAGACGGAAAAAAATTCACGCATGAACGAGGTCATTGCAGCAAATATACCACCATGTCACCGCCATCGCAGGCAAAGGTTGGCGGCTATTTCCGTGCGGGTTTGCGTGAACGTGAACGGGGACTGGACCGGTCCGTCAGTGCACGGTGCAATGCCGGCATGAACTTGTGGTTGGCTTTGGGAAATGCGTAGTCGCCGGTTTCTTCCAGCGTGATCCAACGATGATCGGTGGGCCCGTCCAGGACCACCGCTCCGCCCCGGTAGCGGCAATGGAATACATCGATGTCCACCGCGAGGTGGCTGTACACGTGGTGTACGCGCGCGACGTGCTCGCCCACGTCGACTCGCAACCCGGTTTCCTCGCGGATCTCACGCCGGCAGGCCTGCGCCGGGGTCTCTCCCGGTTGCACCTTGCCCCCGGGAAACTCCCACA
>DASRYI010000196.1:0-3035 GCA_035687255.1 Candidatus Krumholzibacteriia bacterium | reverse complement strand
ACGCCTCACACGTTCCTCTACAGGAACGAATAGCCACGGGAAACGACAACGCATGGGAATGTTGCGAGTGTCGCTTACCAACGATGTGCGCGAGGTCACGCGTGTTCACGCCGCCCTCGCGGACTTCCTCGGTGAGGAAGGAGTGCCGCCGAGCACCATTCACCACGCGCGGCTGGTGGTGGAAGAACTGCTGGTCAACGTGGTGCGCTACGGCTACGACGACCGGCTGGCCCACCGCATCAATCTCGATGTGCGAACCGAGCCGCGGCGCGTCGTGATCACCATTGAAGACGACGGCCACCCCTTCAACCCCAACGATGCGCCCCCACCCGTCCTCGACCGGCACGCCGAAGAACGCCGTGTCGGTGGTCTGGGCATCTTTCTGGTCAAGAAACTGTCCCGTGAATTAACGTACGTGCGCGCCAACAACCGCAACCGGGTGCGCGCGACCATCGATTTTGCAGCAAAGTAGGGAGTTCATTCGATGACGTTGAAATATCTGCGATCCGCCTCATTGCTCGTGCTGGTGGCCGTGCTGGCCTCCTGCGGCGGCAACGACAACCCCATTCCACCCGGCGATGATTTTCCGCCCTCGAAGGTCACCGACCTCGCCGTCCTTTCCGCGGGAGACCAGAGCGTCACTCTTCAGTGGACCGCACCTGGTGAAGATTTCAACACCGGCACCGCCAGGAAGTACGACATCCGCTGGTCTCTCAATGCCATCGACGGGACCAACTTCGGCGTCGCCACCGTGGTGGCATCTCCGCCCCCGCCGTCACCGGCCGGCACCGTGGAACAGTTCACCGTGACGGGCATCGATACCACGCTGGTGACGCACTTCGCGCTGCGCGCGATCGACAAAGCCGGCAACAAGGCGCCGGTGTCCAACGACGCGGTATGGATGCCGGCGGTGCCGCCTCCGATGCACCTGACGAAGAACATTCCGCCGTTCAAGGACAACTCCATGTACTCCGAGTCCGACACGCTGAGCAACGGATCGGGAGAGTATCTGTTTACCGGGCAGAATGCCGGTAACAATGGCGGACCCTACAACCGCCGCGCGTTGCTGGCCTTCGCCATTTCCGACAGTATTCCGGCCGGCGCCGTGATCGACAGTGTGGAGCTCACGCTGCACGTATCAAAAACGCCGTCGGGCGTGCTGCGAACCATCTCGTTGCATCGCGTCACCGCGGACTGGGGCGAGGGAGCATCCAACGCCGGCAATCCCGGCGGCACCGGCACCGGCGCCAGGACCAACGACGCCACCTGGGGCTATCGCTTCTTCCCGGCCACGACGTGGACGACGGCGGGAGGCGACTTCGACGCCGGCGCCAGCGCACAACTCCAGGTGGGAGCCTTCGGCTTCTACACGTGGAAGGCGGCGGCGATGCAGGCCGATGTGCAGGCGTGGCTGGACACGCCGGCGGCCAACTTTGGCTGGATCGTGATCGGCGATGAAACCCAGTCGCGCACCGCGCGGCGGTTTGATTCGCGTGAGAATGTCGTACCCGCCAACCGGCCCGTACTGAAAGTCTATTACACGACGATTCCGTAACGGAGGATGAACGTGAACCGCATCTTGAAATTCTCCTGCATGGTGATTGGCGCTACTCTGGCGTGCGGCGGCTCGGTGTCCATCGGCATGGGCGGCGCCGGCGTGGGTGCGGGTGTGAGCAAACAATCCGACTACGTGAAATCGATCAACGAGTGGCATGACGGGCGCATCCAGCGTCTCACCGCGGAAGATGGCTGGCTCACGCTGGTGGGCCTGTTCCCGTTGTCCAACGGCACACACACCTTCGGGTCCGCATCCGACAACGACATCACGCTTCCCGCGGGGTCGCCCGGGCACGCGGGATCGCTCACCGTGCAGGACAGCGTGGTCACGCTGGCGCCGCTTCCCGACGCGGGAATGACGCTGGACGGAAAACCCGCCACCGAAACCACACTCGCTTCCGACGCCAGCGAATCGGGCCCGACGCGGGTTCAGATGGGTTCGATGCAGTTCTACGTGATCTCGCGTTCCAGCGGGCTGTATCTGCGCGTCAAGGATGCCAACAGTCCGGTGCGCAAGAATTTCAAGGGCATCGACCGCTTCCCGGTGAGCGACAAGTGGCGCGTGGACGCCGTATTCGAACGCTACAACCCGCCGCATCCCGTGAAGATCCCCAACGTACTCGGCTTTGAAGAGACCGTGCAGTGTCCGGGTGTACTGGTCTTCAAGATCAACGGCCAGACGTACCGCCTCGAACCGATGGCGCAGGAAGGCGACCAGCTGTCGATCGTATTCGGCGACGCCTCGAGCGGACACGACACCTACGGCGGCGGACGAGAACTCTACGTCCCCATGCCCGGACCCGATGGCAAGACCGTGGTGGATTTCAACAAGGCGTACAATCCGCCCTGCGTCTTCACGACGTTTGCCACCTGCCCGTTGCCGCACCGCGAAAACATTCTTCCCTTCCGGGTGGAAGCGGGCGAGAAAATGTGGGGGGATTCGCAGCACGCGAAGTTCTAGCAGCATGAAGATGCGCCATGCCCGCCCCCTCGTGCTGGCCGCCGCGTGCGCGCTGGCAGCCACCGTCGGCTGCTACGTGCAGTCGCTGCAGCCGCTGTACACCGACAAAACCATGATCTACAGCCCCGATCTGGTTGGCACCTGGGTGGCCAAACAGGACGAGGAATTTGTGTTCACCATGAGCGACACCACGCGTGGCATGTACACGCTGGTCAGCGATGAGGGCGGTTCCACGGCCCGCTTCCAGGCCGTGCTGCTGGAGCTGGGCGGCGTGCGCTTTCTCGACATATATCCGGAAGCACCCGAAACCGTGAACACGTTCTACCAGGATCACCTGCTGCGCGTTCACAGCTTCGTTCGCCTGGAGCAGGACGCCGATACCCTGTGGGTGTCCGATTTCGACGCGGAGTGGCTGCAGGACGCGGCCCAGAAGGGCAAGGTGCGCGTCTCCAACGTCCCCATGGAGGGAGCGATGCTCCTGACGGGACCCACCGGCGAGTTGCAGGCATTCGTGCAG
>DASRYI010000195.1:0-7246 GCA_035687255.1 Candidatus Krumholzibacteriia bacterium | reverse complement strand
GTGCGGCTGCTGCGCGAGGCCTCGGGGGTCCGGCCCAGGGTCTGGGTGACCGGGGGCCACGCGGCTCGATTGTCCTCGCGGTTACCCTCGGAATGGGTTTTTGTACCGCATCTTACGCTTCTTGGCCTGGCCCGGATTGCGGCCGTCTCCCGGCCCCGCCGCTAGCCCGCAGGCCGCCGCACCCGGCGCGCTCTTAAGAAGATTTTCACTTGCCTCCGCCCCCGCGCCTGCTTAGAATAGGCCTTGTTAGCAGTCGGATATGTTGACTGCTAATCGGGATTCCAATTAGATCCTACACGCCAACGCGGCTGTGGGCCCCCGCCCGGCCGCTCACGATCTCATAAGGAGGATGCGATGAAGATGATCCCACTGGGTGACCGCGTGATTGTGCGGCTCCTGGAGAAGGAAGAGAAGAAGAAGGGCGGCATCATTATCCCCGACACCGCGAAGGAACGCCCGCAGGAGGGCGAAGTCATCGCCGTCGGCAAGGGCCGTCGCAACACCAGTGGCGAGCGTATCGAACTCGAAGTCAAGAAGGGCGACCGCGTGCTGTTCAACAAGTACGCCGGCACCGAGATCGAGATCGACAGCAGCAAGTGCCTCGTCATGAAGGAAGAAGAGATCCTCGCGATTCTCTAGTTCACATTTCAACCAGATCCAAATCACAGGAGGCAACAACATGCCAAAGCAGTTGATCTTCGAAGCCGAGGCCCGGGAGAAGCTCCGGATCGGCGTCGACAAACTGGCCAACGCGGTGCGCATCACGCTTGGTCCCAAGGGGCGCAACGTCGTCCTCGACAAGAAATTCGGCAGTCCGTCCGTCACCAACGACGGCGTCACCATTGCCAAGGAGATCGAACTCGAAGATCCGTTCGAGAACCTCGGCGCGCAGATGGTGAAGGAAGTCGCCACCAAGACGCAGGACGTCGCCGGTGACGGCACCACCACCGCGACCATTCTCGCGCAGGCGATCATCAAGGAAGGCATCAAGAACGTGACCGCCGGCGCCAACCCGATGTACCTCAAGCGCGGCATCTCGAAGGCGGTCGCGGCCGTCGTCGAAGAGCTCAAGAGCAAGAGCAAGAAGGTCAAGGACGACGAGATCGGCAACGTCGCCACCATCAGCGCCAACAACGATCCTGAGATCGGCAAGCTGATCGCGGACGCATTCGCGAAGGTGGGCAAGGACGGCGTCATCACCGTCGAAGAGGCGCGCGGCATGGAGACCACGCTCGACGTCGTCGAGGGGATGCAGTTCGACCGCGGTTATCTTTCGCCGTACTTCGTGACCAACGCCGAGCGCATGGAAGTCGTGCTCGAGGACGCGGTCATTCTCATCTATGACAAGAAAGTGTCGTCGATGAAGGACCTGCTTCCGATTCTGGAGAAGGTCGCGCAGATGGGCCGTCCCATGCTGATCATCGCGGAGGACGTCGAGGGTGAAGCGCTGGCGACCCTGGTCGTCAACAAGCTGCGCGGCACCCTGCAGGTGTGCGCGGTGAAGGCGCCGGGCTTCGGTGACCGCCGCAAGGCCATGCTCGAGGACATCGCGATCCTCACCGGTGGCCGCGTCATCAGCGAAGAGGCCGGCTTCAAGCTGGAGAACACCACCGTCGCCGACCTTGGCAAGGCCAAGCGCGTGACCATCGACAAGGACAACACGACCGTTGTCGAGGGCGCGGGCAAGCTGGCCGACATCAAGGCGCGCGTGACGCAGATCCGCCGCCAGATCGAGGAGACCACGTCGGAGTACGACAAGGAGAAGCTGCAGGAGCGCCTGGCCAAGCTGGCCGGCGGCGTTGCGGTGATCAATGTCGGCGCGGCGACCGAGGTCGAGATGAAGGAGAAGAAGGCCCGCGTCGAGGACGCCAAGGAAGCGACCCGTGCGGCCATGGAAGAGGGCATCGTCCCGGGCGGCGGCATTGCGCTGCTGCGCGCGGCCAAGGCGCTCGAGAAGGTCAAGGAGACCGGCGACGCCGCCATCGGTGTCGATATCGTGCGTCGTGCGCTCGAGGCGCCGCTGCGCCAGGTGGCGACCAACGCCGGCGCCGAGGGCTCCCTCATCGTCGAGCACGTGCTCAAGCAGACCGAGAACATCGGCTACAACGCCGCCAGCGGCGAGTATGTCGACATGTTCAAGGCCGGCATCGTCGATCCCACCAAGGTGACGCGCAGCGCGCTGCAGAATGCGGCCAGCGTTGCGGGCATGCTCCTGACCACGGAAGCCGTCGTGACGGACATTCCGGAAGAGGAGAAGGCCCCCGCCCGCGGCGGGGCCGGCGCCGATATGGGCGGCATGTATTGATCGATCCCTGATCTGTGGGGCCGGACCGGCACGCGTGTCGGAACGACCGTGCCCCGGGATTCGGAACGCGCCGTCGGTCTCACGACCGGCGGCGCGTTTGCTTGGGTGTGAACCGGGGCGCCGCCGGGGTGGGCGACCAGCCCGGTTGCGCCGCCCGCACCCCCAAAATCCCCTTGAAAATACAACCGATGGCCCCTTATCGTACCGGTACGATCCACCCCACCTGGTGTGTTCTTCCGTTTTCAAGAATGTCGAGCCGGGCTGGGCCCCTCGACCAGGCCCGTGAATATGCCGCCCCGTACGTGGAGGTTTGTTAGGTGAAGACGACGGACATGATGAGGTTCAGCGTGTGGTTCGCCGCCGCGGCGACTGCGCTGGCCCTGGCCGCGTGCAGCAACAAGAAGCAGCCGGACCAGGTGGTAGCCCCGGCCCCGACCAAGATCAAGGTCGATCAGCTTATCTTCGAGCCCAAGGTGGGCGCGCCGGGCGACACCGTCACCTTCACGGCGGTCATTACTTCCTCCTCCCAGAATGTCGGTGACTATCCCTCCATGGAGTGGAAAGCGACGGGCGGCTCGTTCGTGGACAGCACCACGGAGACGGTTCATTGGGTGTCCCCGCATACCACGGGTATCTTCAAGATCACGGCCAAGGCGACCAACAACGCCGGTTCGGCCAGTAACACCGCCGCCGTGTTCATCGGCGCGGGCGAGACCCTGGTTGATTTTGGCGCCGGCCAGATCACGCTCATCGGATCCGGCCCCGATTTTCATTTCCTGCACACCTTCGACGTCACAAAAGGCTCCGACGTCTACGTGTACGACTACGCGTCGCGAACCAGCTCCGATGCGGTGGCACCCCTGCTCGCGAACAATCTCAACGTGGCGTATTCGCCCGATGGCATGCTGGAAGCGCACGCGGCCGACACCACCGCCATTGGTGCGACCGTACGCCCGCGCAACATCTACATCGGTGATTTCACCACCGGCATGCTGAAACGGATCACGAAGGATGGCACGCGGCCCGGCAACCCCGAGCACAACCAGTACAACTATCCGTCGTTTTCGCCCAACGGCCAGGTGATTGCTTTCCAGCGGCTGGCCCAGAGCTGGGACAACGTGGCCACCGACTCGTTCCACGTGTACATCCAGGATCTCGTGACGAACAAGCGCACGCTCGTGACCTACGACTACGACTACCCGCGCGGATTCTTCCCGACGTTCTCTACCGATTCCAAGTGGCTGGTCTACGTGCTGGACAAGCAGCGCACCGGCCAGTGGGATATGTTTGCCTCGCCCATGACGGGTAACGACGTGGACGGCTCGCAGGCGGCCGCCAAGCGTCTGACCAACGACGGAGCGATTGTCGTGGGTGGTCCCCGGGACATCAAGAAGCCGCCCATGGGCTGGAATCCGATGTCTCCCACACTGGCGGTGGCCACGCCGGACAAGGTCTACGTGATTCAGATGACGTCGAGCGGTGGTACCGCTACGCCCGTGGCGCTCGCCAAGACGGCCGAAGTGGTGTGGGCCGGCGACGGGTCGCTGCTGGCGGTCTCGTACTTCAAAACCGTGGACGAATCGACGTTCTCGACGATTGCCACGGTGACACCCGCGGGAGTTGCCACCGATCGCGTGACGGCGCTGGCGGGCGACAACTTGCGCGACATGGTGTTTTCACCCGATGGAAAATGGCTGTTGTACCGGACGATTCGTGGCGGTGTCAGCTGGTTCAATGTGGCCGACATCAGCGCGGGCGTTCTCACTGCGCCGGTTCCGCTGACGCCCACGGCCGCGGCCGGTGCGTCCGGAACGGCGTATCGCAGCGCGATGTCGCTGCGACCGGCGTGGACGTCGACGAATCTGATGATCTACCCGGCCTTCGAGAGTACGGTGGGTACCCCGGGACTGTTCACGCGCGACCTGAGCGGTCTCGTCAACTGAGGGCGCCGTGTCCGACGTCATCCGGCTCAAGGACATCACCGTCTTTGGTTTCTACGGCGTCTCGCCGGCCGAGCGCGAGGTCGGACAGAAGATCCAGATCGATCTGGACATTCACTGCGATCTTTCGGCGGCGTGCCGCAGCGATTCCCTGCAGGACACCATCAACTACGAGTCGGTGTACGGCAAGGTGATGGAAGTAGTGGGCGGCGAAAAGCGTTACCGCCTGCTGGAATCGCTGGGTGACGAAATCTGCGCCGCCATCGTGGAGGCGTTTCCCGTCTCGCGCGTCGAGATTCGCCTGCGCAAACTCAATCTCCCGTTTCCCAACAACCTCTCCCACGTCGAAGTCTTTCTCGCGCGCGACGCGCCGATGCTCTGAACGCCGTCGCCGCCCCACCGGTGATTGCCTACCTCGGACTGGGATCGAATCTGGGACGCCGCGAGGCCGCGGTACTGGGGGCGCTGCGCGCGCTCGAGGCCGCCGGCGCCGCGCGCGTGAACGCCGTCAGTTCCCTGTATGAATCGGACGCCGACGGCATTCCGGGCGCGCCCCGGTTCATCAATGCGGTCGCCGAAGTTGCACCTTTACTTCCCGCGGTTGATTTGTTAGAGCGGTTGAAATCGATTGAGGCGGGCATGGGACGAACCGGTGGTCACCACGAGTCGCGCGAGATCGACCTGGATCTCATCGCTTACGGCGCCGAGGCCGGCGTCTTCGGAGCGTTGACCCTGCCGCATCCCCGGTTCCATTCACGGGCTTATGTGTTGATTCCCCTGCGCGAGATCGCGCCCGGTTTTGTGTGCCCGCGGACACGCACGCCGATTGCGTCGCTGGTGGCGGCGGTCGGGGGCGGACCCGGGCTGGAACGAGTCTCGGGCCGGATGGTGGGGTGACATGGACGCCGTTTACGCCGAAATTCGGGAACGTATTCTGGCGCGCGGCTGCACGCGCATCGCCATCGAGGGCAACATCGGGGTGGGGAAGACGTCGCTTGCGCGCATGATTGTGCGCCGTCTGGGCGGGCGTCTGGTGGAGGACCGGGTGGAGGACAACCCCTTTCTGGAACGCTTCTACGAAGACGCGGGTGCATACGCCTTCCAGACCCAGCTCGTGTTCCTCATGAACCGGTACAAGCAGCAGCTCGGCCTGCGTCAGAATGATCTGTTTGCGGACCTCGTGGTGTTCGACTACGTGTTCGCGCGCGACCGTATCTTCGCCAATGTGATTCTGTCCGACGACGAGCTCGCCCTGTACGAGCGCATCGCCTCCGAGCTGGAGGCCAGGGTGTCGCAGCCGGATCTGGCGGTGTACCTGCAGGCCTCGGCTCCGGTGCTCTTCGATCGCGTGCAGCTGCGCGGACGCGACTACGAACGTGCGCTGTCACGCGACTATCTCGACGCGCTCAACGATGCATTCAATCATTACTTCTTCAACTATTCGGCCGCGCCGCTGTTGATCGTCAACACCGACGCCATGGACTTCGTCAACGACGAGCGCCACTTCGCCGATCTGCTGCGCCGCATTTCGGAGCCCGTCGTGAATACCGAGTTCTACGTGCCGTCCTGGGAGACGCGGTGAACGCGCGGCCGAAGATCACGGTGCACACGCTGCTCGATATGAAGCGGCGCGGTGACAAGATCGTGGTGCTCACGGCGTACGACCACCCGACGGCGCGCCTGGAAGACGCCGCCGGGATCGAGGTCATTCTGGTCGGCGACAGCGTGGGCATGGTCGTGCTCGGCTACGAGAACACGCTGCCGGTCACGATGGACGAGATCGTGCACCACCTCAAAGCGGTGACGCGCGCACGGCCGCGCGCGCTGGTGGTGGGGGATCTGCCTTTCATGAGTTACCAGGCGGGCGTGGACGACGCCGTGCGCAGTGCCGGGCGTCTGGTGAAAGAGGGCGGGGCGGAAGCGGTGAAGGTGGAAGGCGGACGGCGCGTGGAGGCGTCGGTGCGCGCCATCGTGGACGCCGCCATCCCGGTGATGGGCCACGTGGGACTGACGCCGCAGTCGGTGCACCAGTTCGGCGGTTACCGCGTGCAGGGCCGCAGCAGTGAATCGGCCGAGCGCGTCATCGACGACGCGCGCTTCCTGGAACAGTGTGGATGTTTCTCGCTGGTGGTGGAGGGCGTTCCCTGGCAGCTGGCGGAACGCATCACGGGCGCCGTGTCGATTCCCACCATCGGAATCGGCGCGGGTCCGCATTGTGACGGCCAGGTGCTGGTGGTGCACGACCTGCTCGGCATAGACGACGCCTTCGCGCCCCGCTTCGTGAAGCGCTACGCCGCGCTCGGCCAGGAAATGACGCGCGCTTTCGCCGAATACGCGGCCGACGTCAAAGCGGGGCGCTTTCCGGATCTCGATCACAGCTACTCCTCCGACTGATCGCGCATGCATGTCTTTCACGACATCCCGGCGCTCCAGCGGTTTCTCTCCGTGGAGCGGCGCACGCGGCGCGTGGCGTTCGTGCCCACCATGGGAGCGTTGCACGACGGGCACGGCGCGTGTGTGGCGACGGCGCGCGGTGTGGAAGACGCGCTGGTGGTGTGTTCGATCTTCGTCAACCCCACGCAATTCGGTCCCGGCGAGGACCTGCAGCGCTATCCGCGGACGCTGGACGCGGACACGGCGTGCCTGCGCCGCTGGCATTGTGACGCGCTGTTTGCGCCTGCGGTAACGGAGATGTATCCGGAGACGCAGACCGTATGGATCGACGTGGGCGGCGTGAGCGAACCGCTGGACGGGCGCTTTCGCCCCGGACATTTTCGCGGCGTCGCCACCGTGGTGTCCAAACTGTTCAATATCGTGCGCCCTGACGTGGCCGTGTTCGGCCAGAAGGATGCGCAGCAGGCGCTGGTGGTGAGGGCGATGGTGCGGCAACTGGCCATGGACGTGGAGTTGCGGCTGGCGCGCACGGCGCGCGCGGACGACGGGCTGGCGCTGAGTTCGCGCAACGCCTACCTGGCTCCACCAGCGCGGTCCCGGGCATCCG
>DASRYI010000194.1:0-4459 GCA_035687255.1 Candidatus Krumholzibacteriia bacterium | reverse complement strand
GCCGTCGGTGGTGATCGCGGGAGAATCCTGTTCGCCGGTCGCGGTGCACACGGCAACTCCGTCCGCGGTCCATTGCAAGGTGCCCGCGCCGGTAACGCGCCGGGCGTAGATGTCGTGCGTGGTTCCGCTGCGGAAGTCCGACCACGCCACGATAGCTCCGCCGGCACCGTCGCTTACCAGCACGGGTATTGACTGTTGGTTCGCGGCCGTGCACATCGCGACACCGTCGGTCGTCCACTGCACCACGCCATCGGCGCTGACGCGCTGCGCGTAGATGTCCGCCACCATGGCGCTGCCACCGCGGTCATCCTGCCACGCGAAGATGGCGCCACCTGCTCCGTCGGGAATTGCGCTGATGTTGTACTGATCGTGTGATGCACTGCAAATGATCACCGAGTTGACGTTCCACTGCATCGTGCCCGTGCCGTCGATGCGCTGCGCGTACACATCGGTGGAACCGTTGTTGCGGCCCTCCACCCATACAATGATGGCGCCGCCCACGCCGTCGCTGACGATGCGTGGATCAGTCTGATCGTTGGCGGCAATGCGCACGCTCTTGCCGTTGGTGGGAGCCCACTCCACGCTGCCCGCGCTGCTGACCCGCTGGGCGTAGATGTCGGAGTCGCCGCTGCGCGTGTCCGCCCAGGTCACAATGGCGCCGCCGGCCCCATCGGAGACCGCCCGGGGTGCGGTTTGATTGTTTACGGCGGTGGAAAGCGCAACACCGCTGGTAAGCCACTGCGCGTGACTCGCCAGGGGATACAGAGAAATGAGCACCACGAAGACGAAAAGCAGCCGGAGTTTCATGTGCGGCCTCCAGGGCGATTGCCGACGGCAATGATGTGCAAGAGGGCTGTTTGAACGGCCGGTTGATTATACTCCATCGCCAAGCATGGCGCTGGTGCCGTCGGCGGTTACCGGCTATAGTTGACGGGTTATAAACGACTCGAAAGTCTTATGCTCGGACGCGACATACTGCACTATCACGTCATCGCGAAGGTGGGCGAAGGTGGGATGGGGACCGTCTACAGGGCCCGCGATTCCCGCCTCGACCGCGACGTTGCCATCAAGCTTCTTCCCGCCCGCGTTGCCACCGACGAAGTGGGACGTTCGCGATTCAAAGTCGAGGCACGGGCCGCCGCTGTCCTCAACCATCCCAACATTGCGACGATTCACGCCATCGAGGAAGCCGACGGCGAACTGTTCATTGTGATGGAGTTCATCGAAGGGCGCGAGTTGAAGGACCTCATCACGCGTGGCTCACTGGGGATGGACCGCACCATGAAGCTCGCTCTGGGTGTGGCCGAGGGGCTGCAGGCCGCGCACCACAAGGGGATTGTTCACCGGGACATCAAACCGTCGAACGTCATGGTCACCGATGACGATGTGCCCAAGATCACGGATTTCGGGCTCGCAAAGATCGGCGCGGGTGCCGACCTGACGAAAACGGGCACGACCGTCGGTACCATCTCCTACATGTCGCCGGAACAGATCCTGGGCAAACATGTCGATCATCGGTCTGACATCTGGTCCTTCGGAGTGCTTCTCTACGAGATGCTCACCGGGCAGCTTCCGTTCGTGGCCGACTACGAGCAGGCCGTTGCCTACGCGGTGCTGAACGTCAATCCGGCGCCCGTGCGGGCGCTCGCCGGTGACGTTCCCGCCGCACTGGACGCGCTTGTGACAGGAATGCTTCAGAAGGATACCGGCGACAGGCCGCAAAGCATGGCCGACGTGATTGCGGAGCTGAAGCAGAGTCACAAGGGCGCCGCGGTCGACCGTACGGACTCGGACTCCGGTTCCCGCCGGCATGTCAGGCGGCCCGGGCTGGCCGTGCTCCCGTTCAGCAGCGTCAAGCGCGACCCCGACGTTGACTACCTCGGGTTTGCGCTTGCGGATCAGATCATCGGCTCGTTGAGCTACGTGAACGGCCTGCTGGTGCGGCCCTCCAGCGCCATTCGCAAGTATCAGGACCGTACGGTCGATGCGCCGGAGGCCGGGCGCGAGCTGCAGGTCGACTTCATTCTGACGGGATATTATTTGAAGGAAGGCAATGCGGTCCGCCTCAACGTGGAGCTCGTGGAGGTGCATTCCAACGAGATGCTGTGGCGCGAAGCCATCCAGGTTGGCTTCGACAATGTGTTCACGCTCCAGGACATTGCCGCGGAGAAGGTGCTGCACGGACTCAAAGTCCGCTTTTCTCCCGATGAACGACAGAACATGCGGGCGGACACGCCGGCGAACCCGCTCGCGTACGAGTACTATCTGCGCGCCATCTCCTATCCGATAACCCTGGACGGCGACCAGCTGGCGGTGGCGATGCTCGAGAAGGCACTCGATATCGATCCGGGTTACGCGCCGGGCTGGGCCGAGCTCGGGTTTCGGATCAGTCAGATCGCTTCGTTCGGGCTGCTGGGCGAAACGGAGGTGCAGAAGTCGAAAGAAGCGTTCGAGAAAGCGATCTCGCTCAACGAGAACCTGCTCGCGCCGCTGTTCAACCTCGCTCTGCTCAGCGTCGACGCCGGCAGGCACGAAGAGGCCTTCGACTACGTGGATCGCATGCTGAATATCACCCCGCGGAATGCGGTTGCGCACTTTGTACTCAGCTACGTGTATCGTTACGTTGGCATGCTGGAGGAGTCCGCGCGTGAAGTCGAAGCCGCGCTCGCACTGGACCCGAAGAACCCGCGCTTTCGTTCCGGCGGCTTCACGTATTTCTATGCCGGCAACTACCACAGAGCGTACGAATTGTTCGACCTCGACGGGGCGAGCACATATGGAATCGCCTGGAAGGGGATGTGCCGCTTTCTCATGGGGGATAGTGAGCACGCTCTGGAACACTTCGACAGGGCGGTGGCGATGGAGCCGGATGGTTTCATCGGTTTGCGCTACGGTGCGATTGCGGCATTCATTCGGGGCGACGTCGAGACGGCACGGCGCCTTGTTCGCCGGCTGGAGAGTGCCACGGATCCACATGCGGATTCCGAACACTGGTATCTCGTCGCAGTCACCTTTGGTCTGGTTGGTGACAGGGACGGTTGTGTTCGGACGTTGCGCATCGCCGTCGATCGCGGATTCTTTGGCTATCCCACCATGCAGATAGAACGGCATCTGGATTCAGTCCGCGACGATCCCGAGTTTCAGCAAGTGATCGCAATCGCGAAGCAGAAGCACGACGCCTTTCGGAAAGCGCATGCGGGACGCGTCGACAGGACCGAAACCCATTCCTAGCGGTTTCCAAACGAACTCCAACCTTTTCGGAGAAACATGATCGGCAAGACATTCGGCCACTATCAGATAACCGGCAAGATCGGCAAGGGCGGGATGGGCGAGGTGTATCGCGCCCGGGACACACGGCTCGACCGCGACGTTGCGTTGAAATTCCTGCCCGAGGCCATGTCGGCCGATCCCGAGCGCGTCGCGCGCTTCGAGCGCGAGGCGAAGGCCGTCGCCGCGCTTCAACATCCCAATATCGTTACCATTCACTCGGTTGAAACCATCGACGGGCGCACGTGCATCAGCATGGAGCTGGTGGACGGCCCCACGCTGGATGCGCTGATCCCGCCCAACGGGTTCCCGCTGGAAAAATTTTTTGAGATCGCGATCCCGCTGGCGGACGCCCTGCGCGCCGCCCACGCCAAGGGCATCACGCACCGCGACCTCAAGCCGTCCAACATCATGGTCGATCGCGAGGGGCGCCTGCGCGTGCTGGATTTCGGCCTCGCCAAGCTGCTGGCCGCGCCGGAAACCAGCGGCGAGACCACGGTGGCCGACGGCAACATCACGGCGGAAGGGAAGATTCTCGGGACCGTGAATTACATGTCGCCGGAACAGGCCGAGGCGAAGGCCATCGATCACCGCTCGGACATCTTCTCGCTGGGTGTGGTTTTGTATGAAATGGCGACGGGGGTTCGTCCCTTCCAGGGCGACACGCCCATCTCCACGGTGTCCTCGATCATCAAGGAGAAACCGGCGTCCGTAACCGAGCTGCGCGCCAACCTGCCGCGCCATCTCGGCCGCGTCATCAATCGCTGTCTGGAAAAGCATCCGGAAAGGCGTTTCCAGACGGCGCGCGATGTGTGTAACGAACTGGAAGGGTTGCAGAAGGAAGTCGAGTCAGGGGACATTGAAGAAAGTTTGAGCGCGTCGATGTCGCGCAGCGCGCTCAACCTCGACGTCCCCAAACGCCGCCGCCCGTGGTGGCCGATTGCGGCGGTTGGCGTGATTGTGGCGCTGGTGGCGGTCTACCTCGTGTTTCTGAGGCAACCCGCGCCCGAGGCTCCATTGAACGTGAAGACGCGGCCGATGACGGGAGCGGTGGGCGTCGAATCCCCCGGCAGCTGGTCGCCGGACGGCGGCTTCTTCGCCTATTACCATTCGCAGTCGGGCCCCGAGGACATCTTTGTGGTGTCGGCGGCCGGCGGCGATCCCATCACACTGGTGCAGAGTCCCGCCGACG
>DASRYI010000193.1:0-4464 GCA_035687255.1 Candidatus Krumholzibacteriia bacterium | reverse complement strand
AGACGAAACTCAATCTCGGTGCACTGCAACCCCGCGCCGTGGCTTTCATAATGACGCGGAAAAATCTGTGGCTTGGAGAATTGTACCCCCAGCCAGCGGCCCCGTCAACCACCTGATTTCCTAGCTCCCGCATGGAAAAAGCGGAGGGCCGGTTCCACTATTCTCCCGGGCATCCGGAACACCCCTTTTGGGGCCTAATACTGCGCGATCAGCGCGTCCAGCGTCCGCGGCTGGCGGTCCATGGTGTGCTTGCGCTGGACGTCCAGCTTGGCCTCCATGGTCGGGAGCGAATCGTTCCGGTAGAACACCCCGGTGTAGAAGTGCTCCGCGTCCAGCGCCATGCGGAAGGCCGCGTCCAGACTGGTCGCATCGTGCGACTCCGGCAACGGCACCACGCGTTCCTTCATGAAATCGAAGGTGATCACCTGGTTGAACGTGGGGCACGGCGAAATCAGCTGAACGATCGAGAACCCGGGGTGCTCCACCGCCGCCTGGACCATCTTCGCAACCCCTTTTACGTCGGATGAGAATCCGCGTGCCACGAATCCCACCCCGTAGGAAAGAAACATGCGCAACGGATCGAGCGGCGGATCCTCCAGACCTGTCGGGCTGGTTCCCGTCACCATGCCGAACGGTGACGTGGGCGATGTCTGGCCCTTGGTCAACCCGTAGATCGCGTTGTCGAGGATGAGATACGTAATGTCCGGATTGCGGCGCGCCGCGTGCGGTAGATGTCCGCCGCCGATCGACAAACCGTCGCCGTCGCCCCCCACCACGAACACCGTGAGTTTGGGGTTGGCCGTCTTTACGCCGACCGCCGTGGGAAGGGCGCGGCCGTGGGCGGTGTGCAGGGCGTAGCTCTTGATGAAGTGTGAAAACCGCCCCGAGCAGCCGATGCCCGACACGATGGCGATGTCGCTCGTCGTCAGTTGCATGGCCGCAAGCGCCTGCGTGAATGCGGCGAGATCTCCGAAGTCTCCACATCCGGGACACCAGATGGGTTCGACGTCGTTCTTGTAGTCCTTGGCTTTCTGCAATGCGGCTTCAGGCATGCTGTGACTCCTTGTCGCGCCGTCGCTACGCGTTGGCGGCGATGGCGGCGTTCACTTCATCGGGCGTAAACGGCAGCCCCGAGCACTGGTTCACGCGCACCACTTCGGTTTTTCCCAGATCCACATGCCCGCGCAGGTGCTGCGCGAGCTGTCCCGTGTAGTTTTCTTCGAGCACGATGACTTTCTTGAGGGGCGCGACGAACCGCTTCACGGTTTCCACCGGCAGCGGGTTGAGCACGCGCGGGTGGTAGTGCGCGATGTTGACGCCTTCACCGCGCAGCTTCGCGACCACTTCGGCGATGGTCCCTTCCGTGGATCCCCAGCCGATGATGCCCACCTCGGCGCCACGGGGGGCGTCGAAGATGCCGTCGCCGTCGGCCTCGAGCTCCCGGCGCAGCGTGTCGAGCTTGCGATAACGCTTGTTCACCATGCGCGCCCGGTTTTCGGGCGTGTAGCTGGCGTGTCCCAGTTCGTCGTGTTCGAGACCGGTGGTCACGAAGGTTCCGCCGGGTGTCCCCGGAATCATGGTGGGCGAAACGCCTGTCTCGGTATCCTCGAACCGCCGGAACGCGTCGCCGCTGGTCTTCGCGCGCACGCGCTCGTCCAGACGCAGACCGTCCGCCCGGGGACGCATGATGGTCTTGGTGCGGTACCCCATGGACTGGTCGGACAGCAGGATCACCGGCATCTGGAAACGTTCCGCCAGATTGAACGCGCGCACGGCTTCCTGGAAACAGTTCTCGACGCTGGTGGCCGCCAGCACGATGCGCGGCGATTCGCCCGCGCTGCCGTGAATGGCGTACATCAGGTCGGCCTGCTCGGTCTTGGTGGGCATGCCGGTGGCGGGACCGCTGCGCATCACATCGGCGATCACCAGCGGAATCTCGCACATCGACGCCATCCCGATCAGCTCGCTCATCAGGCACAATCCCGGCCCCGACGTGGCCGTCATGGCGCGCGCTCCGGCCCACGACGCGCCCATGCACGCCGCGATCGCCGCAATCTCGTCCTCGCACTGCACCACGTTGCCGCCGAACGCCGGCAGATGCTTCATCATGAACTCGAGCACCTGCGTCGCCGGCGTGATGGGATAGCCCCCCACGAACCGGCACCCGCCGGCAATCGCGCCCATGCTGAGCGACTGATTGCCCGACACGATCATGCGGTCGTCGGACTTGCCCGGCGACGCGGGCCGCGCCAGACGCATGGCCTGCAGGCGCGGATCACCGTTGAGGACGCCGAGTCCGGCCTCGAACGCCTTGAGGTTGGTCCCCACCACTTCGTCGCCCTTGCGCTTGAACTGCTTCACGATCAGGTCGCGGGCGTACTCCGGCGCCATGTCGAGCACGTTCACCATCGACGCCAGCGCCACGATGTTCTTCGAGATGCGCGCGCCGGTTTCCTTCATGGCGGTCTCGTGCAGCGGAACCGGAATGTGTGCAAACGGGTAGTCGGGCGGGACGGAGCCGTGCCGGGGGTCGTACAGGAGGATTCCGCCCGGGGACATCCGGTCGCCCCATACGTCGATGGCTTCCTGATTGAACGCCATCAGCACGTCGGCGTCGCGACCGATGGAGGTCAGCGGCTCCGTGCTCATGCGAACCTGCATCATTGCCAGGCCGCCCTTGATTTCAGCTGGATAGGATCGGAAGGTGAAGACGTCGAGGCCGGAATTGACCGCCGCACGGGTCAAGATTTCGGCGGTACTGATCACACCCTCGCCGCCCTCGCCCGCAATGCGGATCGTTATGTCGTTGCGCACTTTGCCACTCCTGACATGTCGCTTGGTTGGCCCAGTATAGCAAAAGATTCCAAAACGCGTCGAATTAAAGATGCCCGATTGAAATCACCCCGCCGCTCGCCCACTATGGTCGGATGCTGCGGCTCAACCGGGTTTTCATCGGACTCTGTCTGGCTGCCTCGCTGTGCGCGGCCGGTACCACCGGCAACGCCCGCTCCCCCCGGCCGTCCTATCCCGGCGCGGTGGTCATCAATATGCACGATGTCATCTTCGACGACGGCGATACCTTCATCGTCGGTCACACCGCCATCCGTGTTCTGGGGATTGATACACCGGAGATCTCGCATCCGTCGGTGGGAATCATGGAGGATCAGCCGTTCGGCCGGGCCGCCGCCGATTCCACCCGCGCGTGGATGACCCGCGCCCGGGTGGTGGAGGTGGCCTACGACGGACGCGACGTGTACCGGCGCCGGCTCGGGCATGTGTTCATCGACGGACGGTTGCTGGCGGTGAAGTTGCTGGCCTGCGGTCTCGCCTACGAGAACGTGCGCCACTTCGGCGACAACGGGTTTCCCGACCTGGCGGATCAGATCATGCGGGCCGCGGACGCGGGACCGAAGCCGGCGTTCGAGCCACCGTACCTGTGGCGCAAGCAGCACCAGCACCACACGGATTCGAAGAAATAATAGCTACGGAAGACGCTGCGGATCGGACGTGAGCAGCTCGCCACCCTGGTAGAGCGCGGTCACCTGCCAGTACCACGCCGGCTTGACGCCATCCGCCGACGGATCGAAGCGAATCGAGAGCGCCGGCGTGGGACCCAGCTGCTCGATCTCGGTGAGATCCTGCGCCAGCATGGTGACGCGGTATGCGTCCGCGTTGCGGACCGGATCCCACGTCAACTCAATCAGGCCGTCGGTGCCGGCCGCGGCATGAAGTCCGGTGAAGTGAGCCGACGTCTCTCCGCGGTACAGGGGTTCTTTCGGCACCCAGGGCTGCCAGCGCCACACCGTCACCGCCACCACCACCAGCACCACCGCCGCCAGTCCGAGACGCAACCACGAGACGTCAAACCAGCGTCCCCGGCCGCGCCGGGGCGATCCCGTCACGGGAGCCGTTTCCGCGGCTTCGATGTGTGTCTCGATGAACCGCGCCAGACGCGTGTCCGCGTCCTCCGCGTCGGCGCCCTCGAGCGACTGCGCGCGCACGAACTCCTGGTATGCAAACCAGCGCGCACTGCAGCGCGGACATGTGGCCGCATGGCGGCGCACGGGATCGTCATCGGGCAGTTGCCCGAGCGTGCCCAGCATTTCCACGGGAATGCAGTCCATCATCGTGACACTCCTTCCCGCCGCAGTGGCGGTTCAGGCCTCCTCCAGTGCCGCCCTCAGCTTTCGTCGCGCTCGTTGGAGAACGGCGCGCGCCCCGGTCTTGTGGTCCAGCCGCAACAGAACCGTGATCTCGTCGACGGGCATTCGCTCGGAGTACCGCAGCCACACGGCTCGTTGTTCGGTGGCGTCGAGTACACGCGACGCAACCTCACTCAGTCTCCGGCTCTCGATTTCCCGTTCGATACTCTCCTCGATGGACGTGGCACCCGACTCGAACGCCTCGACGTCCAGGTCTTCGCGACGCGCGTCGTTGCGCATTTCGTTGAAGCAGCGGTTGCGC
>DASRYI010000192.1:0-2931 GCA_035687255.1 Candidatus Krumholzibacteriia bacterium | reverse complement strand
TTTGTATTCGCCATCGATGGACCGTCGGGCTCGGGCAAGAGCACGACGGCGCGTCTGGTCGCTGCCCGCCTCGGGCTTCGCCACGTTGACACGGGTGCGATGTACCGCGCGGTGACGCTGTGTGCACGCGAAGCCGGTGTGGATACCGGCGACGGTTCCCGGCTCGGGGAACTGGCGCGCTCGCTCTCCATCGATTTCGCCGCCGGCTCCGACGGGCCGGCGATCCGCGTGGGCAACCGCGATGTGACGGCGGACATCCGCTCTCCCGAAGTGACCGCCGCGGTGTCGGCGGTGAGCGCGCACCCGGAGGTGCGTGCCGCCATGGTGCAGCGGCAGCGGGAGCTCTCCCGGCGGGGAAGTGTGATTCTGGAGGGACGCGACATCGGCAGCGTGGTGCTGCCGTGGGCGGACGTCAAGGTGTACCTCGACGCCTCGTTGCACGTGCGCGCGGAGCGACGGTTTGCGGAACTTGCGCGCGCGGGAGTACGCACGACCGTGGAGGACGTGGAGCGCGACCTGGCCCGGCGTGACACGTTGGATACCTCGCGTGAAGCCAGCCCGCTGGTGTGCCCGGTGGGCGCCTGGGTGGTGGACACATCGGCGATCACCATCGATGCGCAGGTGGAGCGGGTCATCGAACTGGCCACGGATGCGGCGCGCGAACGTTCACCCGCGGGGCGCACGCGTCCCCCGCAGCGCCGCAAGCGATTCATCTACCGCTCGATTTGTGCCTTTGTGGCCGCCGTCTATCACGTTGTGTTCGGCATGCGTGTGCGCCGCATTTTCCGTCCCGCCCCCGGCGAAAACTATCTCTTTGCGTCCAACCACCGCGCCTACTCCGACCCTCCGGCGGTGTCATGCCGGCTGCCGCGCGAGGTCCATTTCGTGGCCAAGGATTCGCTGTTCAGGCTGCCGGTGCTGGGGCCGTTGATCCGTTACCTGAACGCCTTTCCCATCCGGCGGGAGATGTTCGACCGCGAAGCCATGGCGCACGCGGCGGAACTTCTGAGCGGGGGGAAGTCGGTGCTCATCTTTCCGGAGGGGGGGCGGGTGCACAGCAATGACTTCGGAAAGGCCCGCAGCGGCGTGGGATACCTCGCCATCCAGACCGGGGTTCCAGTGGTTCCGGTCTATGTCGAGGGCACCAACCACCTGGATCGGTGCCTGCTTCGCCGCTGCCGGTTCCGGGTGATCCAGGGGCCGCCCATCCACATTCCGGCCGCCCTGGCCGAGCGCTACCGCCAGCAGGACGACCGCACCCTCTATCGGCGCCACAGCGAAATGGTGATGGCGGCCATCCGCGCGTTGCGGGACGGGGCGTCGTGACGCCCTCATCTCCCGCTTGAGTTTGCTGTTGCAACCCCCTCTGCGAAAAGCTATTATCCCCAAATCCCCAATTTTTTCCCTTTAACCATTTGTTTGTTTTTTGGTGAGTTTGGAGGCGATCGAGTTTGATGCTTGAAGGTACGAGCGGGACATCCCGCAGTGAGCAGACCAGTACGAAGGGAGGTGCGGGTTTGCGCTCACCGGCGTATGCGCTCTTTGAGCAGCTCGACGCGGAAGCGGCGGCCATCGAAGCCGCCGGACGCGCGCCCGGAGCCACACTGGCTCCCGGCTACGAGGCCACGATCACGACCTTCGAAGAAGGTCAGATCGTGAACGGCACGGTCACGGGCATTCGCGAGAATGAAGTGATCGTCGACGTGGGCTTCAAGAGCGAAGGGACCATTCCCCTCGCCGAGTTCCGCAGCGTCGAAAATCTCACCGTTGGTGATCACTTCGATGTCTACCTGGAAAAGCTCGAGAACCAGGAAGGTCTCGTTGTTCTTTCCAAGGAGAAGGCCGACTTCTTCAAAGTCTGGGGCCAGATCAAGGACGCCCACGACAACAACCAGGTTGTCCAGGGACGTGTGAAGCGCCGGATCAAGGGCGGCCTGGTGGTGGATCTGCTGGGCGTGGATGCGTTCCTGCCCGGTTCGCAGATTGCGCTGCGCCAGGTTCCCAATCTGGATGACCTCATCAGCCAGACGCTCGATTTCAAGATCATCAAGATCAACAAGCGCCGCCGCAACATCGTGGTGTCGCGCCGCGTGGTGCTGGAGGAGAAGCGTGAGGAACTCAAGAAGGTTCTCATGAGCGACCTCGAGCCCGGGCAGGTGCGCGAAGGCGTGGTCAAGAACATCACCGACTTCGGCGCCTTCGTCGATCTCGGCGGTGTCGACGGCCTGCTGCACCTTACCGACATGACGTGGGGCCGCGTCGGCCACCCGTCGGACGTGGTGCAGATCGGCGAGAAGGTCAATGTAAAGGTGCTCGACTTCGACCGCGAGAAGGAGAAGATCTCGCTGGGCCTGAAGCAGCTCACGCCGCATCCGTGGGAGGGCGTCAACGAACGCTACCCCGTGGGCGCGCGCATCAAGGGTCGCGTGGTGAGCATCACCGACTACGGCGCCTTCATCGAACTCGAAAAGGGCGTCGAGGGACTCATCCACATCTCCGAGATGTCGTGGACCAAGCACGTCAAGCACCCGTCGAAGATTCTCGCCGTGGGTCAGGACGTCGAGGCCGTGGTGCTCAAGGTCGACAAGGACAGCCAGAAGATCTCGCTGGGCCTGAAGCAGACCGAGCCCGATCCGTGGACCACGATCGAACGCCGTTATCCGCCCGGAACGCGTCTCAAGGGAATCGTGCGCAACCTGACCAACTTCGGCGCCTTCGTGGAAATCGAAGAAGGCATCGACGGATTGCTGCACATTTCCGACATGTCGTGGGCCAAGCGGGTTCGCCACCCGAGCGAAGTCGTCAAGAAGGGCGACCTCGTGGACGTGGTGGTGCTCGAAATCAGCCAGGACAAGAAGCGCATCAGCCTCGGCATGAAGCAGCTCACGGAGAACCCGTGGGAGCACCTGGCCGTGGAGTTCGCGCCCGACA
>DASRYI010000191.1:0-30062 GCA_035687255.1 Candidatus Krumholzibacteriia bacterium | reverse complement strand
GGGCAAGGTACTCGCGGCACGCCAGCGCGAGCGGGCCGGCGGGCAGGCCGTCCAGCAGACGCGAACGCAGCGTCCCGCAGCCAATGCGCAGGTCAAACACCGGGCGCGACAACGTCAGGGGCAGGAAGTTCGAGTACTTCTTGTCTTCGAAGATGCAGGTGGAAGTGGTCACGGAGGACGCAGCGGAAAAAATGAATGGTGGAGCTGAACGGGATCGAACCGTCGACCTCTTGACTGCCAGTCAAGCGCTCTCCCAGCTGAGCTACAGCCCCACGCCGGTGAACTTACCAGAAGGTCGCGCGCGCTCCAAGCGGAATATCTGGACATCCGCTTGCCGTTGCGCTAGATAACTGCTGTGCCGGAGTGGTGAAACTGGTAGACGCAGGGGACTCAAAATCCCCCGGAGCCAAAACTCCGTGTCGGTTCGAGTCCGACCTCCGGCACCAACCGACCCACCTACGACGCGGTTTCCAGTTCCCGATCCAGAAAGATGTAGACGTGCCAGTTCTTGGGCGGCCGCCGGTTGGCGAAGCGGTTCTGAACGCCCCACAACCACGTCGGCTGCGCCGGCGAACGGATCAACCGCAACCCCGCTTCCTGCGGAGTGCGTCCCCCTTTGCGCCGGTTGCAGGATACGCAACACGTCACGATGTTCGACCAGTCGGTGCGTCCGCCGCGCGAACGTGGAATCACGTGGTCGCACGTGAGCTCGTGCGACGACGGTCGCTTTCCGCAGTACTGGCATCGGAAATTGTCGCGCGTATAGATGTTGCGGCGGGAAAACTTGGCTTCGCGGCGACGGAAGCGCACAAACGAGGTCAGACGAACCACCGACGGCACCGCAACCCGCATGGACACAGAGCGAACCTCGCGGTCGGAAACCTCGATGATCTCGGCCTTTTCCAGGACGACGAGCTTTACGGCGCGTCGCCAGCCAATTACGTTGAGCGGCTCAAAAGAGGCGTTGAGCAAGAGTACGTGTTCGAAAGACCTCACCCCTTCGGGAAATATGCTGCGAACGCGTCATTGATGCTAGCAAACCGTCGCGCAGCCCCGCAAACCTTATCGCCCCGGGGCCCACATGGCGCTTGACCGCGGCCCGGGTGCTGCTATCGTTACAGCGACGTGTTTACCCCCGCCCGTTTGTTTTCACGTGCCGCCGCGGCGGCCGTGGCCTGCGTGGCGTTGGTACTGGCGGCGGGTGACGCCGGGCCCTCCCGGGCCGAGTCCCCGCCGGCCGCATCCGGTCCCATTCTGCTCGGGCACCTGGACGGACCTATTGGTCCGGCCAGCGGTATCTATGTGCGCCGCCTGCTGAAACTGGCCGAACAGCGCCATGCTCCCTGCCTGATCCTCACCCTCGACACCCCGGGTGGTCTGGCTGACACCATGCGGGACATCATCCAGGACATTCTGGCAAGCCCCGTGCCGGTCGTGACCTTCGTGTATCCCGAAGGCGCGCGTGCGGCCAGCGCCGGCGCCCTGATTGCGCTGTCGGCGCACATTTCCGCCATGGCTCCCGGCACCAATATCGGCGCCGCGCATCCGGTCAGCATCGGGCCGGGCGGCGAGTCGGGCAAGAACGACGTCATGCAGGAGAAGGTGACCAACGATGCCGCCGCCTACGCCCGCACCATTGCGGCGCGCCGCGGGCGCGACATCAAATGGGCGGAACGCGTGGTGCGCGAGAGCATCTCTTCCACCGCCGATGAGGCCCTGGCGGCGCATGTCATCGACGTGATCGCCCGCGATCCCACCGACCTGGTTGCGCGCATCGACGGCCGTCACGTCGATGTCGCCGGCGCCGATCACGTGCTGCAACTCACCGGGGCCGCCATCGAGGAATGTCCGCCATCGTGGCGGGAACGCTTTCTCGCGCGCATATCCGATCCCAACATTGCCTACCTGCTTCTGCTGGCGGGCGTGTTCGGCATCTTTTTCGAACTCCAGAATCCGGGCGCCGTGCTCCCCGGTGTGGTGGGTACGCTGGCGCTCATCACCGGCGCCTTTGCGCTGCAGATGCTGCCCGTCAACTGGGCCGGCGCCGCCCTGCTCGCGCTCGCGTTGCTGCTCTTCATTCTTGATATCAAGGTCACTTCGCACGGCGTGCTCACGGCAGGAGGTGTGATCGCCATGCTGTTCGGTTCGATCATGCTCATCGACTCCCCGTTTCCCTTCATGCGCGTGTCACTTTCCGTCATCATCCCGTCGGTGATCTTCACCGCACTGTTCTTCCTCTTCGCAGTCGGCATGGGGGTGCGCGCGCAGCGCCGGCGCGTGACCACGGGCCGGGAGGGACTGCTCGGGCTGCACGGGGTGGCGCGCGGCGAGGTGAACGCGCACGGCGGCTCCGTGTTCGTGCGCGGTGAATTCTGGAATGCCGTCAGCGATGAACCCATCGCCGACGGCGCACGTGTGGAAGTGGTGCGCGTCGAGGACATGGTGCTCCACGTCCGTCCTGCCGCGTCATCGTCCTGAGGAGGTCTTCATGAATGTATCCCTGATGGTCATTGTTCTGATCGGCTTCATGCTCGTCTGGTCCGCCATTCGTGTGCTGCGCGAATACGAACGGGCCGTCGTCTTCCGCCTGGGACGCCTGGCGGGCGTGCGCGGCCCCGGCATCATCTTCCTCATACCCATTGTGGACAAGATGGTGAAGGTCAGTCTGCGGGTGGTGACCATGGACGTCGCCCCCCAGGACATCATCACCCGCGACAACGTCTCGGTGAAGGTGAACGCGGTGGTCTACTTCCGCGTGCTGCACCCGGACAAGGCCATCGTCGAGGTCGAGGACTACCTGTACGCGACCGGGCAGCTGGCGCAGACAACGCTGCGTTCCACGCTGGGACAATTCGAACTCGACCAACTGCTCTCGGAACGCGACACCATCAATCAGAAACTCCAGCACATCATCGACGAGCAGACCGATGCGTGGGGTATCAAGGTCTCGCTGGTGGAAGTAAAGCAGGTCGACCTTCCCACCGAGATGCAGCGCGCCATCATGCGGCAGGCCGAGGCGGAACGCGAGCGGCGCTCCAAGGTCATTCACGCCGACGGCGAATTCCAGGCGTCCGCGAAGCTGCGCGAGGCGGCCGACGTTCTGTCGCAGAACTCCACGGCGCTTCAACTCCGTTTTCTGCAGACGCTGACGGAAGTGGCGACGGAAAAGAATTCGACGATCGTGTTTCCGGTTCCCATCGACATGATCGACGCGTTCATGAAGCGACGATCCTAGACGCCGCGCGGGGCAACTCACCCGGCCGCGAAGCAAACTTCCGCGTTCGCGCCGTCGAGGCCCCCGGGAACCGGGAAACCGCCGGGACGCATGCGGGAGCACGCGCCATCACGCGCCCTTCCCCACCCTTGCCTGCGTGGCTGGTACGGCCGTTGCACCCGCCGCCATGTCATGATCGCGCGTCCCGAGAATCGTGTGGTGGCCCGCTTCTTCGATGGCCGGACACTGGCCGGCACCACCATCGACTTCTCCCCCATGCGCCGTAATTTCCACATCACGGCCGAGGGGGTTCCGCATGAGGTGTCCATCGACGACCTCAAGGCGCTCTTCTTCGTGCGCGATTTCAGCGGCAACCCCGCCTATCACGATAAGAAGGGGTTCTTCGCCCGCCAGAACCACGGCAAGAAGGTGATGGTGGAATTCAAGGACGACGAAGTGCTGTTCGGATACACGCTCACTTATTCCTCGCAGGGCCTGGGCTTTTTCGTCTTTCCCGGAGATCCCGACTCCAACAACGAGAAGGTATTCGTGGTCCACGCGTCCACGAAGTCGGTAAAGCTCACCACCCTGGCCGGAAACTTTCCCCAGACGGCCCGCTAGCTCCCGACGCCACCGCTTGCCTTTGACTCGCCCCGCAACCGGGGCCTATGATCAGCGTTCCCATGCTGAACCTACCGTTGCGTATGTCGCACCTTGCGCGCCGCGCCGGGATTTCCGTTGCGGTGACGCTTGCCCTGGCAGCCTGCCACGATGTGGCGCTCCAGAACTACAACCAGGGTATCGACGCGATGGAGCGCGGCGACACCGCCACCGCGCTGGCGAACTTCAAATCGGCCGTCGACGCGCGGCCGTCCGATCCCGACGCGCGTGTCAACTACGGCGTGGCGTTGCTCGAGACCGGGCATCCCGGTGATGCGCTGGTCCAGTTCGAAGCCGCATCCGCAACCAACCCCAACGACCCCGACATCCACGTAAACCTGGCCGAGGCGTACAAGGCCACGGGCAAACTCGCGGATGCCCGCACCGAATACGAACGGGCCCTGCGGATCTCGCCCGACAAGGTGCAGGCACTCTCCGGTTACGGAGAACTGCTGATGCGCCAGGGAGACTACGACGAGGCCGCATCAAGGCTGCGCCACGCCATTCGTGTCGCCCCCGATGACGCCGCGGCGCAACTGCACATGGGATGGTTGTACCTGCGAACCGGGAGGGCCGATGAGAGCACGCAGTACTTTCTCCATGGCCTGCAACTGGAGCCCCGTTCCGCGTACGGACACCGCGGCCTGGGCGAGGCGTATCTCGCGCGCAAGCTGCCCGCCGACGCGCTCACTGAATTCCAGAAGGTGTACTCCGCCGACAGCAACGATGTGAATGCCATGATCGGGATCGGCCGCTGTCAGATCGAACTGGGCAATCACGCGGCGGCCGAGTCAGTGCTGCGCCGGGCCGTCGCACACGCCCCGCGCAATGCGGATGCGCGGTCCTGGCTGGGTGCTGCGCTGGGCGCGCGGCGCGAATACGAGGAGTCGGTGAGCCAGTACCGGATGGCCATCCAGTTGGACGCGGAGAACGCGGCTGCCTATCTGGGACTGGGAAGCGTTCTCGAACAGGCCGGGCATCTGAACGAGGCGGAAGCCGCGCTCACCGCCGGCCTGGCGCACGCCCCGCTCGATCCACGTCTTCGCTACCGGCTGGGAATGGTCTACATCGACATGAACGACATGGAACGCGCGCGCATCAGCCTGGAAACCGCACTCGATCAGGCACGGGATGACGCCGCGTTGCGCACCACGATCCAGTCCGCGCTGGATTCGATCAAGTAGCGCGCATCACTGGATGCGAACCAGCCGCGGTTGCCCCATCTTGAGTTTCCCGCGCGAGATCGCCACGTTGATGCGATAGATTTCCCCGGGGCGGACGTCCACGTTGTCGACGGGCAGGGTCAGGTCGAGCGGCCCGGGGTCGAAATCCCCGCGATAGGCGTCACCGTCGGCGTTGCGCACCACCAGTTCCGTCTGGTGTATTCCCGCCGGGACGTTCACACCGAAGTCGGCCAGCTCGACGTCGTTCTTCATGATGGTGGTGTGCCCTTTGTAGATCCGCTTGTCCATGGTGGTGTCCACCGCCGAATAGGCGACGTGCCCCTCCACCCTGAATTCCGTAATGATGTGGTTGGCGGCAACATGGCCGTCCCAGTCTTTCTTGAGGTCGATCGCGATCTTGCTGGAAAGGCGACGGTCGCGGAACACCACCTCGATCCGGCCCTGTCCTCCGGGAGCCCGGACCGCGCCGGCCGGCGCCGACACCGGCGCCGTTACCATGGCCTGCACGGAGTCGTCGAACACGATCGAGATCACCTGATTGCGGTGGAAGCGCAGCGTGCCGAAGGAACTGCGGAACACCAGCGTGTCCCCATCGACCTGAATCAGCCGTCCGCGGACGGTGGACGCATCCTTCAACGTCACAATCTCTCCCGGAGCCATCGCCGGCAGGAGTAACGCGGCGGCGCACACCAGAATGCGTATCCATCGAGCCATCATCAAATTGCCTCCGTTGCGTCGGGAGAGGCGATGATACGCGCGCCGGCTCCGATCCCACAAGCAATAAGCCGGAACCGGAAGTTGGCGTAAGGACGCCACCCATCTCGACACCGCCGGACCGGCTGTGATACACTTGAAGCACTAAAACAGACGCCCGCACGCCATCGGATTCCCGGGGGAACGGTGCACCGCCCCGGACCGGTCCGAGTGTTTGCGGGCGAGTTCGCATGGACGACCACGTTCTGCAGCTCGTGTATTCGCATCAAAGGGGGTCGATCCTCTATGAAACGCTCCATCCTCGTTCTTGTCGCGTTGTTCGTCGCCGCCGCTCCCGCGTGGGCGGCCGGCCCGACCGCGACCAAAGCCGTGAAGGGAGAAAGTGATGGCATCACCACGCTTGCCGTTACCGTCTCCTCGACCGACGAAGTGTATGCCGTCACCATCTCCGGCGCCGCCATCGACGATGTGCGCGCGCCCAAGGGCTGGGTTGGCGTTGCTTCTGGAAACCACGTGATGTTCATGACCGGCGAGAATCCCGTAAAGGGCGGAAACTCGATGGCCTTCAAGATCCTCACGACGGAACCGACGGCAGCTCTCAAAGTATCGTTCCGGGGCAAAGAAGATCCCATCGGCAACCCGATGGATATCTAGCACAGGGGCGAACGCGGCGGAACGGCGCGGAGGCGGAAGCCTTCGCGCCGTTTTGCGTTGGGGGCAACTGCGCGCTTCTATCCAGGGCGCTGCCAGCCTATATTCTCCGACGTGGCGCGCCTTGCTTCCATCGTTCTTCTCCTCGTGCTGTGCGTTGTGACACTCACACGTGCGCGCGGCACCCGTGACCCGGCGGATTCGGTGGCACGCGCCAACACCCTGCTGGCCGCGGGGGATACTACCGGTGCCATCACCCTGCTCGAACATTCCCATCTCGACGACCACACCGATCCGCGCGCCAGCATTCTGCTGGGCCGATTGTGGCGCTTGCGCGGGACCATCGATGCGCGCCTGCGGTCGCAGCATGTGCTCGAGGATGCGCGCCTGTGGTTTCCCCGGGACCCGGACGTGCTCATTGAACTCGGACGGACGTACTTCGCCCAGCGCTTCTTTCCCGACGCCATGGGATGCCTGCAGCGCGCACTCGATGTCGATCCCTCGCGCTGTGACGCCTATTATCTGATGGGCCTGTACCACTACCGCAACTGGAAACGCCAGAACGCCTACACCGACGATCTGGATGTCGCGCGCCGCCAGTTGCGCACCGCCTGGACCTGCGACACCACCAACGTGGACGCCGCACGACTCTACCTGTACGCGCGCTACGCGCTCGCCGACACGTCGGTGCGCGAAGCCGACCAGATGCTGGCGCGCTACCCCAATGACGCGAGTTTTCAATTGTATCGCGGTACGCTGGCCTTCGACGCGGGACAGTACGACGTGTGCGGACGTTATTTCGACCGCGGCCTCTCGCTGCTGCCGCCGGCGGAGCGCGAGGCCTACCAGAGTCTCACCTCCGTGCTTTCGGCGGAGATGATCAGCAAGTACGAGGACGCGCCGCTTTCGGCGCGCGACGTGGTGCGCCGCGCGTACTGGATCGGCGCGGACCCCGACCCGACTACACCCGTCAACGAGCGGCAGATCGAGCACATCTACCGCGTCTTCGTGTCCGACATGCTCTTCTCCAACGCCTGGACAGGACGCCGCGGGTGGCAGTGTGATCGCGGTGAAACCTTCATCAAGTACGGGCGTCCCCTGACCATCGAGCATTCACTGGGAAAGGGGCAGGACGGCCACGTGGAAACGTGGTCATACGCCCGCGGCAGCGAATTCCGCCAGTTCCTGTTCGTGGACGAGTTCTTGAACGGTGACCCGCGCATTCCCTATGACGACGACTACGTGCTGCACAACATGCGCCACGAAGGCGAAGTTTCCACGCTGCCGTTCACACGCGCGCGGCTCACGGGCCTGCTCGACGTGACCGTGTTCCGCGACGACGATCTGCACGCCTCGCTCTATACCGGGATGCGCATCGACGCCGATTCCGTCGAGGCCTACGCCCTGCCGGCGTCGACCAACCGCTACATGATGCGCGGGGCCTACTTCAATTCCTCATGGAAACGCGAGGGGAGTTACTCGGACACGTTATGGACGTCGCAGCTTCCCGTGCATGCCGACGCCGGACGCCGCGACATCGACTTCGTGCGGCGCGCCTCGGTCCCGTTCGGCGAGTACCGGGTGGCATGGTGTCTGCAGGACGAACACTCGCGCATGTTCGCGCTGGCGCGCGGCGACGCCGACGCGGGCCGGTTTGCGGGCGACGGGCTCATGCTCAGTGACGTGCTCCTGTACGACGACGTGACCGACAGCGGGCGCAATTCGTCCGGGGCCATCGACCGGGGCGGACAGCGCATGCGCCCGCACACCGGTCACATGTACCGCGCCGACGATCCGGTGCGCAGCTATGTCGAGGTGTACGGCCTGACGACGATCGAAGGAATGTCGGCGTTCGAGATCCGCTACAGCATCTTCCCCGGTCACGCCGGAGACACACCCGCGTGGAAAGACTGGTTCCACACGGCCGCGGGAGTACTCGGTTTTGGCGATAGCGATCCCGTCATCTCGCAGTCCTTCCAGCGCGAGGGCAACAGCCACCGGGCCAACGAATACCTCGCCATCGACATCAGCGCACTCGACGCGGGTGTGTATGACCTGCTGGTAGAAGTGCTGGATCTCAATTCCGGACGGCACGCCACGAGCCACACCTCGCTCACCGTGGAGCTGCCGGCAGTCGGGCGCCGCTAGGCGCTTCACTCACTGCGGCGGCGTGATGGGCTTGCCGTTGGTGGGAGGAGGCGGTGATGGATTGTCTTTCTCGATGAACACCTTGACGATGAAGAAGGCGATGAACGCGGATGCCACCACGAACACGGCGATTTCACGCGCGAGGTTCTTGTTCTTCTTTTCTTCGGGCAGAACGAAGTCATCGTCGGTGGTGTCGGGAGGATCGAGCGAGGCCACGGTGACCGGAACCGCATCCCGAAGAAAATGGTCGCCGGCGGGAGCAGGGGCGGGACCGGGTTGTGCGGCTACCTGCACACGGGTGTTTGGATGGGCGGGCGACGGCGTAACCGCTGCCGCGGGAAAGCCCGCGCCCAGAAGACAAACGGATACCGTTCCAGCCGTAAATCGCCGGAAAAAGCACTGGATCCACATGCGATTGATCACTGTCGCAAAGATAACGGGCGAGCCGCACCTTGACAATCTGCAACTGCTTAACTACGTTTGCTGTTGCTACCAGCCTAACCAGGTGAGCGTAGCGCAAAGTGGGTCTGTTCGTGGTCGGCGGCAGACCCCTTTGCTTTTAGGTACCCCACCATGGCCGCCAGCGAAACCGCCAGCATGCCAGCCAGCGCGGCCGCAACTACCCCGGCCGGAACCTGTCGTCCCAGCATGTGGGTTACCCCGAGGATGGTCAGACCGCCCGTGCACTGCAGAAACATCTTCAATCGCCCCAGCCGGCTGGCGGGAATCAGCCGGCGCCGGCGCCGGGCGCTGTGCATGCGCAACAGCGTCATGGCCGCTTCCCGGGCCAGTGCGACGCCGATCAGCGACCACACAACCGCCGAGGCCGCATCCATGCCCACCCATACCAGGATCACGGTCACCAGTACCTTGTCGGCGAAGGGATCGAGGTGCTTGCCGAGACTGGTCGACTGCGAGAAGGCACGCGCGTACCACCCGTCGAACGCATCCAGCACGGCCGCCACGATCAACACCCATACCGCGCCACCGTCCCCACCCGACACCGGACCCAGCCACGCCCCCAGTGCGGCGAGGACAATGCGCACAACCGTGAGAAGATTGGGAATGGTGACATTCGTGGGCACGGTGCATGAACCTTACCGCGCAGGCACCATCACGGCCAGCCCAACATTGCGGGAGCGGCGCCCGTGACGCATGCACGCCGGATCATTTTCGCGGCCTGCGTGGTCGCCCTGCTTCTGCTGGCATTCGCGGCGCGCAGGACCGGAGTGGACTCTCTGTTCCGCCGGGAATGGGCGACGTCGGCCGGCGACTCCACCGCTGTCCCGATGCGCACCGCTCCCGACGCGGTCGTCTCGATTCATATCGACCCGGAAACGGACGCATCCGGCGTCATCGACGTCTCACCGCCACCCCCACCTCCCCCGGCGGCGCGCGACACCACGCGCGTCCGGCCGGAACGAAAACAACCCGACAGGAAACCCGACCTGGGAGTGGACGACCTTCTCAACCAGGAGGCAGGACCGCACGACATTGCGTCCTCCACGGCCGTCGGACCGGTGCCACCCCGTCCCATCGAGATCACCTGGCCGGAGACACGGCAGCTCAAGCAGTGTATCGGGCAGAGCGTGAGTGTTCGCATCCGGGTTTCGGAGAACGGGCGCGTGCAGGATGCACAGGTGGTTCCGTCGGACGTGCTGCCGGCGTGCGCGGAGGCCGCGCTGGCGGCCGCGCGACACATCCGCTTCGAACCGGGACGCCAGGGCGGCGTCCCCGTCACCATGTGGACCGAGGTCCGTATCGACTTTCAGCGCCGCGACTGACCCGGCCGCCGCTTACCAGACTTCGCGCGTTCTCCACACGTCGAACACCTTCAATGAGCGATCGGTGAACTCGCCCACCACATCGTTATAACCGTCGCCGGTGATATCGAGGAGTTCGATGCGGTCGCCGAACGGCTTGTCGGTCTGAAACTGAATGTTGTAGAACCGGCTGTCGATGATCTTGCCGCTGTTCAGGACGATCTCCAGCTGCGGGTCGTCGTCCACGTTGCCAATCGCGAGGTACGTGGCCGGCATGGCAACCGTGCTGCTCCACTGAATGTTGCGATTGTAGCCGTCGAATATGTAGAGATGATCGTCGGCCAGGATCACAACCTCCTCCTGGGGATCGTTGTCCAGGTTGGCAGGCGCCATGAAATCGATCCGGTTGTAGCGCAGTTGCAGGTTTTCCCACTCCAGCTGATAGGTTGCCATATCGTAGATGAGCACCCGCCCCGCGATGGTGCTCAACACGATCTTCTGCTTGCCGTCGCCGTACAGGTCCGTGACGAAGAGGGATGTGGCGCGCGATCCCAGCGTGGTCGATTCCCAGTCGGGGACCAGCGCGCCATCCTCGATCTTCTCCACGTGCAGGTGCCCGGCCTGGTCGCAGTAAAGCAGCCGGTAGTCGGGTTGCCCCGGCGTTCCGGTGGTCTGCATCATGTAGAAACGCTGGGCCACGCGTTCGATATCGGCCGGATTGATCTGGTCGTCACGCGCATGCGCGGTCGCGCACGCCATTGACGCCGCCATCAACACAGCCAGAACGACACCTTGTCTCATGATTGGCAACCTCCGAAATGAACGCAGGGGTGTGTGAAATACCTACAACGCAATTCCCTTCACAAGATCACGCACATGCTGGACGGACGCATCGAACATCTTGCGCTCGTCGGGAGACAGACGAATCTCCATCACGCGCTCCACACCACCGGCTCCAATGACCACCGGCACGCCCACATACAGCCCGTCCACACCGTATTCGCCGTTGAGATACGCGGCGCACGCCAGAACGCGCTTCTTGTCCTTGAGGTACGACTCGGCCATGGCAATGGCCGCCGCCGCGGGAGAGTAGAACGCACTTCCCGTCTTCAGGAGCTCCACAATTTCGCCGCCCGCGAAGCGCGTGCGCTTCACGATGCGATCGATGGCCTGCTGGTCGAGCAGTTCGGGCACCGGGATGCCGGCCACCGTGCACAGCCGCGGCAGCGGGACCATGTCGTCGCCGTGTCCGCCCAGCACGAAGGCCGTCACATCCTGAACGCTCACGCCCATTTCCATGGCCAGAAAACAGCGCAGACGCGACGAATCCAGCACGCCGGCCATGCCCACCACGCGCTCGCGCGGGAACCCCGTGATCTTCTTCATCACGTAGACCATGGCGTCGAGCGGATTGGAAATCACGATCACGAACGCATTCGGGCAGTGCTTCTTCACGTTGCCCGCGACGTCCTTCATGATCTCGATGTTCTTGTTGAGCAGGTCGTCCCGGCTCATTCCCGGTTTGCGCGGGAAGCCGGCGGTCACGATGACAACACTCGCTCCCTCCAGGTCTTTGTAATCGTTGGTGCCCCGAAGATCGACGGTGTAACCGTCCACCGGGCGCGACTCCATGATATCGAGCGCCTTGCCCTGGGGCATGCCCTCCACGACGTCGTACAGAACGACGTCACCCAGTTCCTTCTGTGCGGCCAGCAGCGCCAGCGTGCCGCCGATCTGTCCGCCGCCAATCAATGCAATCTTTCGCCGTGACATGGGGATGATTCCTCCTCGTTACTGCCCGCCGCGACAGGGACGTCTCGTGAGAACGCGGGCATTCTCCAGATATGAGTTGACGCCCCTGAACACAGAGGCGTCGCGGCCGCAACCCAGTATACATCCTCTGTGCTGGACTTCCACATCTCTTTGCCGTTTGTCCCGCACGCTTGCACCCCCACGGATTCACCGCTATATTGGCCGGACCGAACCAGATGGAGGACGCAATGAATCGGGCCGCAACGCGCATCCTGCCCGCCGTTGTTATCACGGTCAGTCTCGCACTCATGCTCGCCGCCTGCGGCGGAAACAGTTCCACCGCCCCTCCCACCAATCAGCAATACAACGGCATCGTCCACGTCGTGGACAACCAGTTCTCGCCCGCCAATATCACCATCTCCCTGGGCGACAGCGTCACGTGGCGTTGGGAGGGCACGCACGACCACACGGTCACCCAGGGGACGTCCCCCACCGATCCCCCGGACGCCGACAAGTTGTTCGATTCACCGCTCCAGCACAGCGGCACTTTCGGCTATCGCTTCGCGGACTCGACTCTCGCCGGCACCACGGTGCACTATTTCTGTCGTCCGCACCTGAGTGTCGGCATGACGGGCACGGTCAAGATCCGGTCCTGAGCACGGCCGCCACGTTGACGCTGTTGTCGAATCGATGATACAATAATTGTCTCAATTGGCAGCGAATTGCCCCGCGTTTCCGTTCCCTTCAGGCCGGTATCCAGCATGAAATTCAGGCTGCCCGTCGTCGCCGCGATCCTGTTCTATGGCGTGGCCGGCTCGGGTTGTTCCAATGATTCCACGGCGCCGCCGGTATCCGGCGGTCCGCCTCCCGGCCCCGATACCCTCGCCGTGGGTGACATCACCACCTGGGCGGGAACCGGCAATGCCGGTTTTGACGGCGACGGGCACGACCGGCTGCACACCGAGTTCTACTGGCCGATGGACATCGAGTTCACGCCCACGATCGGTGTCTACGTTTCCGACTGGAACAATCACCGGATTCGCAAGCTCGACAGCTCCGACCGTTTCCACACCGTGATCGGCATCCAGATTCCGGGCGACGGACCGTATCCGCCCGAAACCGACCTGGTCGCGCCCGGCGCCCCGGGAACCGACTGCGGGCTCAACCATCCCACCCAGGTCCTCGAGCGCAAGAGCGGCAAGCTGCTCGTCGTGTGCTGGCACAATCACAAGTTGCGCGAGTGGGACCCGGCCACGGGAAACATCATGGTGCTGGCGGGACGCGGCCCGGGATGCACGGGCGACGGACTTCTGGCGTCCGACCCGAACGTGCTGTTCAGCCAGCCGCCGCACGCGGTCGAAGCACCCGACGGCTCGCTGTACATCAACGACCAGCGCAACCAGTGCATTCGCAAGATCGATCCCAGCGGCGTCGTTTCCACGGTAGTGTCGACCCCGCAGTGCGACCCGAACGACTCCAACTATTTTCCCCCGGGGAGTTTCTCCGGCGACGGCGGCCCGCCCACCGAGGCCATGCTCAGCCAGCCGACCGGGCCCAATCCCAATCCGCCGGGCGGAGGGGTTGCGCTCGACGACCAGGGGCGTCTCTACATTGCGGATTCGCTGAACCACCGGATTCGCCGCGTGGATTTCACGGCCAACGTGATCACGACGGTCGCGGGCAACGGTGTGGAAGGCTATGGCGGCGACGGCGGCGATCCCCTGCAGGCGTCATTCGACACCCCGCTCGACATTGCATTCGGGCCGGACGGACGCCTGTACATTGCGGATCTGTACAACAACCGCATTCGCGCGGTCGACTTCGTGAACAACGTCATCACCACCGTGGCCGGAAACGGCAAGCGGGGATACTCCGGCGATGGCGGACCGGCCACGGCGGCGCAGCTCAACTGGCCCTATGGCCTGGGCTTCGATGCCGGCGGCGATCTGTACATCGCGGATACCTACAACCAGCGCATCCGTCGCGTGAAGATGCACAACTGAGGAGCAACGCCCCATGTCACCTGGAATTTCCCGCAGCGTCCTGGCGGGTGCATGCATCTGGATTCTGCTGGCGGCGGGATGCGGCGGATCGAGCAATCCCGCCGCGCCCGCCGACAACTCCGGCCCTCCGGTGTACATCTACGCGGGAACCGGCGCACCGGGTTACGGCCAGCTGGGCCTGGCGCCGCGCGACACCCGGCTGTATTCGCCTCAGGATGTCGTGTTCAGCCCCGACGACGCCCCCTTCATCGTCGACTGGAACAACCATCGCATCCTGGAAGTCATGGCGGATGCGGATACCACGCGGCTGATTGCGGGCGTGGCGGACGGCGATTTCGGTGATCCGTGTGTCGCGTCGCCCACTACCTGCACGGATATCGTGGCCGCCGACGCCAAGCTCAACCACCCCACCGACCTTGCCTTCCTGCCCGACGGCAGGATGGTGATGTGCGCGTGGCACAACTCGGAGTTGTTCATCATCGATCCCACGACGGGGTTGATGAACCGCATCTGCGGCAACGGCGCACGCAGTTATAACGGTGACAATCAGCCCGCCGTCGACGCCTACGTCGATCTTCCGGTGAGCGTGGCGATCGATCCCCAGGGACGCGTCGTGTTCTGCGACCAGGGCAACATGATCATCCGCCGCATCGAAGATGATGGAACGATTGTGACGATCGCGGGAATCCCGCCGGTCCTCGTCAACAACGCCCTCCAGTACCAGTTTGGATTCACCGGCAACGAGGGACCGGCCACGCAGGCCAGGCTCAGTTTCAACCGCGGACAGATTGCGTCGCCCAGCGGCCGGGTCGCCTACGACCGGCACGGCAACCTCTTCATCGCGGATACGCAGAACAACTGTATCCGCTACGTGGACACCAACGGAATCATTCACCAGTTTGCGGGCGTGGGGCTGTCGCCCGGATACGCGGGCGACGGGGGTCCGGCCACCGCCGCGCTGCTCCGCCAGCCCCGCGACATCGCCATCGACAACAACGACAACGTGTATATCGCCGACACCGACAACCACGTGGTTCGCATGGTGGATTCCAACGGGACCATCTATACTGTGGTCGGCGTACCGCGCCCGGAGGGTTCTTCCCCGCTCTCGCCCAGCGAAGTGCTGGCGCAGAACGGCAAAGGCGCACACTCGATCCGGCTCACGCATCCCTACGGAATTGCGCTCGATCCCTCCGGCAGGCTGTGGATCGTCGACACCGAAGACAGCGTGATCCTGTTCCGAGATCGCAAGTAGCCGCGACACGCGTTGATCCGCTCTGACTGCATACTGCGAACCGCCGGCAACGGCGGAGCCGGGGATTCCCCGTTCACGGCATGACGTTTCAGCCCGTTACACCCGAGCTCGTTACCGCTCTGCAACACGCAGTCGGGAACGAGTGCGTCCACGCGGATCCCGACACGCTGGAAATCTGTTCTTCGGACGAGACCGAAGATCTGGTGTTCGCCCCCGAGGTGGTGGTCACCCCGCGCGACACGCACGCGGTCGCGGCCGTGATGCGCCTGGCCAATACCCACCACGTTCCCGTCACGCCCCGGGGAGCCGGCACGGGACTCTCGGGCGGCGCCCTGCCGGTGCGCGGCGGAATCGTGCTTTCCACGCGCGCCCTCGATCGTATTCTGGAAATCGATACCACCAACCTGATGGCGGTCGTGGAACCGGGTGTCATCACGCAGGTGTTCCAGGAGGCCGTCGAAGCCGAGGGGCTGTTCTATCCCCCCGATCCCGCGAGCCGCGGCAGCTGCTTTCTGGGAGGAAACCTCGCCGAGTGTTCGGGCGGACCGCGCGCGGTGAAGTACGGCGTCACCAAGGATTTCGTCACCGGCGTCGAGGCGGTGTTGCCGACGGGGGAGATCATCCGGCACGGCGGCAAGCTCCTCAAGAACGTGACCGGTTACAACCTGACCCAGCTCCTGATCGGATCCGAGGGAACGCTGGGCATCATCACCAAGATCTACTTCCGGTTGCTGCCGCTGCCCCGCCATCGCATGCTGCTGCTGATTCCGTTTGCGTCGCTGGAAGCGTGCGCGCGTACGGTTCCCGCCATCATGCTGGCTGGTATTACGCCGTCCGCGCTCGAATTCATGGAGCGCGACGCCATTGAAATTGCCGAGCGCCACCTCGGCAAGCCATTTCCCAATGCCGGTGCGGCGGCGCAGCTTCTCATCGAGATCGACGGCAACGACGCGGACATGATGCAGCGCGACGCCGAACGTATCACCGAGATCGCGCTGGAGCAGGGAGCGACCGACGTCCTGGCAGCGGATACGCCCACCCGCATGGGAGAGCTGTGGACGCTGCGCCGCGCGCTGGGCATCGCCGTGAAATCGGAGTCGGTCTACAAGGAAGAAGACACGGTGGTGCCGCGCGCCAACCTGGTGGCGCTGCTGCTCGGTGTGAAGGAGATCGCACAGCGGCACGGCATTCGCACGGTGTGCTACGGTCATGCGGGTGACGGCAACCTGCACGTCAACATTCTCAAGATGGACATGAGCGACGAGGCCTGGACCACCGGGTTGATTCCCATGATCCGGGAGATCTTCGAACTGACCGTGTCGCTGGGCGGGATGATTTCGGGCGAGCACGGCATCGGATACGTGCAGAAGGGCTACCTTCCCATTGCCCTCGCGCCCTCGGAACTGGCCGCCATGCGCGCCATCAAGCAGGCCCTCGATCCCGAAGGCGTGCTCAATCCCGGGAAGATATTTCCTGACGAGGTGTGAGGAGTGTTGCGATCAGCGCACCGCGATCAGTAGATCGCGTCGCTGACGGGGCTCTTGCCCTCGGGATGGTTGTGCAGCAGGTAGTCGATGTTGAGTATCTTGACCGGCCCCTCGAAATACGCCGCCGTGATCTTCCCCGTGTCCATGCGGATGGCGTCGCACGGGCACGCCTCCACGCACAGCCCGCAGTACACACACTGCAGAATGTCGATGTCGAAGGCCACCGGGTACTTTTCCACGCCGTCGTGGCCCGTATCCGCACCCGTGATCTCGATGCAGTAGGCGGGACACGCCGTCGCACAGCAGTTGCAGGCCACGCAGCGCGGTGTCCCGTCGGGACGCTGCATCAGGCGGTGCTCACCGCGCAGCGTCGGCGGAAGCGGCGTCGGCTGTTCCGGCCACTGATACGTCATTCCCACGCGGTCCCTGCGCAGATCCGCCAGATTCTTGAGGAAGTGCGTGATGGTGATCCCCATTCCACGCAGAACCTCTGCGAGATAGGTTCGCTCGCGCAGCGGGGATTTTGCCTTCAGGGGGGTGGTAACGACCCGTGTTGCCATGCTCTGCTCCGTCGCCGTGGGCCGGCGCAATGGGTGAATGATCGCGCATTAAGGTGCCCAAGGTACGGGCCAATGTCAAGGCATTTCGCCGCTTACGCTTTGACCGGGGTCCCGCGTTCGACGTATGATGGCCCCGTCGCAAGGAACCCGGTTCAGGAGGAGAGATGACCGACTCACGTGAAGTGCTCGAAGTCGACGTGCTGTTCGTAGGCGCCGGCGCCGCATCCCTGGCGGGCGCACTCCATCTGCAGCGCCTGGTAAACGCCCACAACGAACGCGTATCGCAGACCGGCGAGGGATCGAAACTCGAGCCCATGATCGCGGTCATCGAGAAAGGCAGCGAAGTGGGAGCGCATTCGCTTTCCGGGGCGGTCATGGACCCGCAGGCCATCGCCGAGTTGATTCCGGACTATCGCGAGGCCGGGTGCCCCATCGAACACACCGTCGAAGCCGAGGACGTGTACTTCCTGACGCGGAGCCGCGCGCTGCGCTTTCCGGTGACCCCGCCTCCGTTCCAGAACCACGGGAATGTCATCATCTCGCTGGCCCGGTTCAATCGCTGGCTGGGCGGGCTGGTGGAGGCGGCCGGAGTGAACATCTTCCCCGGTTTCGCCGGCGTCGAGATTCTGGAAGACAACGGCGCGGTGACCGGTGTGCGCACCGGCGACAAGGGCATCGACAAGCACGGCGAGCGCAAAGCCAACTTCGAAGCCGGAATCGACCTGCGCGCAAGAGTGACCGTGTTCGGCGACGGGCCCCGGGGGTACCTGTCCAAGCAGCTCATCGCAAAGCATGCGCTCCTCAAGGACCGCTCACCGCAGGTGTTCGAAACCGGGATCAAGGAAGTATTCGAACTCCCGCCGGGACGCACCGACGTCGGTCGCGTGATTCACACCATGGGATATCCGTTCCGCGCCGACAACGTGGGTGGGACGTTCATCTACACCATGGCCAACAACCTGCTGGCCGTCGGGCTGGTAACACCGCTCGACTACCGCGACCCGTTTCTCAATCCGCACGAACAGCTCCAGCAGTTCAAAGAGCATCCGCTGGTCTCGAAACTGATCGAGGGTGGAAAGAGCGCCTACTACGGCGCCAAAGTGATCAGCGCGGGCGGCTACTACTCCATGCCGCGCCTGTACACCGAGGGAGCGCTGCTCATCGGCGAGGCGGCGTCAATGGTCGACATGGCGCGGCTCAAGGGCGTTCACCTGGCCATCAAGTCGGGCATGCTGGCGGCGGAGACACTGTTCCGCTCCCTGCTGACGGGCGATTTTTCCGCGAGCGCGCTCGCGCCGTACGAAGACGCCGTGCGCGCCAGCTACATCGGGAAGCAGATGTACAAGGTCCGGCACTTCCACCAGGCGCTCTCGCTGGGGTTGCCGCGCGCCTTCTTCCACCTGGGCATCCAACAGATGACCAACGGCGCGGACCTGATGGGTGTCGCACACCGTCACGAAGAACGCTACGACATGAAGAGCGTGGCCGAGTACTACGCGGTCGACCGCGAACTCCCCGGGCCGCGCCAGTACGACGGCACCCGCTTCCTGGACAAAGTGGCCAACGTGTATCTCTCCGGCACCATGCACGGGGAGGACCAGCCTTCGCATCTCAAGGTGCCGAACACCGACCTCTGCTATGACGTGTGCGTATCCAAGTTCCGCTACCCCTGCAACCGCTTCTGCCCGGCCAACGTCTATGAAATGGTCGCGGCCGACGGCGGCGCACTGCGCCTGCAGATCAACTTTGCCAACTGCGTGCACTGTCAGACCTGCGACATCAAGTGCCCGCTGGACAACATCCGATGGACGCCACCCGAGGGCGGACAGGGTCCCAACTACACGGTTCTCTAGGCGTAAAAGAAAACGCCGTCCGGCTCCAGCCGGACGGCGCTCTCTTCTGGCCAATCCTGCGTCTGCTTACGCCGACGGGGATCCTTCCAGGGGACGTCGCACGCTCGAATCCGCGTCGCGGATGGAACGCCAGTAACGCACCGCTTCTTCACCCTTCTTCCACGAGAGATAGACCACGGTGTTGTTCTGAATGGAGAAGAAATCCACCATGCCTTTCTCCTCGTCCTTGAGGATGCATCCCGAATCGCGAATCGACGCACGGGCGCGGTCAATTTCCGCTTCCACGGTCTTGATTTCCTGCGTCTTGTCGTCGAGATCGACGGAGTCGCGGTTGACCTCGTCGGCTCCGCACTCCACAATCAGCTTGAGGATTGCGACCTCCTCCAGCAACCATAGATACCGCTGCCGGTTGCGCCGGATCCTCTCCAGCGCGTTTTCCAGAAAGCCGGTGAGGGCGTTGGCTTCCTCCACGGTGAAAAACTTGGGGTTCATGCCATACTCCTGCGTCGCCCCGGCGTCGCCCAGTAAAAGGTTCCCTGCAATTGCCCTTAGCGCCTTAAACGATCATATCGCATCGTCTGACGTATAGGTAGTCCGAACATACCTGAAATGCAAGGGTCAATTGTGAGATATGATTGTGCAAGTTTTCACGTTACGCGATTTGACGACGTTTTGTTCAACAGTTAACGTTCCACACCCATGAATCAGCCGGCCGTTCACATCTTGCACCCCATCACCTCCGTCGATCACACGCTGGCACTGAACGACGACGCCGCGGTGAATCTGCTGGCCGCGCGCGAGACGGTCCCCCGGCTGAACGCCGCCGGCTATGCCGCCGCCGAGCTGCCCGCAGAGCGGATCCAGGCCGGTGCGCGCGGACTCTCCATGGATCTGCGCCACGGCGGCGTGATCAAGATCGCGTCGGACGGGCGGGTTCGTCTGGCGCGGCGCGGGCCCCGGTGGCTGAGCGACGACGCGATCCGCGCGCACTATGCACACCATGACCCCGCCGACGAGACGGCGACGTGGCACGTCAATTCGCCTTTCGACGCGCCCACGCTGTGGTTCTTCTCGATGCTGGCCGGAGGCCGTCCGGATGGTGACGATGCGCGGCTTCTGCGCGACATCCGCACCTCGCTGGACGCGTCACACACACGCGGTGAACTGAAGCAGCTGGTCGCGCAGGATCTGCGTCGTTTCGTTGCGCCGGCCGGTGACGTGGGACCGGGTGTGGAACGATGGCGGCGGGCCGGCAAGCGCACATTCGTGGTCACCAATTCCGATCCCGACTTCGCGGGGCGCGTACTCGAGCACGTACTGGGACCCGGCTGGACATCGTTGTTTGATCTGGTGGTGACGGATGCGCACAAACCGCGTTTCTTCGATCCTGCGCACGCCGACGGCCAGCGCGCCGTCATGCAAGGACGCTTTCTCGATGACGGGCATGCATCGCTGGTGGAAAAGCGTCTGGGAGTTCCCCCGTCGCGCATTCTCTACGCCGGGGACAATGCCCGCGCCGACATCGCCCCGGCACGCCGCCGCGGGTGGAAAACCGCACATGTGGTCGCCGAACTGACGTCGGCGCCCGATGACTCGCCGTGGGCCGGCGCTCTGCACCACGACGGCGTTCCCACCTGGTTCGCAAAAACCATCCACGATCATGCCGACATCGTGTGCGCCCGCATCGACGCGCTGCTGGAGATCGATCCGCGCGCGCACCTGGTGTCCCGTGGCGATTTCTTCGAGCGCATTGCCGGCGTTGCCGGACACGGTGAACGCTCTTGACATGCGGGCGGGCTCCCGCCACCATAACGCGTCCGAATAAGACATTCCCGGTTCAGCCCGCGGCCCGTGTGCCGCTCCAGAGGTTCATCATGACCGACCCGTCCATCCACACCGCGACCCGTTCGTTTCCCGCCACGCCCGCCGCATCGTGGATGCCGGCGGCCGGTATCCGCCGTGTCGCGGCCGGGCTCGCGCTCGCCGTCGGATTTGCGGGACTCACGCTGCTTGGCGCCCACATCGTCATCCCCATTCAGCCGGTGCCCATCACCATGCAGACGTTGTTCGTCCTGTTGGCGGGTGCATCGATCGGGGCGGGATGGGGCTCGCTGAGCCAGTGCATGTACGTGGGAGTGGGACTGCTGGGGCTGCCGGTGTTTGCGGGCGGAGTGGGCGGTGCCGGCGTCATCGCGGGACCGTCGGGGGGTTACCTGCTGTCATTTCTGGTGGCGCCGTGGCTGATCGGCGCATTGCTGCGCCGCTCCGACCGCCTGGAATGGCAGGTCTTCTCTTTCGTAGCCGGACAGATGTTGATCCTTGCGATGGGCGTCACCCATCTGGCGCTCTTCTACACCCATGATCTGAGTCACGCGCTCACGGTCGGCGTGCTTCCCTTCCTCCCCGGCGACGGCTTCAAGATCGTTGCCGCGGTTTCGATTCACCGCTCGTCGCAGGCACTGGTGCGCCATTATCGGGCGCGCGCCTGACGCACCGCGGCGCTACGTCAGCGCGTAGTGAACGCAGTTCTTGCCCGCGGCTTTCGACTGATACAGGGCGCGGTCGGCCGCGTTGAAGAACTCGCGACGATTACCCCGGAACACCGACACCCCGATGCTGACGGTCACCTTGAGAGTGATATCCGTGTCGGGCACGTTGAAGCGGATCGTCTCCACCGCAGCCCGTAGTTTCTCCGCCACGTTCTGAACACCGGCGTCGTCGGTGTCGGGCAGCATGACGGCAAATTCCTCGCCGCCATAGCGCGCCACGATGTCCGTGTCGCGAACGGCATCGCTCAGCACGTCCGCGATGGTCTTCAGCAGCACGTCGCCCACCGAGTGACCGAACTTGTCGTTGACGCGCTTGAAATCGTCGAGGTCGATCAGCACCAGGGCAAGATTTCCGTTACTGAGGTTCACGCGCGTCATCTCGGTGTTCATCAGGTTCCAGAAATGCCGGTGGTTGAACAGGCCGGTGAGACCGTCGGTCACGGACAGTTTTTCCAGACGCTCGTTCATTTCCTGCAGACGGTCGTTCTGCGAGTTCAGCATCTTGTTCTTGTACTGAAGCTCGGCCTGCGAGAGCGTGATCTTCATCGCCATTTCGTTGAACGTCTCGATCATGAGCCCGATTTCGTCGTCGGCTCCGCGCGGGATCTTGACGCCCACCAGCCCCTCGTTGATACGACGCGCGCCCAGTGCCAGCCCCTTGATCGGTTTCAGGATGGATTGCGCGATGCGCAGGGCGGCGAGAATTGCGATCGCTCCCACGATGAGAACGGACACCCAGATGCGGCGCGACGCCTCCAGCACCGGCGCCATCGCAAGCTGATAGTCTTCTTCGTACACGAGCCAGCATCCCAGTTGGTCCAGGTGCAGCTTGCTGTGGAACACCGCGCGGTCACGCTGGCCCTCGATGCGGGGGTAGCTGTTGCGCCGTTCGACGGTCACCGGTCCGGTCTGGCGTGTGGGCACCTGCATGAGGGTGTTCCCGACGAGACGTTCCGACGCCAGGCGCGGCTGAGTCACGAACCGTCCCTGTCCGTCGAGGAGAAAGACGTCCCCACCCGGCCCCAGTTTGACCTCGCCCAGCAGTTCGTCGAGCGCCGAAAAATTGACCCGCACCGCAACCCACGGCCGTGTGGACTTGTCCCCGGTGCTGTCTCCGGTGGGCACGAAGTACCATTGGTGAAACCCGCGTGCATCCGGCACCGGCTGCGATACGCCCTCGTCAAAGCCGAGTTCTCCCAGCTGAATCCATGCGTCGTCGGCGTCCTCGGAGGCATCGCCGCGCGCCGTCGCGATCAGCGCGCCGTTGCCGTCGAACAGCAGGATATCCTCGAACTCGGGGTAGACCGCGATGATCGAGTGCAACTGATGGGCGAGTTCCTTTTCCGCGTGTACACGATCCTTCGCAGTGTGCGCCACTTTGAGCCGCTCCAGACCCTGGCGCAACGCGAAGAAACGCGCGATTTCACCGGCATCATTACGTTCCCGTTCGGTCCACAGACGCACGCGCGTCGTGGTGGTGGTGAGCAGAGAGGGAAAGCGGTCCTTCATGCGGTCGGTGAGAAACTTTCCGGTGCTGCGCGTGGTGGCCAGTCCCACCACGAACGACGTCAGAATCACGCTGATGGCAACCAGCAGAATGATCTTTGCCGAAAAGCTGCCTTTGACCTTGTCGACGAACCCGAATTGCATGACGACGGCTGCCTCTCCCCAGGTGAAGAACTCCCCACCGGGAAGAGCAAGAACAGTACACAAACGGGTGATCGGAGCCACTGCGCGCCATGGGAAAGAGAATCCTCCGCGACGCGGAAGGAGGGGACATCACGAGGAAGCACCGGGCACGGCGGCAACCGCCGCGCACAGGCGCGGACAGCGGTGGCAGCCGCGCCGGCTACGCGAAGGCAAGCTTGAGAAGTGCTTTCTGCTCCAGTGCATGCGCCTTCGCGGAACCCGTGGCCGGACTGGCGCTTTCATAACGTTTGACGCTGGTCACGTGCCGCCCCAGCGTTTCCTTGATCCGGTGCCGGATGAAGGCGAGCGCACCCATGTTGGCGGGCTCTTCCTGAACCCAGATGATCTTGGCATCGTGCGGATAGCCGGAGAGGGCCTCCTTCAACGCATCGGCGGGGAACGGATACAACTGCTCGATGGTGACGATGGCGCGGTCCATCGCGCCGCGGGCAACGCGCTCCGCCCGCAGTTCGTGGGCAATCTTGCCGGTGCAAAGAATGACGCCGCGCACATTGCGGGCTTCGTCGTCGCCAATCACGGGACGGAAGGCGCCCGTCGCGAGTTCTTCCACCGGTGAACACGCCGGTTCGGCGCGCAGCGTACTCTTCGGCATCATCACTACCAGCGGCTTGCGCCACGTGCGGAGAATCTGGCGGCGCAGCAGGTGAAAGTAGTTCCCCGCCGTGGACGGTTGCGCCACCTGGATGTTGTCCTGCGCAGCCAGCTGCAGGTAGCGCTCCGGACGCGCACTGGAGTGTTCGGGTCCCTGGCCCTCACTGCCATGTGGCAGCAGCATCACGAGACCCGAGAGCAGATTCCATTTGTCCTCACCGGCGCTCACGAACTGGTCGATGATGACCTGCGCGCCGTTGGCAAAGTCGCCGAACTGGGCCTCCCACAACACCAGCGCGTCGGGAAATTCCCGGCTGTACCCGTATTCGAAGCCGAGAGCCGCCGCCTCGGTGAGCGGGCTGTCGACGGCGACAAAACGGGCCTGATCCTCCGAGATGTGCTCGAGCGGAACATAGTCCGCGCCTGTGCGCGTGTCGATGAGCGCCGCATGCCGGTGGTTGAAGGTGCCGCGCCGCGAATCCTGGCCCGTCAGGCGAACGCCCACGCCCTCGGTGAGCAACGAACCGAACGCCAGCGCTTCGGCCATCCCCCAGTCGACGCGGCGTTTTCCGGACACCATTTCCGCACGCTGCTTGAGCAGCTTCGCGATCTTGGGGTGTACGGAAAAGTCATCGGGCGCGTGCGTAATCCGCGCGGCGATCGCACGCAACTTTTCCATGTCGACCGCCGTGGGCACCTCATAGGCGGGATCGTAGTCTCCGCCCTGATAGCGTCCCCAGAATTTGGGAAGCTTCCAGAACACCGGCCGCGTCGCGTAGGCCCGCCCCTTCTCGTGGCTCTCGCTCAGACCCGCGCTGGCCGCTTTCTTCATGTCATCGATGGTCGCGGCATCGAGCCCCAGACGCTGCGCGTGAATTTCCCACGCCAGCGGATGTTGCGCGATCTTTGCGTAGAGCAACGGCTGCGTCACGGTGGGATCTTCGATCTCGCTGTGTCCGTAACGGCGAAACCCGATCAGGTCCACGACGACGTCACCGCCGAAGCGGTAGCGGTACGCCGCGGCCAGGTTTCCCGCCCACCACACGGCCTCGGGATCTTCGGCGTTCACATGAATGATGGGCATGGACACGCGCCGGGCCGCGTCCGATGCGTAACGCGAACTCTGCAGTACCGCCGGTTCCGCGGTGAAGCCGATGAAGTTGTTCACGATCACATGGATGGTGCCACCCACGCGGTAGTGGTCGAGGTCGGCGAGATTCAGAGTCTCCGACGTGATTCCCTGTCCCGCGAAGGCGGCGTCGCCGTGCAGCGTAATGGGAAGGATGTGTCTGACGCCCTCTTCACCCCAGCGTTCCTGACGTGCACGCGCGCGTCCCATTACCACGGAATCCACCGCCTCCAGATGGCTGGGATTGCTGGCCAGGTGCACTTCCACGTCATGGCCCGAGTGGGTGGTATAGCGACCGGTGGCACCGATGTGATACTTCACGTCACCGCTGCCCAGCTGGCTGCGCGCGTCCACATCCTCGATGCCCGCAAAGATGTCTTCGATGGGCAGGTTGACGATGCTCTTCATGACGTTCAGGCGCCCGCGGTGACTCATCCCGAGATACAGGAAATCGGCGCCCAGCGCGCCGGACGCATCCAGCATGGAATCCAGCAATGGAATCAGCCCGGCGATTCCCTCGATCGAAAAGCGCTTGGTGCCCACGTACTTCAGATGCAGGAAACGCTCGAACAGTTCCGTCTCCATCAGACGCGACAGCACCCAGCGCGAATCCACCGCGGGCGGGCCCGCTTCGATGGCCTCACGCATCCACTCGACGCGCTCGCGTTCCATCATGTGCATGAATTCGAAACCAACCGACCCGCAGTAGATCGACCGCCAGCGGGCGTTTTCCTCCGCACCACCGCGGGTACGCGCATCCGCGACGTCCGGATGCTCGAAGGGTGCGAGCCGCTGCAGTGGATCAACATTGGCCTGGAGATACCCCCAGCGCCGGTAGGCGTCGGCCACGGGATCGGTGGTCATGTCGGGATCGGCAACTCGGACGGAGCGCGCGCTGACAGTCTGTGGATCGTTCATGTTCGTCTTTCCGCCATGGGGATACTCCCCCGCACCCGGACGCGCGAGAGCCGCTCAACCGCAAGGTGCATCGGTAATTAACACGTGTCGCCGGGAGGTGTCAAAAACTACGCAGGCGCGGCCGCCGGGAGGTGCACCGGGTTCCTCGGAACGACTGGATGAAAACTGGCCAAGACATTGTAGCGGAACAGGATGTCGATTGGGAGCAGAAAGACGCTTGAACCCGTACAGGCCTGGTGATAGAGTTTGGGTCCCTGCACTATGGCGTTCAGTTCCTGAACGCTTGAAAAGGATCCCGGGTTTCGCCCGGGATTCTTTTTTTTTATTACGCGCGTGTCGCGTCCGCGAGCAGTGCGTCTATTTCCCGCATCACGTCATCAGTGAGCTTCGGAAGCACGTCGAGCGCACCCAGATTCTCGGTCATCTGTTCCGCGCGCGTCGCCCCGGTGATGGCGGAACTCACGTGCGGATTCTTGATGCACCACGCAAGCGCAAGCTGTGCGCGCGTGCATCCCAGTCGCTCGGCAAGCGGCTTCAGTTTCTTCACGACGGCCACCTTCGGTTTCGCCGCGGGCCCCACCAGTTCTTCCCTGAGCCATTCCATCCCCGGATGACTGGCGCGCGTTCCCGGAATCATGCCGTGGTCATATTTCCCCGTCAAAAGCCCGCTGGCCAGCGGGCTCCAGATGGTGAGCCCCAGTCCGTACTCGTCGTACAGCGGCGCGTATTCCCTCTCGACCCGGTCGCGATGGAACATGTGGTACTGCGGCTGCTCCATCAGCGGTGCGATCAGGTGTTCGCGTTGGGCGACTGCGTAGGCTTCACGCAACGCGTCCGCGCTCCATTCGCTGGTTCCCCAGTACAGCGCCTTGCCCTGATTGAGCACATGATTCATGGCGCGCACGGTTTCTTCGACGGGGGTTTCCGGATCGGGGCGATGACAGAACAGCAGATCGACGTAGTCGAGCTGCAGACGGCGCAGCGACGCGTCGATGCCCTCGAGGATGTGCTTGCGCGAGAGTCCGCGGTCGTTGGGGCCCTTGCCGCCCCAGAACAGTTTCGTGGAGAGCACCACATCGGAACGCTTCCAGCCCAGGCGCCGGATCACGTTGCCCATGACCACTTCTGCGCGCCCCGACGCGTACGCTTCCGCGTTGTCGAAGAAGTTCACGCCACCATCGAAGGCGGCGCGCATGCATTCGAGCGCGACGTCCTCACCCACCTGGGACCCGTAGGTCACCCAGAAACCGAGCGAGAGCACGGAGACATTGAGGCCACTGTGCCCGAGATGACGGTACTCCATGAGAACGCGCTCAGACGGCGAAGGCTTCCGCGTTCCACTCGATACCGAGCTCATCCGGTGGCGCCATGTACCCCAGCAGCGCCGACGAGATCACCACGGCCGGGCTGGCCAGGTACCCCTCGCCACCCACGCCCATGCGGTTCTGCCAGTTCCGGTTGAACGACGTGATGGCACGCTGTCCGCGCGTCAACGCGTCCGGTCCCTGCCCGAAGCACGGGCCGCACCATGAATCGCGAATCAGGGCACCCAGCGAACGCAGCACGGCGGCCACGGAATCACCGCCCAGGCGCTGGTCCGGCTGTTCGATCATGCGTTTGACACCGCCCGATCCCGGAAACACGATGAGCGGAACCGTGGACCGCGCGAACCCGGCTTCCACCGCACGCTTCGCCACCAGCGCCGCCTGCAGCAGGTCGTCGTAACTGCCATTGGTGCACGAGCCGATGAAGGCCTTGTCGAAGGTGATGCGCTCGCGCGCGATGTCCTGCGCGGGAACCGCGTTGCCGGGACTGTAGGGACGGGCCACCATCGGGACCACCTCGCTCAGGTCCAGCACCTCGTCGATCGCGTAGCGCGCGTTCTCCCCCGGCGCCAGGCGCGGATAGGGAAGCGTCTTCATTCCCTTGGCGGCAAACCACGCCTCCGTGATCTCGTCCGCCGCGAAGATGCCGTTCTGCGCCTCCGCTTCCGCCATCATGTTGGCGATGGTGTTGCGGTACGCGATGGGCAACTGGTGGTTGGCGTCCACCAGTTCCACGGACATTCCCTGCGCCTGTTTTGCGCCCCAGCGTTCCAGCAATCGCAGCACCACGTCCTTGCCCGTGACCCACGGTTGCAGCGTTCCGCTGAACACCACGCGGCGCGCGCGCGCCGGCGTGAAATACACATAGCCGGTGGACCATCCAAACCCGAGCGTGGTCGACCCCACACCGACCCCCACGGCGCCGTATGCGCCGTAGGCGCGGCTGTGTGAATCGGCGCCCGGGATGAACTGGCCGGGATAAATCAACCCCTGTTCCGGAAAATAGAAATGAAAGATGCCGTCGCCGGGTGTCGCGTAGTACGGCTTCTCGATGCGATGCTTGTGCGCAAACTCGCGGCCGATACGCGTCTGCTTCTCGTCCGCATCCGCGCCGGTGAACACAAAGTGATCGTTGGCGACGGCTGCCTGGCGCGGGAAGATGGCGTCGCCGCCGGTAATCTGATTGAAGGTGTGAATGGCAAAGGGCGCCGTGCCGTCGGACGCCGGGAGCAGGTCCGCATAGACGCGGAGCGTGCGGCCGGGTTCCACCGGGTTGCTTCTGTCGACGCGGTGCGCCCACACGATCTGTTCCGTCGTCGTCATGGAACGCGCCGTCTTCGCGTCGGGCCATTCGATCACGGGCGCCGTTCGCGTCGCCTCACGCAACTCGCGCCGGCCGATGGTGAAGATGCCTCCCGAGCGGCGGATTTCGTCTTCCTTCGACGTGAGCGGAACCGGTTCGTAGGTCTTCTTCTGCGTCTCGTTGACAAGCGTGCGCGCGACCGGATCGTAGGCGAAGCTGTCGCCGTCGCGCGCGTCGTCAACCGCCGCCCGCGACTGCACCACGTCGAGGCCGAGGTTGAGTGCGTTGCGACGGAAGATGTCCCCCATGTTGTCCCCGCACACGATCACCATCTCCAGGCCGACTTCCTCGGCGATGGCGCGCAGCCCGGCCGGGCTCATCTCGCGTGACGACCCGATGGCGAAGCGATCGCCGGCGATCACAAACGTCTCGCCGCGGTGCACGCGCGCGCGGAAGTCCGGCATCAGAAAACGGAACGCCCCTTCCTTCCAGTTCTTGTCGAGGGCGTCGAGACTCTCGGACACGCAGTCACGCGCGGGAGTGATCTGATCGGTATCAATGGCGTCGAGTTTTTCGCCCGGGCGTTTGGGATCCCAGAAAATCAGAGCGCGGCCGCGAATGGTCTTTCCCTGCGCGCGTGACTCGGACGAGGTTCCCTTTTCCAGGTCGGCGTCGGTCACGCCAGGCTTGAGACGGGCGGGTTGTATGCGATGGAGTTCCAGTGTGGCCATCCCTACCTCCGGGTTTCAATGCGGTCATGGGCAGTATACACAATTGCGGCACGCGGCGCCCGCGGCGAGTGGCGTCGCGGGATTCTCCCGATTGCGCGCTCCCCGGGGGACAGTATAATTGACCCGTGCAGCCACTCCCATTGCTATCCCGGAGCACCTGCGACGTCGCGCTGGTCTCGTGTTACGAGCTCGGCCATGAGCCGCTGGGCGTTCTGACACCGGCCGGCGTTCTCGAGCGCGCGGGTTTTTCCGTCCGCATCATCGACGTCGCGGTGGGTGACTTCGACCCGGAACAGGTGGCGGATGCTCCGCTGGTCGCCATCTCCACGCCCATGCATACCGCGCTGCGTCTGGGAGCGCGCGTTGCGGAGCGCGTGCGCGCCGTCAACCCGCGTGCGCACGTGTGTTTCGTCGGGCTGTATGCGGGGCTGCACCGTGCGCACCTGGTGCCGGCGCTCGCCGACACCTGCCTGGGGGCGGAGTTCGAAGCGGATCTGCTGCAGCTGGCGCGCCTCATCCGCGACCGCCACGACGCGGAGCCACGCCGGGTGGTTCTGCCCGG